>JAMPHV010000001.1 GCA_023663265.1 Bacteroides sp.
GCAGTATATCTCCGTTTTTTATTTGCGGCTGTGAACGCTTGTCTGTTTTCATTCGGGCTGCTTTTTTGATAAGATTGGATTTCCCCATTGCCTGTCCTACATACATAATCCGCTTGGAGTGATCAGTCGTTCAACGCTGAGTACTACTTCTATTTTGCCGCGCATTTTTTTCACCTTTTCGGTGCTGTTTTTTTGCTTTTTTGTGATTATATTATAGCACTTTTTATGGTTGTTGGGAAGTCTTTTTTGCTTTGAGTTTTACGGAATAAGGTGTTTGTATTTTTGTTTTGTCAGAAAAAATTCCAAGCCACATCGTTTTGGTGTGGCTTGGATGGGTTTTGGGGTGTTTTTTATACTTTTTATCAATAATATACCCAATCATAAACGCCGTCCTCGAGAAAATCCTCCAGGCTATCGAGGTCGTTCAGAAGATCGAGGCTTTTGCCGCTGTCGTCTCTTATCTCCAAGCCGCGCGTCTCGAAAAGCGCGTCGCTGTAGGCTATAACGTACTTTTTGCCGTTCTTTTCGTAAATTATACGGTATTCGTCGTAAAAAGCTCCGCTTATAAGATGATCGGTGTTTTTCAAAATATAATTTTCGATCTTGTTATAATTACATCTGTCTCTTTCGGTATAATCTCCCGAACGGATTATATCCGTCAGCTCGTCAAGCTGTCTGTCGGTGATCGGCTCAAGAGTATATACGTCGGGGAAGGGCTCGTTCCCCAAAAATATCTCCAAACGGCCGTACTCGGTCATAAGGTCTATGCCTACGTCAACGGTATCGAAAACATAGCTTAAAAATACCTTTTTGATCTCTCCGTTGATCTCTGTTGCAGAAAGCTTGTATTTCCCGCAGTAAAGCTCATAAACAGTGGTGTATACGCTTTCAAACGTGTTATCAGTCTCGTTTTCCACAAGAGCGCAGGAGGCGGTCTGCCACGGATTCAAGTTTATAAAATCCTCAAAGGTAACAGCGCCTCTGCCGCATTTTTCGGCAATTGCACGAATATCGTCCATACTTACCGTATACCGATCCAAATATTGATCAAGTATATCCGCTTGTGTCACAAGATTTATTCCGTTGTCCCCGCGGTATTTGAAAACAGTGTTTATAAGCGTTACGCTTTTTATCCCATCGCTTGCGGTCGCCGAAATGTAAATGTCAAAATTAAAGCTTTCATTGCTGTAAAACAGGGAGCAGTCCTGCGTACCGTCATTGGTATGCTTTGCGCCTATGCTTTCCGCGTATTTTACGGTAAGGGTCTTGTTTTTTGCCATTTCGGCTATATTTTTCAGCTCGGAATAATCGATATGCTGTATAGTGTTTGTATACCACATATATGCCTGTTCCTCATAGCCGGCGATAAATCTCATTGTGCTGCTTTTGCCTTCCGTCAGATCCAGCTCCTCCGAGGTTTCAATATTTACGATGACCGCGGTGGTCGGTCTGCCGTCCGAAAAGAAGGATATTTCCGTTTTAAAATAGACCTCCGAGTACAGATCGTAATAAAGGGCGTATTTTCCGTTTTTCAAAGGCGACGCACCAAGCTCCTCAATAAGCTCGGGTGTAAGCGTTCCGTCCGCCGCCTTTTCGGATATGTCTAAAAGTTCGGCGTAGGTTATATAAACATTTTCGTTCTCTTTATATTTTCCGAAAAGCTTCTCAAACGCGCTGACCGTGTTTATTGCAAAGCTTTCCGAATTTAAGGTGTTGGTTGACGCGGTAAAATACTGCACTCTGCCGTCGTTTCCGACCACGGCGGTAATAAAATAATCCGCGTCCTGTTCTTCAAGGCGGAAGCTGAAGCGATGAGGATCGTCGGTCCAAACTATGCCGCCTGCGGCGATAATGTTCTCCGCGGTAAGACTGCCGTTGTTCATTTGTTCCACAAGGCTTTTAAAACGGCTGTAGGTAATGCTGCCGCTGCTCGCTTCCCCGGTAGTCTGCGAATCGTCCATGAAGGAATACAGATAGGTTATGTCCTTCAGCTCCATGCTTTCGTTGGTGGCGATCTTGGTCAGAACGGCGCCGTCCGAGTCGTCGTAAATCTCCACGGCGAATTCCGTTCCGCTTTCGTACGCATAGTAAAGCTGATAGCTGTTTTCGACCGTTATTCCCGTAAGCTCTTTATTGTCTGCCGTCGAATGTATGAGCTTTTCAAACGGCTCCTCGACTTTGAGCTCATCTAATGCTTCGTTAAGTCTATGGTAGCTCAGCAGGGTATTATCGTCCGCCGCGTCTATGCACAGGCGGATAAACTGATCCAAGGTCACCGGCTCGAATGCAGGATACTCGCCGAGCAGTTCGTAGGGCACTTCTCCCTTGACCTCCCAAACGGCGTATTCGCTGTATATGCCCGTTAATTCGGGGGTATAAAGAATAAAGGTGTCCGTAACGGGATTTCCCGAAATGTCATAAGCCCTGTATATTATGCTTTCCCCCTCCTGCAAAACAGGCAGCCGTGTGGCGTAACAGCGTTCGGAGGTTTTATGGAGATACATGATCTCAAAATCGATCCCGCGCACAGTTTGTACGGCGGGTCCCATTTCGCGGTAAAGCTCGATGACGCCGTTAATTATGACAGCCTTGCATTCGGGCTTTCCCACCACGTCGAATACGGTACATTCGCTGTCGTCAGACGCAGCCGTGAGGTCGGCGAGCCTTGCCGTACCTGCGGCGGAGTAGCGGCATGCTTCCTTGTCGGCGGCGGGGGCGAAGTCACCGTAGGCTGTATATTTCGAGGTCATGTAGCTTTCGCTTTTGTATAATTTTCCGTTATATGAAATGCACATCGGAGTATAGGTAAACTCAAGTGCCTTAAAATCCTCCGAAAGCCGGCTTCTGTCGCTTTCGTACAGCTTTATAAGCTCATTGGCGCTTATCCCGTTATCCTCTGACGGCGCGATACCGTCGTCGGGCTCCAAGCTAACGCTGTCGGTCAGATCGATATCGTTTTTTATAACGGTTTGCTGCACCGCGACCAGCGTCAGAACGACCGCCGCGGCAGCCGCAAAGGGGAGCAATACGGCTCCCACAGTTTTAAGCGCGGCTTTTCCGCCGCCTCTTGCTTCGGAGCTTTTCATATTTTCATAATACTCGTCCCGTCTTTTGAACAGGCTTTTTATCATTTCTTCATCTGTTTTCATAGCCGTCCTCCCTTCTAAACGGATTCGTAGGAAAAGCCGTCGTTTTCAAGCTGTTTTTTCAGCGCCTGCTTTGCTCTGTATATCAGCATTTCTATCTGCCGCTTTGTTTTGTGCATTATTTTTCCCGCCTGCTCATTGGTGAAGCCCTGCAAAAAAGTCAGCTTCAAAACCTGCTCGTAACGGTCGGGAAGCTTGGACAGCGCTCGGTACAGCGCGATCTTGTCTTCGTTTCTTATAACTCTGTCCGCAAGGCTTATTTCGTCCGCTTCTATAGTTATTCTTTCTGTGTCCGAAATCTCCCTGCTTTTTGATTTTTTTCTGATGTAATCCACCGCCATATTCCTTCCGATCGAATACAGCCAGGTTTTAAAGCTGTATTTGGGCGTAAACGGCGGTTTTTTCACCATAAGACGAAAAAACACGTCTTCCGTTATTTCCTCGGCAACGTAAATATTTTTAACGTAACCGTTTATAAAAAATATCAGTCCGTCCTTATAAGCGCGCACGATATCGGCGATACCCTCGTCGTCGCCCTCCAGATAGCGCAGGTAGTATTTGCTGCCGTTATCCTCCACGGCTTTACCTCCTCCCGTTATTTTTTATAAATTAAACGAATTTTTTTCGGAAAACTCACAATCGATAATTATTACGGCGTAAAAATGGGCTGTAAAAAACGACCTGTCGGAAACGGGTCGTTTTTTTTGCCGTAATAATTGTCAATTGTCAATTATCAATTTTTGAAATGAGATATCCCTTTATTTACATATCCTTTCCAGACAAAAGATCAATCCATCCTCGCTGCCGTAGTAATTTTTCCGTCTGTTTATCATTTTAAAGCCGCTTTTTTCATAAAGCCCGATCGCCGCCGCGTTGCTTTCTCTTACCTCTAAAAATATCCTTTCGGTCTCCTTGGGGCAGACGTTTAAAAAATCTCTCATCAGCCTTTCTCCCAAGCCCTTTCGGCGGAGGGAGGGAAGCACGGCTATGCGGTACAGCTCCGCTTCCTCAAAGCTTGAAGCGGCGATAAAATAACCCACAGGTCGGTCAGCTTCGTCAAAAAGCACCTTACAAAGAGTATCGTCTCTTTGTAAGGCGGCTTTTACGCTTTCGAGGCTCCACGGCTCGAAAGGGAAGCACTGCTTTTCCATTTCCGCTATTACTGCGGCTGTAGTATTATCCATCAGATTCACCCTTTATGTAAACGCTGTAAAACTCCACGAGACGGTCTCTAACGCTTCTGTAAGCGTCGATACCTTTGTAAAAGGGGTCTTCTATGCCGAGCACGGTGATTTTGTTTTCAATATTCCTGTTTTTCACATAGGAGCACAATGTTATTTTTTGTCTTTGGGTCATAACATGGAGAGCGTCAAAGCTGTCTATATCGTATTGCGAAATATGAGTGGGAAGATGAGCGGTCTCTATGCCTATTTCCTTAAGCACCTCGCGGACGTTTTCGTCTATATTGTTGCCCACGACCGCCATACCCGCGCTTTTAAAGGTATAGGGCGCGTTTCTTTTTTCGGCGATATGGTTGGCTATTTCCATTGCCATGGGACTTCGGGTCTTGTTTGAGGTGCAGATTATAAGAATATTTTTCATAAGGCTGTTTTCCTTTTTTAATGGGTGTCAAACCACGTTTTGCCTATCTTGACGTCGGCGGTAAGAGGAACCGCCATTTTTACGCAGCCCTCCATTTCCTCCTTTAGTATTGCCGCCGCAGCTTCGGCGCAGCTCTCCTCCGCTTCCACTATCAGCTCGTCGTGCACCTGCAAAATAAGCCTTGCGGGCAGCCCCTCAGCCGCCAGCCTTTTATACACCTTTATCATGGCAAGCTTTATAATATCCGCCGCAGTGCCTTGTATGGGCGTGTTCATGGCAACGCGCTTTGCAGCCGCCTGGACTATTTTGTTTGAGGCGTTTATTTCGGGGATATATCTGCGCCTGCCGAACATTGTCTCAACATAAAGATTTTTCTTTGCGTTTTCGGCGGTCAGCTTCATAAATGCGTCAACCCCGTTGTATTTTGCGAGATAGGCGTCGATATAGCGCTTCGCCTCCGCCACGGAAACGCCTGTGTCCTTGGAGAGAGAAAAAGCGCCTATGCCGTAAACGATGCCGAAGTTGACCGCCTTCGCTCTTGAGCGGAGCTCGGGCGTGACCCAGTCCACGGGCTGGTTAAATACCTGAGAAGCGGTGATGGTGTGTATATCGTCGCCGTTTAGAAACGCCTGCTGCATTATTTTGTCGTTGGCAAGGTGAGCCAGTACTCTGAGCTCGATTTGTGAATAGTCCGCGTCTATCAGGAGGCAGCCCTCCTTGGCAGTAAAAAATCGGCGCATATTTTTTCCCAGCTCGGTGCGCACGGGAATGTTCTGTATATTGGGCTCCGCACTGCTTATTCTGCCCGTGCGGGTCTCTGTCTGCTTAAAGGTGGAGTGGATACGTCCGTCCTCTCCGACAGCCTCCTTAAGTCCCTTGACATATGTGGATTGAAGCTTTGTAAAGGCTCTGTAATCGGAAATGAGCGGGATTATCGGGTGCATATCCATAAGACCCTCCAAAACGTCGGCGTTGGTGGAATAGCCTGTTTTGGTCTTCTTTCCGCTGGGCAGGCGGAGCTTTTCAAAAAGGATCACGCCAAGCTGCTTGGGAGAGGAAATGTTGAAGCTTTCGCCCGCCTCGTCGTAAATTTGCCGCTCGGTCAGAGCGATCTTAGCTTCAAGCTCCTTTCCGAAGCTGTCTATACCCTCGGGGTCCACCTTAACGCCCTCCAGCTCCATTGAGGTAAGGACCTCCGCCAAGGGTATCTCTATTTCGTCAAGTATCCTGTCCAGCTTTTCGCTTTTTATTCTGCCCGCTAACTTTGTGTTGAGCTCATAAAGACAGCGGGGAAGCTCATCTCCGCCTTCGGCCGCTTCTACCCCGTATTCGGCGCAAAGCCGCGGCAGGCTGTAATCGGAGGAGCTTACGTTGAGCAGGTAGGCGCTTAGGGTGGTATCAAAGGAAGCGTTTTTTATCTTTATTCCCTTAGGTATAGCGTAGGAATAAAGCCCCTTTAGGTCAAAGGTGCGTTTTTCGGAGTCGTTTTCAAGGAAGGCTTTTATTTCGTCCTCGCCGTATTTTTGCGCTTTTCCGCCGCCGCAGACGATCAGAGCGCCGTCCTTAAGCATAACGTCGAAGCCGTTTTTATCGAGCACGGTTCCCTCCGCCGCGTTTTCATGTTCGGCAGCCCTTTGAATTGCCGCCGCAGAAACCGCTTCGTTGGCTTTTTTAATATTTTCGGGAGCAATATTGAGCTTTTTCAGTATCGAGAACATTTCAAGCTCGGTCAGAATTTCCGCTAATTTAACCTCGTCGCGCTCCTCGGGGATATAAGCCTTTGTATCCGTATCTATGGGGGCGTTGAGGGCGATAGTGCCCAATTCGCGGCTCATAAAGCAGCTTTCCCTGCCGTCTTCAAGCTTTTGCCTGAGCTTAGGCGAGAGCCCGAGCCCGTCTATATTATCATAAATGCTTTTAACATCGGAGTATTTTTGGATAAGGTCAAGAGCAGTCTTTTCACCTATGCCCTTTACTCCGGGGATATTGTCGCTTGAATCGCCCATAAGCGCCTTTACCTCTATCATCTGTATGGGTGAAACGCCGTATTTTTCCTTGATCTCCGCGGGAGTATAAAGAACGTCCTCCTTGTTTCCCGCAAGGTTGACCGAAACCTTGTCCGTGATAAGCTGAAAGCTGTCACGGTCCCCTGTGGCGACTATGGCGGTGTGTCCTGCGGCTTCGGCGGCATGGGAAAGCGTTCCCAAAATGTCGTCGGCTTCCCACCCCTCCTTTTCAACTATTCTTATGCCCATTGCCCTCAGAATTTCCTTGACATAGGGCATTTGCATGGCGAGCTCCTCGGGCATTGGCTTTCTTGTACCCTTGTATTCACCGTAAAGCTTATGTCTGAAGGTGGGAGCCTTTAGGTCGAAGGCAACGGCGATACAGTCGGGATTAAAGGCGTTTTGTAATTTAAACAGTATATTTAAAAAACCCGTTATGGCGTTTGTGAAGACCCCCTTTTTGTTGGAAAGGGCTTTAATGCCGTAAAAGGCGCGGTTTACTATACTGTTTCCGTCTATTACAAGAAGCTTCATTTTATCTTTTCCTTTCACTTTTTAAAGAGATCCTTAATTTTGCCCAAAAGCCTTTTGTCGGGTTTCTCCTGCGGCTTGTCTTGATTATTGTACGCCTGTTCGTAAAAATAAAGCTGAGAATCCAATCGCTCCTCGCCCTCGGCAAGCGATTTTCTGACGTAGGTGCCGTCGGGGAGCTGAACTCTTGCCTTTACATTATCCCGCAGCATGGTGTTGAAAATATCCGTCAGCCGCTCCTGTATAGCGGGGTTCTTAATGGGCGCAGCCACCTCTACCCGCTTTTCGGTATTGCGGGTCATAAAATCGGCGGAGCTTATGTAGATTCTCCGTCTGTCCTCCTTGCCGAAAATATAAATTCGGCTGTGCTCCAAAAATCTGCCTACGATAGAGGTGACGGTTATGTTTTCGGTGCAGCCCTCTATTCCCGCCACAAGACAGCAGATACCCCGAATGATGAGCTGTACCTTAACGCCCTTTTTGCTGGCTTCGGACAGCTTTTGTATAATGTCGATATCTGTAAGGGAATTCATTTTTATTCCGATATACCCCTCAGCGCCGTAGGTTATCTCGCGGTCTATCATTTCCACCACCCGCGATTTAAGGCAGTTCGGCGCTACCCACAGAGTAGAGCTGCTTTCCACTGCCGTGCCTAAGGAGAGATTGTTGAATATCAGCGAGGCGTCCGCGCCGAATTCCTTGTCCGAGGTTATGAGGGTAAGGTCGGTGTAAAGCTTGGAGGTGCGCTCGTTATAGTTTCCCGTGCCTACCTGTGTTATATACTTTATTTCGTTGCCGATACGCCGAGTAATGAGCAGAAGCTTTGAATGCACCTTAAGGGTGTCCAACCCGTAGATCACGGTAACGCCCGCGTCCTCAAGGCGCTTTGACCAGCCGATGTTATTTTCCTCGTCAAAACGGGCGCGCAGCTCCACCAGCGCCAGCACGTCCTTTCCCGCCTCCGCGGCGCGTATGAGGGCGTTTACTATCTTGCTGTCCCGCGCCACACGGTAAAGGGTTATCTTTATAGAGACCACCGACGGGTCCGCAGAGGCTTCCTCCAGCAGTGAAATAAAGGACTGAAAGCGTTCGTAGGGGTAAAACAGCAGCAGGTCCTGCTGCTCCGCCTGTTTAATTACGGAAACGCCCTCCTTTATCATAGCGGACTGTTGGGGAGACAGCTCGCTGAAAAACAGATCGCTTTTGCTTTCAAGCTTGTCTCGAAGAGCTCCCACAAAGCCGAAGTCTAAGGGGCAGT
Organism: Bacteroides sp.; assembly: GCA_023663265.1. Lineage (GTDB taxonomy): Bacteria > Bacillota > Clostridia > Oscillospirales > Ruminococcaceae > Ruminiclostridium_E. The sequence goes on from JAMPHV010000001.1 coordinate 8,544, forward strand.
GCTGTACGAAAATAAAATCGCCGCCCAAGTCGAGTCCCAGTTTTTTAGCCAAAAGCTCCTTGTCTATCTCGCCGTTTTCCGCCAGCAGCTCAATTCGCACGGGCGCTAACTTCTTGCGCTTTTTTATCAATTCCTCCATAATGTCGCGGAAATCCACGTCGTGGTCGAAAAGAGCCTCGTCTGCGTCTATGTCCGCGTTTCTTGTGATACGGAATATATTGCGGCCGGTCACTTCAAAATTGGGGAAAACCAGCTCCACAAAGTGCAGAATAAGGTCCTCGATAAGAAGAAAGCGCACGGAATCCTCGGAGGGCAGGTAAACTATCCTTTCAAATATATCGGAGGCGGTAAGAGGAACGATTCCGAGAACGGTGTGCTTGGAATCTCCGTGAGGCTTGAGCGAGATACCCGCGTACAGCTCCTTGTTTTTCACAAAGGGCATTGGGTGCGTCTTATCCACCACGGTGGGGGAGAGCAGGGGGAGAATTTCTTTTTTGAAGTATGTCTCCAAAAAATCGGATTCCTCCTTGCTGCGGGGCTTATCGGGGTGCACCTGCTCGATACCGAGCTTTTTGAGCCCTCTTATTATATCCTTGTACGCCTTTTCCTTTCTCGGAAGCAGCTCGTTGGTCCTTTTCGCTATCTTTGAAAGCTGCTCGGCGGGGGTCATACCGGATTTGTTGTCCTTTTTGCTTTCCTTGACAATGGTCTGGTCGTGAAGAGAGCCCACTCTTACCATAAAAAATTCGTCAAGGTTGCTGCAATATATCGAAACGAAGTTGAGCCTTTCCATTAGGGGCAGGGCTTCGTCCTCCGCTTCCTCCAAAACTCTTTCGTTGAATTTAAGCCACGATAATTCGCGGTTGTCAAAATAGCCGTTGAATATTTCTTTCATTTCTCGACGTTCCTCTTTAACAAACAAGCGGCAAGGGTATGCCGCCGTTGTATAATTAGACCTGTTCGATAACCTCCGAAGCACCGTCTTGCTTGTCCTTTTGACACAGGGCTTTGTGAGTCTCCCTTGCAATACATCAAGTATTGCGGCGGTATCCGCACTTCGCCCCGCGCCAAAAGTCCTGCGCAATACGGCACTTCTACGGTTACCAAACAGGTCTATTATTTTTCGCCGCCCATTTTCAGCTCGAGAGCTTTTTTGGTGAAGCTTGCGAACAGGGGGTGGGGACGGTTGGGTCTTGATTTAAATTCGGGGTGGAACTGCACCGCCAAGAACCAAGGGTGGACCTCTCTCGGCAGCTCGACGATCTCCACCAGCTTTCCGTCGGGGGACTGTCCCGATAAAACCAAGCCCTTATCGATAAAGGTCTGACGGTATGTATTGTTAAATTCGTAACGGTGGCGGTGGCGCTCGTAAATCAGCTCCTCGCCGTATATATCCCGCGCCAAAGTGCCCTCCGAAAGCTTGCAGGGATAAAGTCCGAGGCGCATGGTGCCGCCCATTTCAACGTTTTTCTGATTGGGCATAAGGTCTATGACCTTATACATTCCGTCCTCGGCAAATTCGGCGGAATTTGCGCCGTCAAGCTCCGCAACGTGCCTCGCAAACTCGATGGTCGCCATATGCATACCGAGGCATAAGCCCAAATAAGGCACTTTATTTTCTCTCGCATAGCGCACAGCCTCGATCTTTCCCTCGATGCCTCTGTTTCCGAAGCCGCCGGGAACCAATATGCCGTCGCAGTCGTTTAACAGTCCGTCCGCCGTCTCCTCGGTGACCTCCTCGGAATCGATAAGCTTTATGTCAACGTTCGCGCCGTTAAAGAAGCTTGCGTGACGAAGGGATTCCATAACGGACAAATAGGCGTCGGGAAGAGCCACGTATTTTCCCACCAGCCCGATAGTGAGCTTTTCCTTGGCGTTTTCCTGCATATGCACCATATCGGTCCACTCCTTAAGGTCGGGCTTGGGGTTTTCCATATTCAGATGATGGCACACTACGTCCGCAAGCCCCTCTTTTTCAAGCATAAGAGGCACCGCGTAAAGAGAGGAAGCGGTAAGATTGGGGATAACGTCTTCTTTGCGCACATTGCAGAAGCTGGCTATCTTAGCCTTCATATCCTCGGGGATATCCGACTCGCTGCGACAGACAAGCACGGTGGGCTGTATGCCGTAGGACAAAAGGGTCTTTACGCTGTGCTGGGTGGGCTTGGTTTTTAACTCGTCGCTGCCCGTTATGAAAGGAAGCAGGGTAACGTGAATGTACATTACGTTTTCCCGTCCCTTGTCCGCAACAACCTGTCTTATGGCTTCAAGGAAAGGCGTGCTCTCAATATCGCCCACGGTGCCGCCGATCTCGGTTATAACCACGTCCACGGGCGTTTCGTGTACGTTTGCGGCTCTGTAAATGCGCTCCTTTATTTCGTTTGTGATATGGGGAATGACCTGAACGGTGCCGCCGAGGTAATCGCCTCTGCGTTCCTTTGAAATAACGCTCCAGTAGACCTTACCCGTTGTGACGTTGCTGTTTACGGAAAGATTTTCATCGATAAAGCGCTCGTAGTGTCCCAAATCAAGGTCGGTCTCGGCGCCGTCGTCCGTAACGAACACCTCGCCGTGCTGGTAAGGACTCATGGTGCCGGGATCGATGTTGAGATAGGGGTCGAACTTCTGTATGGTGACCTTATAGTCCCTGTTTTTAAGCAGACGCCCTAACGACGCGGCGGTGATGCCCTTTCCCAAACCGGAAACAACGCCTCCGGTCACAAAAATATACTTGGTGGTCATTTTAAAATTTCCTTCCTGAGACTTTGAAATAAATACACTTATATTATTTTACTATAAACGGAGCTTTTTTTCAATAGTTTACTTAAACTTTTTAAATTTTCGTTTTTTCCTCCACATAACATACGTTAAAATTAGTCAAAATTTTCTGTTCGCGGTATTTTTGAGTTGATTCCGAAAAAAATAACATCAAAGCATCATCGGTATCATACCGTTGAAAACATCAAAAAACCCTTTATAAACGGAAAAAAGTTTGTGGCTTTTGGTGAATTGAAGGGCAGGGAATTAAATGCTATAATTATACAAGCTTTCATATTGCGGCGCAATAGATATGTCACGATAAAATACACGCATAGTTTTATGCTCGGACAAAGGAAAGGAAAAATTATTATGAAAAAGTTTTTGGCTGTAATCATAACAGCGGCGTTACTGACCTCCGCGCTTACCGCTTGCAGCGGAGAAAGCGGGGACAACGGCGGCGCGTCCTCCGCCCCTGCGGGAACAGAGGACGGTGCGGAGAGCGCTTCGGAAAATACGGAGCCCTCGGATAGCTCCTCCGAGAGCGGGGCTTCGGAGTCGGATATAGACGCCGCAGGTATACTTGACGCGCTTAAGGAAGCCTACGGAGAGGATTACCTTCCAAGTATGCCTGTCGAAAGGGAATATCTTGTGAGCGTCATGGGCTTGGAGGAGGACAGCTTCACCGATTTTGCGGGCGAGCTTCCCATGATAAGCGCTCACGCGGATATGGCGGTCATCGTTAAGGCGGCGGAGGGCAGGGCTTCCGACGTTAGGGAAAAGCTTGAGGCTTACCGCACCATGCTTATCGAGGACAGCTTTCAGTACCCTATGAACCTGCCCAAGATAAACGCCTCTAAGGTGCTTGAAAACGGTGACTATCTCGGATTTATCATTTTAGGCGCTTTCGGAGACGACGAGGAAACGGACGATGCGAAGCAGGCGGAATTTGCGGAGGAGCAGATCAAAATAGGCGTTGACGCATTCAACGATTGCTTTGCTTGATTATTTTTAATATACGGTTATAGCGAAGCCCCGCCTTTCGTATAAAAGGCGGGGCTTCGCTATGAGAAAATAAGAAAGAGTGAAGAAGAAATCAAGTAAAATAAAATTATTGGCGAGACATAGAAAGCAAGCTTCTATTCTCAATGACGTTTATTTTGTTTAATATCATGCCGTTGGGAGATCAGCCCTTAACAGCGCCCAAGGCTACGCCCTTGACGATAAACTTGGAAAGGCAGAGATAGATAACGACAACGGGAATGATAGACAGGGCGATCGCCAAATAGTTTACGCCGAAATCCACCGTTTTGTCGTTTCCCATAATAGCCGCGACCATCATAGGCATTGTTCTTTGATCGAGATTGTTGGAAAGAAGCAGCATCGAAGGCGTATAGTAGTTGTTCCAGTTTGCTACAAAGGCGAATATCGCCTGTACCGCAAAGGCGGGCTTAAGCATAGGAAGCGCGATCCTGATAAAGGTCATAAATTCGCTGCATCCGTCTATTCGAGCCGCCTCGACTATCTCCAAGGGGAACGAGGATTTCATGTACTGCAAAATAAAGAATACAACGGAGGGCGACGCGATCGCCGGCAAAATAAGGGGCAAATAGTTGTCGTACAGCTTTATCTGCACCATAAATTGCAGGAAACCCGTTGACACGACCTGTGTAGGTATCATCATTACCATAAGGATAAAGGTCGTAGCCGCTTTTCTTCCCTTAAAATCGTAAACGGTAAGTCCGTAGGCGGTGAGTCCCGAGAAGAATACCGCAAGGGCGGTCGAGCAAACGGCGATGATCAAGCTGTTTCTGTAGCCGTACAAAATGTTGTAGGCGCTGGTGTAGGCTCCGTTGGCAGCTTCGGGGTTATTCAAGGTGCCGATGTTGTCGATCAGACTTCCCCCGGGTAGGAATGAAACGCCGTTTGATATGATATCGTTGGACGCTCTTGTCGAGTTGATAACAAGAATAAAGATGGGGAGCAGACAAATGACCGTAATTATGATACATACTACAAGTCTGATCGTGGACTGCATTTTTATTTTTCTCGCATACTGCCTCTCCTTGATGGAGGCGCTGCTCAATACTTCTTTAGCCATATTTTTCTCCTCCCTTACTTAGCCTTCTTGCGCTTTACGGGCGCAGTGGAATCCGTGTTGAACTTGTAAATGATCATACCCAGCGCGCCTGTTATGATAAAGAGGATAACGGAGGCGGCAGCCGAATAGCCGTAGTTGGGAGAGATCTGGTGGAAGTATTTGTAGATAAATACCGCAGCGGTCTCGAGGGAAGGTCTGATAGTCGTGCCCTCGTGGAGCAGATAAGGAATATCAAACATCTGCAGGCCGCCTATCATCGAGGTGATAAATACATAAATGAAGATAGGCTTTAAGATAGGCATGGTGATTTTAAAGAAGGTGTGCATTCCGCTGGAGCCGTCAATGGAAGCCGCTTCGTAAATAGCGGGATCGATTCCGAAGATACCCGACATAAGCAGAAGCGTGGTATTGCCGAACCACATCCAAGACTGGATCAGCATAACAAGGAACCTTGAGGACCAAGGTCCGTTGATAAAGGGAACAGCGTCCTTTATCCAGTCCAAATTTAACAAGAGAGAGTTGACTGCGCCGAATTTCGAGTTGCCGAAGAGCATAAGGAACATACCCGCAACGGACGAAGCCGTGATAATATTGGGGAGGTACATAACGACCTTAAAGAAGCCCGTGCCCTTGATCTTTATTCTCACGTCGGAGAACCATACAGCCAACAGCAGAGAGAGAACGAGCTGGACAACAAAGTTGCCTACCCAAAGAATAAGGGTGTTGAAGAAGGAATCCATAAATTCTTTATGAATAACATAGCCCGCGCTGAACTGTCCTTCCTCGCCGAAAAGGAGGAACTGATAGTTCTGTAAGCCCACAAATTCATCAACAGTGGCGCCGTTGCCCTTTAAACTGAGCACAAAGGTGTTGATGAGCGGATAAATCATAAAGAAAGCATACGCCAAAAAGAAAGGTGCGATAAACATGTAGCCGTATTTAGCATAACTTACAGATTTATGTGGTGTTGTTTGTGTTTTTTGCATAAAACGCACAACCTTTCAGCAAATTTTGGTTAAAAAATTACAATATATGGAGCTGCCGCCAAAAGCGGCAGACTCGATATATTGTTAAAACCTACATAAAATAATTTATATTTCCGTTAAAGAAACTATTTTATTTTATTATTCAACTTCGATCTCGGGGAAGGAAGCCTTTACGTTCTGCTTGAAGCCAACTTCGGCAGCGGCTGCGTCAGCGTAAGTACCGTCGAGCAAGCCGTTTACGGAGTCATTGAAGTGACCCTTGATAACAGAGTCGTACTTGGTGATAAGACCGTCGAGGTTGATACCGTCGGCTGCGCCGAGAAAGATAGCGAACTGATCCTGACCGTCCTTAAGAAGAGCGTTGGAGTTGGACTTTTCGTCAACGATGGACTTCATAACTTCCTTGCTGTTGCAGAAGTCGCCTGTGCCGAGGGAGTAAGCCTTCATGCCGTCGGAATCGCAGGTGAAGAACTCAACGAACTGCTGAGCGAGCTCCTTGTTGTTGCACTTGGTGGAAACGCCGAGCCATGTGCCGCCCCAGTAATAGTTGGTAGGACCTTCGCAGAATGCCATCTGACCTGCGACCTTACCGTCGGGACCGCCTGTGAAGTTGTAAAGGATAGAACCGTCAGCGTTGGTCATGCCCCATGTGGGAACGAAGTCGCCGAGAGCGGTGCCGTCCTGGATAGCTGCGTACCAAGCAGCATCCCACTGAGGAACGCCTGCGAGGTAGCCGTTGTCCTTAAAGCTCTTTGCGATCTCGTAGAAATCGGGAGCGGTGTCCATAACGAGCTTGCCGTCTACAACCCAAGGCTGAGTTCTGTTAGCCTGGAATACCTGCCAAAGACCGCCTTCGGTAGCAGTCATAGAGGTCTTGCCTTCGGAAGCGTCGTAAAGGGTCTTAGCCGCAGCCTGGAACTTATCCCAGTCGCTGATAAGAGCCTGCATTTCATCGGGAGAAGTAACGCCGAGGTACTGCTCTGCAAGGTCTGCTCTGTAAGCAAAGCCGCCGGGAGCCGCTTGGAAAGAAGCGCCCTTAAGTACGCCCGCATCGTTCTTACCGATAGCAACGGTATAAGAATAAGGACCGTTGAGCTTGCTCTCATCGATACCGATATCGGAAAGGGGAGCGGTAAGAGTGTCGTCGTTTATGTACTGGAGAATCCAGTCAGCCTCGAGACACATAAGGTCTGCGTCGCCGTCGCCCTTGAGGTACTGCTGATACTGGTCGCGTCCGCCTTCGCCGTTAGCGCCCTGGGGAGAAATAACGATCTGGCTGGGGTCTGTTCCCGTTTCGTCGCAGAAAATTTTAACCATGTTCTTAATATCGGAGTTGGATTCCCATGCAAGAATGGTGAGGGGGTTATCTACCGCCTCGCTGCCTCCGCTTTCGCCGGAAGTGGTCTCTGCTCCGCCTTCGTTACCGCCCTGGGTATCGTTTTCGCTGTTTCCGCCGTTTGTTTCCTGATTACAGCCTGCGATGGAGAGAACCATTGCAGATGCAAGAAGAGCTGCAAGAATTTTTTTCTTCATCATTTTTTTCCTTTCAAAGTAACTTGTCCAATAAGTCTCTCATAAAGCTTATCGGGACGTTGTAATGTGAAATGTGAGAAGCCCGTTTTCTTATTTAAAAAGTCATTCGGAAGCGCGCAATTTTAAGTCTGATTTAAATCCTGTCTTGATTCTAAAAAACTTAATAAAGCCTGCTCGGTAAATTCGTTTTCAAACAATCGAACCGTTGTTCCCAAAATCCATATCATAAATATACCACAAAAGTTTCATTTTTGCAAGAGATTTTTTATTTTATTTTACACAGACGGGGCAAAATTTATGAATGTAAACGTTTACAATTTTTTTCGCCGTTTTTTATTTGTTAAAATTGCTATATGAAAAAAAGGTAATAAAATCCAATTTACTTAAAAAATTGAAAACGATTTACAAATGCTGTACATACGGGCTTTTTGAAATGTATGAGATTTTATTTACTTTTTTTAACTTAAATTTAACGTCAATTTCCGTCAAAAAAATTTTAAGGTATTTGTGCAGTTCGCCGAAAAAATTTCATGCTTTTGTTTGAAATCGTTTACAGCACCGTTAAGTTGTCTCGTGAAAGGGGAATGAAGCAATTATTACAAAATTGACATATCGGGGACTTGATTTTGTTACCGTTTTGTAATAAGTGAACATCGATAAAATTTTATACAAAATCAACGCGAAAAACCTTTTATTTTTTTCGCCCCGTAATTTTAAAAATCTTATCAAAAGGGGTTGAATTTCACAAGAATTTTATGTATAATTAAAGCAGTTGGTTTTCCGATTCGGGAGCAGCAACTCAAGACAGATTTAGGAGCGTTTTGGATCATGAGCCGTTGTAAAATGCGAAAATACAAAGCTTGTTGTTTGATGAGCGGTACAGCTGTATCGCAAGGGATATCCGAAACCTTTTTTGCCGCATTTGAGGCGGTTTTATGAACATATGCCCGCTGATTTCCCTATGGGGAATCAGCTTTTTGTTTTCACGGCAATAAAAATTTATGAAAGGAAGCAGCAAAATGAAAAAGGTAGCTATCATAATGGGGAGCGACAGCGATCTGCCGGTTGCGGGAAAGGCGGCGGAGGTGCTCAAGGAGTACGGTATACCTTACACCATGCGGGTGATGTCCGCTCACCGCTGCCCCGCAAGGGTCGCGGAATTTTCGCGCACCGCCGAGGAAAACGGGATAGGCGTTATTATCGCCGCGGCGGGCATGGCGGCGCATCTTGCGGGCGCAGTCGCCGCAAACACGACCCTGCCCGTTATCGGTATTCCCGTTAAATCAACGCTCGAGGGTATGGACGCGCTTTTGGCTACGGTGCAGATGCCTTCGGGCGTACCCGTTGCCACTGTCGGCATCAACAACTCCAAAAACGCGGCGATATTGGCGGCTCAGATACTTGCGCTGTCCGACGCGGAGCTGGCGGCAAGACTTAAGGAGCAGCGGATAAGAATGACCGAGGAGGTCGCCGAAAAGGACGAAAATTTACAGAAGACTCTTTAGAGGTCCCGTAAGTTTCCGAGGAGGTCAAATGATCGCGCGGTTATTGCGCGGATAAGCAAAGCTGCCTATAGATCTATATCAATAAATTTTCTCAGGAGGAACAAAAAATGGAAAAGAAGGAACAACTGTACGAAGGAAAGGCAAAGAAGGTATACGCGACCGAGGACCCGAAGCTCGTTATCGTGTCCTACAAGGACGACGCCACCGCCTTTAACGGTCTTAAAAAGGGCACTATCGCGGGTAAGGGCGTTGTGAACAACAGAATGACCAACTATATGTTCAAAATGCTTGAAAAGGCAGGGGTGCCCACCCATTACGTCGAAGAGCTGAACGACAGGGAGACGGTAGTTAAAAAGGTCTCTATCGTTCCCTTGGAGGTTATCGTCAGAAACACGGCGGCGGGAAGCTTTTCCAAGAGAATGGGCGTAGAGGAGGGTACCGCGCTTAAGTGCCCCATTCTCGAGTTCAGCTATAAGAACGACGAGCTGGGCGATCCGTTTATAAACGATTACTATGCTCTTGCCCTGGGGCTTGCCACCAAGGAGGAGCTTGACCTTATCGCAAAGTATACCTTTATGATAAACGATTTTATGCTTGATTTCTTCAAGAAGCTCAATATCGACCTTATCGACTTTAAGATAGAATTCGGCAAGACCTCGGACGGCACGATCATTTTGGCGGACGAGATATCTCCCGACACCTGCCGTTTTTGGGACAGCACCACTCACGAAAAGCTGGACAAGGACCGCTTCCGCAGGGATATGGGCGGAGTTGAGGACGCTTACGCGGAGATCATGAAGAGACTTATGGGTGAATAAATAAGGAAAGGCAAAAAATTATGGGCGGTTTTTTTGGTGCGGCTTCGCACAATGATTGTATAAGCGACGTATTCTTCGGTACGGACTATCATTCTCATTTGGGAACAAGACGCGGCGGTATGACCGCGTATTCTCCCGAGCGCGGCTTTCAGAGAAGCATTCACAGCATTGAAAATTCACCTTTTCGCACTAAGTTTGAAAAGGACGTTGAGGAAATGTCGGGCAAGCTCTGCATCGGCTGCATAAGCGACAACGACCCGCAGCCTATCCTGCTGCGTTCAAAGCTGGGATTTTACGCTGTCTGCACCGTGGGGATCATCAATAACGCAAGGGAGCTTACCGAGGAGCTTATAGCCGCAAATTCCGCAAGCCTCGAAGCTATGAGCAGCGGCAATATCAACACGAGCTCTGTCGTAGGGGCGCTTATCTCTCAGAGGGACAGCTTCGAGGAGGGCATAAGGTTTGCCCAGGAAAAAATAGACGGTACCGTCTCGCTGCTTATCCTTACTCCCGACGGAATAATCGCGGCGCGGGACAAAAGAGGACGGCTTCCTATTATAATAGGAAAGAGAAGCGACGGTTTTTGCTGCTCCTTTGAATCCTTTGCGTTCCAAAAGCTGGGCTATGAGCTTTACAGGGAGCTTGCACCTGCGGAGACGGTCAGGATCACTCCCGACGAGGTACAGGTTTTGAGCGAAGGCGCGGAGAATCTGAATATCTGTACGTTTTTATGGACATATTACGGATATCCCAATTCGGTATACGAGGGAGTTACCGTTGAGACCATGAGAACAAGAAACGGCGAGATCATGGCTGAGGCGGACATAAAAAACGGAACTCTTCCCGATGTGGATTATATATGCGGAGTGCCCGACTCGGGTATTCCCCACGCTATCGGCTACGCCAACAAAAGCGGTATCCCCTTTGCCCGACCCTTTATAAAATATACTCCGACCTGGCCAAGAAGCTTTATGCCTCAAAGTCAGGACATGAGAAACAGGGTAGCGAAAATGAAGCTTATACCCGTCCACGAGCTGATAGAGGGGAAGAAGCTGCTGTTTGTGGACGACAGCATCGTAAGAGGAACGCAGATGAGGGAAACGGTGGAGTTTCTTTATGCAAACGGCGCCAAGGAGGTGCATATGCGCTCCGCCTGTCCGCCCATAATGTACGGCTGCAGGTATCTTAACTTTTCCAGAAGCACCTCGGAGCTCGATCTTATAGCAAGAAGCATTATAAACGAGTTCGAGGGACCCGACGGAGTAAAATACATAAGCGAATACAGCGACACCAATACCGAGCGCGGCAAGAAGCTCAGAGCGGAGATATGCAAAAGACTGAAGCTCACCTCTCTGGAATTTCAGTCGCTGGAGGGCACCGTCAAGGCGGTGGGATTGCCCGATTGTAAGCTTTGTACCTATTGCTGGAACGGCAGAAAGTGAAAAAAATTATGTTTGACGGTATACATGAGGAATGCGGCGTTTTCGGGGTATACTCGGAAAATACCGCGGAGGTGGCAGGCACGGTATATTACGGCTTGTACGCCTTGCAGCACAGAGGGCAGGAAAGCTGCGGGATAGTGGTCAACGACAGCGGCGTTTTCGGTTATCACAAGGGCTTCGGGCTGGTGAACGAGGTTTTTGACAACGAAAGCTTGTCAAGGCTCCCGAAAGGAAAAATTGCGATAGGTCATGTCCGCTATTCCACAACAGGCGCTCTCACCGCAGCCAACACGCAGCCTATCGTAGTACGTCACGTTAAGGGACCTATGGCGATAGCTCACAACGGCAATTTGGTAAACGCCCTTGAATTAAGAAGAAGCTACGAATTAAAGGGCGCTATTTTTCATTCCACCAACGACACGGAGGTCATCTCTTACGCCGTGACCGAGGCGCGCCTTGAAAGCGGCTCCATTCAGGAGGCGGTGGAAAAGGCAATGTACAAGATAAAGGGAGCTTACTCTCTTGTGATCATGTCGGCGAAAAAGCTTATTTGCGCCAGGGACCCCAACGGCTTCAGACCCCTTTGCTTGGGGGCCTTGCCCGACGGAGGCTATGCCGCCGCCAGCGAGAGCTGCGCCTTGGACAGCGTCGGGGCGGAGTTTATAAGGGACGTTCGACCCGGGGAGATCGTTGTTATCGACAAAAACGGCATAAGCAGCATTACGACCCATTGCGGACAAAAGCCGTCGCTTTGCGTTTTCGAGTATGTATATATTGCCAGACCCGACAGCGTTATCGAGGGAAACGGCGTACACGCTGCGAGAGTCAAGGCGGGAAGATTTTTAGCTCGGGAGCACCCCGCCGAGGCGGATATAGTCATAGGCGTGCCCGACAGCGGTCTTGAAGCGGCGTTGGGCTATTCTCTCGAATCGGGGATACCCTACGGAGTCGGCTTCGTGCGCAACCGCTATGTGGGACGGACCTTTATACAGCCCGCCCAAGGCATGAGAGAAAACTCGGTAAGAATAAAGCTGAATCCGATCTCGGACGTTATCAAGGGTAAACGCGTCGTTATGATCGACGACAGCATAGTGAGAGGGACCACCTGCGGCAGGACGGTAAACCTGCTCAGAGAAGCGGGCGCCAAGGAGGTACACGTGAGGATATCCTCGCCTCCCTTTACCAATCCGTGCTTTTTCGGCGTGGATATTGACAGCAGGGACAAGCTTATCGCCTGCAAAATGTCGATCGATGAGATAAAGAGCTCCATTCACGCCGATTCGCTGGGGTATTTAAGCGCGGAAAACGTGGTAAAAATAGTTCCCGACGCGGGATGCGGCTTTTGCACGGGCTGTTTTACGGGCAAATATCCCATAGAGGTGCCCGACGAAATGCCTAAGGATAAGTTTGAAAGCAAAATAACACAATATTAAAAACCGTGTGAAGAAAGGAGCTTTATAATGAAAAACAGCTTTTCCGAAAGCTACAAGGCGGCGGGCGTTGACGTTACCGCGGGCTACGAGGGCGTAAGACTGATGAAAAAGGACGTGGAGCGCACCTTTATACCCGGGGTGCTTACGGGGATCGGAGGCTTCGGCGGATTGTTTCAGCTTGATGTTGCCGATATGAAGGAGCCCGTGCTTGTTTCGGGCACCGACGGAGTGGGCACCAAGCTCAAGCTGGCAATGCTTATGGACAAGCACGACACTATCGGTATCGACGCCGTAGCCATGTGCGTGAACGATATAATCTGCTGCGGCGCGAAGCCTTTGTTTTTTCTTGATTACATCGCCATAGGCAGGAACGTTCCCGAGAAGGTGGCGGAGATAGTGAGCGGCGTCGCCGAGGGCTGCGTAAGAGCGGGCTGCGCCCTGATAGGAGGCGAGACCGCGGAGCACCCGGGAATGATGCCCGAGGACGAATACGATATTGCGGGCTATACCACGGGAGTTGTGGATAAGTCAAAAATGCTCGACAACAGCAAGGTCAGGGAGGGAGACGTTGTGATCGGCTTGGCTTCAACGGGCGTTCACAGCAACGGTTTTTCGCTTGTAAGAAAGATATTTGATATTACAACAAGAGAAGCGCTGGAAAAGGAGCTTCCCGACGGCAGAACGCTTGGAGAGGCGCTGCTCGCTCCCACCGAGATATACGTGAAGCCCGTGCTTGACCTTATTTCAAAGTCAGAGGTAAAGGCGGTGAGTCATATTACGGGCGGCGGCTTTTACGAAAACGTGCCCCGTTCGCTTCCCGAGGGCTTTACCGCACGGGTGAACAAAAGCTCCTACGAGGTGCCTTATATTTTCCGCTTTATGCAGGAGACCGGGCATATTCCCGAAAGAGATATGTACAATACCTTCAATATGGGCATAGGCATGACCTGCGTTGTTCCCGCCGATAAAGCCAACGAGGCGGTGGATATACTGAGCGGTCACGGGATAAAGGCGTATTGCATAGGCGAGATAGTTAAGGGCGGCGAGGGAATAGAGATAATCTGACGGAGGAGCATGAGCTGAAATGAATATAGTTGTACTTGTTTCGGGCGGCGGCACGAATTTGCAGCAGCTTATCGACGCGGAAAAAGCCGATAGGCTGGGCGGAGGGAAAATAACCTGTGTTATCAGCTCCAAGCCCGACGTATACGCTTTAAAAAGAGCCGAGGATAACGGAATAAAGAGCGTTGTTCTCGAAAGAAAAAAATATACCGACGTCGCCGCCTACAGCAAGGCTATGACGGAGCTGCTCAAGGAGGAGGAAGCCGATCTGACGGTATACGCGGGCTTTCTCACCATTCTTGACGAAAGCGTATGCCGCGCTTTTCCCAACCGTATGATGAACGTACACCCCGCGCTTATACCGAGCTTTTGCGGAAAAGGGTACTACGGTCTGCGGGTCCATGAAGCGGCGCTTCAAAAGGGCGTAAAGCTTACGGGAGCTACGGTGCATTTTGTTACCGAGGAGTGCGACGGAGGACCTATAATACTTCAAAAGGCGGTGGAGGTCAAAAACGGCGACACTCCCGAAATATTGCAAAGGAGAGTTATGGAGCAGGCTGAGTGGGTAATACTTCCCGAGGCGGTAAGACTGTTTTGCGAGGGAAAAATAAAGGTGGTTGACGGAAAAACCGTTATCGAGGAGACGCCATGAAGAAATTCACGGTTATAGGCGGCGTTAACGGCGTCGGGAAAAGCAGCCTGTCGGGAGTGCTCTCTCAAGACCGCACCGATCTGGGCATTATCATCGATACCGATAAGATCATGGCAAAGCTCGGCGGTGATAAAATAAAAGGGGGTAAAGAAGCGGTACGCTTGATCGACGAATGCCTTGAAAAGGGCGTAAGCTTCACGCAAGAAACCACCTTATCGGGAAAAAGGACGCTTAAAACCATAGAAGCGGCAATAGCCGAGGATTATTATGTAAGGCTGTTTTATATAGGCATAAGCTCGGCGGAGGAGAGCATTTTACGCATAAAGAACCGCGCCAAAAAAGGAGGACACGATATTTCCTCCGAGGACGTTATAAGGCGTTATCAAAAACGATTTGAGTATCTGGCGCAGATATTGCCTTTTTGCGACGAGGTCATTTTTTACGATAACGAAAACGGTTTTGTTTATGCGGGAGAGTACCGAAACGGGCATATCCTTGAAGTGAGGGAGCATGCTCCGAGCTGGCTTACGGAGTTTAAAAAATACTGGGAAAGGCGGGAATGAATTGAACGAGGAAAGGTTTACGGGTAAAGCCGATCTGTACGAAAAATACCGTCCCTCTTACCCGAGGAAGTTGATAGATTGGCTCTATGATAACACAAGGGCTGAATTTGTCGCAGACGTGGGAGCGGGCACGGGGAAATTCACTCAGTGCTTAGCCGCAAAGCCGTGGAAAATAACGGCGGTGGAGCCTAACGACGATATGCGTTCAAAATTTAATGTAGCGGGCGTCAATGCGGTAAAGGGCACCGCCGAAAACACGGGGCTTGACGATAACAGCGTGGATTTGGTGACCGTTGCGCAGGCGTTTCACTGGTTTGACAAGGCTTTGTTCAAGTCGGAATGTCAGCGTATCCTGAAACGCGGCGGAGGTCTTGCCATAGTCTGCAACGAAAGAAAGGAAAGCGGCTATTGGGAGGACAGAAACAAGATTTTTACAAAATATTGCGGCGCGTGCAATGCAAGCGCGGTCGGCGGCAGCAAGGAAAGCTTTGAAGAGGTTTTCGACGGCGGATATTTTTCGGAATACGTGAAATTTAAAACGGAAAATAATTGCGGGTTGGATTTGGACGGCTTCATAGGCAGGGAATTGTCTTCCTCTTATGCTCTAAAGGAGGACGCCCCGAATTATTCCGATTTTAAAGAAGCGCTGGAGCAGCTGTTTAATAAATATCAAAAGGACGGACTTATTGCCGTAAAAGGCAATTCCGTTTGTTATTTGGGAAAATTTTAAAGGAGAAAAGCTATGGAAATCAAAACGATCAAGGACGAATTGAACTCCCTTGAATATCACGGCAGGGGGATACTTATCGGTAAAACTTCCGATGAAAAAAAGGCGGCAATAGCATATTTCATTATGGGGAGAAGCGTGAACAGCCGCAACCGCGTATTTGTCGAAGAGGGCGACGGGATTCGCACCGAAGCCTTCGATCCCTCCAAAATGGTTGACCCTCATCTTATTATTTACGCTCCCGTTCGCGTAATGGGAAACAAGACGATCGTTACCAACGGCGATCAGACCGATACCGTTTATGAGGGAATGGATAAGCAAATGACCTTCGAGCAGTCACTGCGAAGCCGTGAATTTGAGGACGACGCTCCCAATTACACGCCTCGTATTTCGGGCATTGTACATATTGAAAATAACTCCATGAATTATGCCATGAGCATTTTAAAAAGCGACAACGGCGATCCCGATTCCGTTCTCCGCTACACCTTTGCTTACAATAATCCCATAAAGGGGGAGGGAAGATTTATACACACCTATAAGGCATGCGGCGAGCCGCTGCCAAGCTTTGAGGGAGAGCCTAAGAGAGTTGAAATTCCCGATATTGATATCGACGGTTTTACAAAGCTTGTTTGGGAAAATCTCAACGAGGATAATAAGGTATCCTTGTTTACAAGGTATATAGACATTGAAACAGGCAGACATGAAAGCAGGATAGTAAATAAAAACACCAAGCAGAAAGGAATTTTATAATGAACGAGCTTGAATTAAAGTACGGCTGCAACCCCAATCAAAAGCCCTCCCGCATTTTTATGGAAAACGGAAAGGACTTGCCTATCACCGTTTTAAACGGAAAGCCGGGCTACATAAACTTTATGGACGCGTTTAACGGCTGGCAGCTGGTAAGAGAGCTGAAAAAAGCAACGGGGCTTCCCGCCGCGGCGTCCTTTAAGCACGTTTCCCCCGCGGGAGCGGCTGTGGGACTTCCCTTGTCCGATACCTTAAAGAAAATTTATTGGGTGGACGACTTAGGCGAGCTCTCGCCTCTTGCCTGCGCTTATGCGAGAGCCAGAGGCGCGGACAGAATGAGCAGCTACGGCGATTTTGTTGCTTTGTCCGACAAGTGCGACGCATGCACCGCGAAAATGCTTCAGAGAGAGGTTTCGGACGGCATTATCGCTCCCGGCTACGACGATGAAGCTCTGGAGATATTAAAGTCCAAGAAAAAGGGGAGCTATGCCGTTATTCAAATAGACGAAAATTACGTTCCCGAGCAGATCGAACGAAAGCAGGTTTTCGGTATCACCTTCGAGCAGGGCAGAAACGAGCTTAAAATAGACGACGGCTTTTTCGGCAATATCGTTACCGAGAACAAGGAGCTGCCCGACAGCGCCAAAATCGACCTTGCGATCTCAATGATCACTTTAAAGTACACACAGTCAAATTCCGTTGCCTACGCCTGCGGAGGACAAGCTATCGGTATAGGCGCGGGACAGCAGAGCCGTATCCACTGCACAAGGCTTGCGGGCACCAAGGCGGATAACTGGTGGCTCCGTCAATCGCCTCAGGTGTTGAATTTGCGGTTTGTCGATAATATCCGCCGACCTGACCGCGACAACGCTATCGACAACTTTATCGGAGAGGATTATATGGACGTTATCGCTGACGGCGCATGGCAGAATATTTTCAAGGTAAAGCCCGAGGTGTTCACCGCGGAGGAGAAAAGAGCGTGGCTTGATAAGCTGAACGGCGTTTCGTTGGGCTCGGACGCGTTTTTCCCGTTCGGAGACAATATCGAAAGAGCTCACAGAAGCGGCGTGCAATATGTTGCCGAGCCGGGCGGGTCCATACGCGACGACCATGTTATCGAAACCTGCAACAAGTACGGCATGGTGATGGCGTTCACGGGGATCAGACTTTTCCATCACTGATAAGGAAGGCTTTTGAAAAATAACAGATAAAGGAAAAAATAATATGAAAATTCTTACAGTAGGCGGCGGCGGTCGCGAGCACGCTGTTATAACCGCTCTGAGCCGTTCCCCGAGGGTGGACGGCTTGTACGCCGCTCCGGGAAACGGCGGTATATCGACTATCGCTGAATGCTTTCCTGTCAAGGCGAAAGATATTGACGGAATAGTGGAGCTTGCGAAAAAGCTCGAACCTGATTATGTTTTTGTGGCACCCGACGACCCGTTGGTTTTGGGTATGGTAGACAGACTGAACGAGGCGGGCTTCAAGACCTTCGGACCTAAGGCGAACGCCGCGATCTTAGAGGGCAGCAAGGTATTCTCCAAGGCTCTTATGAAAAAATACGGAATACCCACCGCAGAATACGAGACGTTCACCGACGCGGAAAAAGCGATAGCCTACATCAAGGAAAGGGACAGCTATCCCGCCGTTATAAAATGCGACGGTCTGGCTCTCGGAAAGGGCGTTATCATAGCCGAGGACCTTGAACAGGCGGAAAAAGCGGTAAAGTCCATGCTTCTTGACGGAAAATTCGGAAAAAGCGGCAGCGAGATAGTTATAGAAGAGTATCTTACGGGTCCCGAGGTAACGGTGCTTGCCTTTACGGACGGCAGGACGGTAAAGCCTATGGTAAGCTCCATGGATCACAAGAGAGCCTACGACGGCGACAAGGGCTTGAACACGGGAGGAATGGGCACTATCGCCCCCAATCCCTTATACACTCCCGAAAAGCAGGCGGAGTGTATGGAAAAAATATTTCTTCCCACGATAAGGGCAATGGAAAAGGAGGGAAGACCTTTTAAAGGCTGCCTGTACTTCGGACTTATGCTTACTCCAAAGGGCGCCAAGGTCATAGAATACAACTGCCGCTTCGGCGACCCCGAGACGCAGGTGGTTCTCCCCCTGCTTGAGACCGACCTTGCGGATATCATTGAGGCGATATGGGAGGAACGACTTTCCGACCTGGAGGTCAAGTGGAGCAGCAAGTCCTGCGCCTGCGTGGTTATGGCGAGCGGAGGCTATCCCGAAAAATACGAAACGGGCAAGGTGATCGAGGGACTGGACGAAAAGGGTCAATGCGCGTCCGACGCTTATGTTTATCATGCGGGAACAAAAGCCGAAAACGGAAGCTTTCTGACTTCGGGCGGCAGAGTTCTCGGCGTCACTTCCACCGCCGAGGATTTAAGGACCGCTTTGGATAAGGCGTATGAGACCGTAAATACGATCTCCTTCGAGAATGCGCATTACCGTAAGGATATAGGAAAAAAGGCCTTGTAATACCTTTTTTGATTTGTTGACATCGGTCGCGCACTGTGATATAATTACATAATCGGAATATACTAATATACATTCGGCATGTCACCCGTATAAGCCGAAAAAGAAAGGAAATTTTGAAAATGGACGTAATCAAGGCGGCAAGAGAGCTTGGCAGAGCCATACAGAACGATGAACGCTACAAGGGCTATATCGAGGCAAAGAACGAAAACGATAAGGACGAAGCCTTGCAGCAGCTTATCGGTGAGTTTAATCTTAAAAGAGAGAATTTGCAGCTTGAAATGAACAAGTCCGAGGACAGCAGAGACGAAGAAAAAACCGAAAGGCTCAACAAGGAGCTTCAGAATTGCTACGAGAAGGTCATGGGCAACGCTCATATGGCAAACTTCGCAGTTATGAAAAACGCTCTCGATAACCTTTTGCAGGAGGTCCAGGGCATTATTTCTCTTTGCTGCGACGGCGAGGACCCCGATACCTGTCAGGTTCGGCAGAGCTGCACCTCCGATTGCTCTACCTGCGGCGGCTGTCACTGATATCGGATCAATATCAATATTGTAGGACGATACCGCACAGGGAGCTGTCTTTGTGCGGTGTCGTTATAAAAAACAAGGCGGGAAAACAAGTGGAAAAAGAAGAAAAAACGACCCCCATGCTTGCGCAGTATCAGCAGATAAAGGCGGAATATCCCAATTACGTGCTGTTTTACAGATTAGGCGATTTTTTTGAAATGTTTTACAAGGACGCGGAAAATATTTCAAAGGAATTGGAGCTTGCTCTTACGTCGAGAGCGGGCGTTCCTATGTGCGGCGTGCCGCATCATTCGGCGGTCTCGTATATAAAGCGGCTTATCGACAACGGTCACAGAGTGGCGATCTGCGAACAGGTCGAGGACCCCTCTCTCGCAAAGGGCTTGGTGCGGCGCGAGGTCGTTAGGATCATTTCTCCGGGTACGGTGATAGAGGAGGGCATGCTGGACGAGAGCAGGAACAATTATATCCTGTGTCTTTTATGCAGCGGCAAAAGCTGCGGCATGGTATTTGCGGACATTTCCACGGGCGAGATACATCTTATTCAGAAAAGCGGGAAAAACAGCACGGAGCTTTCCAAGGGAATAATAGGGGAGATAGGTAATTATATGCCCGTCGAGCTTTTGTTTAACGAGGGCTTTTTGGATTATAACGAGGTACATTCCTTTGTAAGAGAAAAGCTGAGTCACTGCGTGGCGGACGTTCTTCCCGATGAAAAATACGCTCCCGACAATACGGAGGCGCTGAACGCTCAGTTCGTAAGCGACAGCAGCGGCGATATCCCCGAAAGCATGGAGCTTTGCCGAAAGGCGGTATACGCCCTTTTCAACTATGTAAACGACAATTATAAAAGCGAAACTCACAGAACGGTAAAATTTATCGTTCACGGCGGAAACGAGTATATGGAGCTAAATCTTTCCGCAAGAAGAAACCTGGAGCTTACCGAGACAATGCGGAACAGAGAGTACAGAGGCTCTCTTATGTGGGTGCTGGATAAGACCAAGACAGGCTTGGGAAAGCGCAGACTTAAGCAGATAGTAAGTCAGCCGCTTATGAAGCAGATGAAGATATTGGAGCGGCTCGACGCGGTGGAAGAGCTGACTCTCGATATGGCAAGACTGAGCGAGCTCAGAGGGAGCCTTGAGGGTATATACGATCTGGAAAGACTTATGTCGAGGATTGCCTACAAGCTGGCAAGTCCCCGCGACGTTTACTCACTGGGAAAGACCTGCGGAAAGCTGCCGAGAGTAAAGGCGGCGTTGGAGAGCTTCAGCAGCCCGCTTATAAAAAAGCTTTCGGGAAATATAAGCGCTCATGAGGAAATAACTGCCTTGGTGGAAAACGCCCTGGCGGAGGAGCTGCCCTTAAACACCCGCGACGGAGGATATATAAAGGACGGCTTTAACGAGGAGCTGGACAGGCTCAGAAGCATTACGGGCGGAGGAAAGGACCTGCTCGATAAGATCGAGGAAAGAGAAAGGGAGGCTACGGGCATAAAGACCCTTAAGGTAGGCTTTAACCGCGTGTTCGGATATTATATCGAGGTTTCAAAGGGTCAGATAGGTCAGGTGCCCGACAGCTATATAAGAAAACAGACCTTGACCAACGGCGAAAGGTATATCACCGAGGAGCTTAAGGATATCGAAAGAGATATGCTTACGGCGGGGGAAAGGATAATAAAGCTCGAAGCGCAGATATTCGGTGAGATAAGACGGTTTATTTCCGACAGAATGGAATCGGTTTTAAGAACGGCGGAGAGCATTGCGGATACGGACGTGCTCGCGGGCTTTGCGCAGGCGGCTGTGGAAAACAATTACGTTAAGCCCGATATCACTCTTGACAGCGTTATCGAGATAAAGGGAGGGCGGCACCCCGTGGTTGAAAAAATACTGCCGGATATTCCCTTTACCCCCAACGATACATACCTTGATTTGAAGCAGAATCGGCTTTTGATAATAACGGGACCCAATATGGCGGGTAAATCCACCTTTATGCGGCAGGTGGCTCTGATAACGCTTATGGCGCAGATAGGCAGCTTTGTTCCCGCTAAACACGCTCGTATAGGCGTGGTGGACAAGATATTTACAAGAGTGGGCGCCAGCGACGACCTTTCCTCGGGCAAGTCCACATTTATGGTGGAGATGGACGAGGTGGCGGAAATACTGACGGGCGCCACCAAGCAAAGCCTTGTTATAATGGACGAGATAGGACGGGGCACCTCTACCTTTGACGGCATCAGCATAGCTAAGGCGGTCGCCGAATACATCAACGGGAAAAACATAGGGTGCAGAACGCTGTTTGCCACTCATTACCACGAGCTTACAGCCCTTGAGAACAGCAGCGACGGGATAAGGAATTTCAGCGTTGCCGTGGTCAAAAAGGGAGAGGATATCAAGTTCCTCCACAAGATCGTAGAGGGCAGCGCGGACGACAGCTACGGCATCGAGGTGGCAAAGCTGGCTGGTCTTCCCAAAAAGGTCATCGAAGCGGCAAGGACCGCGCTTTCCGGTATGGAAGCGGAAAGCAAGATCGATCTTGAAAAGAAGCTCAGAGACGAGAAGCAGGGCGAAATGCAGATAGATTTTTCGGAGATCAATAAGAATAATGTTATACAAAGGCTTAAAAGCCTTGATATGGACGACCTTACGCCGAGGGAGGCATGGCAGATGCTGGAGGAAATGAAAAAAATGCTTTAAGAAAGGACAAAGTGATGATCAGGCTGCTGGATAAAAGCGTATATGAGTTGATAGCGGCGGGCGAGGTGATAGAGCGCCCCGCGTCCGTTATCAAGGAGCTGGCGGAAAACGCGGTGGACGCAGGCGCAAAAAGGATAACCGTCGAGATAAAAAACGGCGGTATCACATATATGCGAGTTACCGACGACGGCTGCGGTATGGAGCACGGAGAGGTGCCCACCGCTTTTTTGCGTCATGCCACAAGCAAGCTTTCGCGTGCGGAGGAGCTTGACAGCATTTACACCTTAGGCTTCAGAGGGGAAGCACTCGCCTCCGTGGCGGCGGTCACGAAAACCGAGGTGCTGACCAAAAGAGCCGAGGACGAATTGGGCACCGCCTATAAAATAGAGGGGGGAGAGGAGACTCTGTACGAGGAAACAGGCTGTCCCGACGGTACCACGATAATAATGAGGGACCTGTTTTTCAATACCCCCGCCAGACTCAAATTTTTAAAAAAGGATTCCACGGAGGGAAATTATGTTCAGTCGATAGTGGATAAATTGGCGTTAAGCTATCCCGATATAGCCTTTTCCCTAATAAAGGACAATAAAACGGTAAGGGTCACGGCGGGCGACGGTAAGCTGTATTCCGTGATATACTCGGTATTCGGAAAGCAGTTCGCGGCAGGTCTTACCGAGGTGGATTACAGTCAGAACGGAGTTAAGGTAAGCGGATATATTACCACTCCGTATGCTTGCAGAGCCAGCCGTCAGATGCAGTACTTTTTCATCAACGGTCGCTCGGTAAGGAACACCACCTGTATGGCGGCGCTGGAGGAAGGGTATAAAAACAGCGTTATGGTGGGTAAATTCCCCGCGTGTGTTCTGAATATAGAAATGCCCGCGGGAGATGTGGACGTCAACGTCAGTCCCTCGAAAACCGAAGTAAGATTTTCAGACGAAAGGACGATATTCGAGGCGGTATATCTTGCGGTCAAGAACGGAATATTAAACGGAGAGAACAGCAAGGAAATAAGCGTAAGCATTGGAGGCAGCGCCGCCGCTCCCGAAAAGGAGCGCCCCGCCGAAAAGCCGCGCGCTGCCGAAGGGGGACCCGTTTTTGTAAAGCCCCATGCCGAGACGCCCGAACGGCAGGAAGCCTCAATAAGCTCGGCGTACGGCGTTGAAAAAAGGATAAAGCCCGAGGAAAAGCGCGGCGAGCTGAACAGTCCCAAGGCAATTTATAAGCCGATACCGCCGAAAAGCATTTTTATTCAAGAGGTTTTTGAGGATAATACCGAGGTCGAGACCGAAAGCTACGAGTTTTTGAACAAATCGAGCTTTATCCGTCCGGGTTCCGAGGAGGAAAGGGGTCTTCAGACTCCCGATCCCATTGTGGAAGAAAAATACAAGCCTCCGCTGAAATTTATCGGGGAGCTTTTCAAGACATACATAGTATGCGAATGCGAAGACGAGCTGATTCTTATGGACAAGCACGCGGCGCATGAAAGAATACGCTTTGAGCAGCTTAAAAAGGAGCTGGAGAGCAGCGGGCAGCTTCTTGCCGAGCCCGCGCGGATATCCTTTTCGGTGGAGGAGATGACCGCCCTCGCGGATAATGCGGAATATCTGGAGGAGCTTGGAATAGAGCTTTTTTTCAGAACGGAAAACGAAGCGGATATAACCGCGTTTCCGTCGCTGCTTGCCGATATTTCGCCCGAGGACGCGCTGGAAAAAATCGCGGCAGCGCTGCTTAAGGGCGGAGACGATATAGAGGGACTGCTGTTTGACGACGTTCTGCATACCGCCGCCTGCAAGGGCGCCATAAAAGCCAACGAGCCCACCTCCGCAAAGGAGCTGGAGCTTCTTGCCAACCGCGTGTGGAAGGATAACGCCATACGCTATTGTCCTCACGGCAGACCGATAATCACAACCATGTCAAAGTATAATATAGAAAGGAACTTCGGGCGAATCCAATGACAGCTTTCAGCGGAGAAAAAATATATATTGCCGCAGTGTGCGGTCCAACGGCGTCGGGCAAAACGGAGCTGGGAGTGAGATTAGCCGAGAGAGCGAACGGGGAAATAATTTCCGCCGACTCGATGCAGATATACAAGGGAATGGAAATAGCCTCCGCCAAGCCCTCCGAGGAGGAAAAGAGAGGTATACCTCATTATCTTATGGATTTTCTGTCTCCCACCGAGGCGTTCTCCGTCGCGGATTATGTGGAGCTTGCCCGAAAATGCATCGCGGATATACACGGCAGAGGAAAGCTGCCCATAATCGTGGGAGGCACGGGGCTTTATATTTCCTCTCTTGTGAACAATATTCGATTCGACGACACGGGCAGCGATCCCGCTTTAAGGGAAGAAATGCGGAGCTATGCCGAAAAAAAAGGGAATACGGCTCTTTGGGAAAAGCTCAGAGAGGTCGATCCCGCTGCTGCGGCGCGGCTGCACCCAAATAATCTCAACCGAGTTATAAGAGCCTTGGAGGTGTTTCATTTAAGCGGCGAGACCATAAGCGAAGCGCAGGAAAAAAGCCGTCTCGAGGAAAGCCCTTACGAGGCTTGTTTTATAATGCCCGAGCAGCCGAGAGAGAAGCTGTACGGCAGGATAAACCGCAGAGTAGACCTTATGCTGAAAAGAGGTCTTGTGGAAGAGGCGGTGGAATTTTTTTCCCATTCCGACTATGTTACGGCGGCGCAGGCTATCGGGTATAAGGAGCTTAAGCCTTTTTTGGACGGAGAAAGAGAGCTTTCCGAATGCGTCGGGGACTTGAAGCGTTCGACCCGTAATTATGCCAAAAGACAGCTAACCTGGTTCGGAAAAATCGAGGGCTTGAACAAAATAAAAGCCGAAGATGAGATCGGCGAAGAAAAAATTTCGGAAATCGCTGAAAATTTAGTGAAAAGATATAGATTTTTTTAAAAAGATGTGGTATAATGTTTCTAATAAAAATGTCTAATTGTACCCTTATGTCATGGAGGACGTCGGGAGACGTCTTTATGCGATCGGTCGGTTAGACATTCATTGTAACATTTTGGCAATTTTTGTATAATGACTTTGTGACTTTTTGTGACCTAATTTGACTTTAATTCCAATTTTGATTTCTCATTTGATTTTACAAATTCTAATTTCTGCTTAAATTAAATTTCAGATTATCGCTTAATTATTATAGATCATCGCTTAATTGTTCAATGAGGGCGAGAGCCCAAGCCTAAGATTAACCCATTTGCAAAGGGCGATGAAATATGATACCGCTGTTTGCACGCACAGAAAGGACTTATACCATGGCAAAGGACATCAATTTACAGGACGTATTTCTGAATCAAGCAAGAAAAGAGAAAATCCCCGTAACTATCTTTATTACTAACGGATTTCAGTTTAAGGGCGTTGTAAGAGGTTTTGACAACTATACCGTTATTTTGGACACCGACGGAAAACAGAATCTTATATATAAGCACGCTATAAGCACTATAACTCCTTTCAAGAGCATTTCACTTCTTGACGCTTTTGACAAGGAAGAGACCGCCGAATAAAATATGGCGGATAAAAGGCAGGTCGCCGTTACCACGCGTATAGTTTGGTTTTTGGTGGTCGCATTTTTGCTGGTCACCATTATCAGTCAGCTTGTTATACATTACAGCGATCCGATAAGGACCGAGCCCGCTATGAACTATAATTCCGAGGAGTATATACAGACTACGGGAATTTACGTTCGCGACGAAAAATACGTGAACTATAACGGCAGCGGGATTATCAGCTACGTTTATTCGGACGGAGAAAAGCTGGCGAAAAACGCGGTGGTGGCGAAGATATATTCCTCACAGAACGATCTTGCGCTTCAGCTTAGGATCGACGAGCTGAATAAGCAGATCGAGGTTTTGAAGGACGCGGAAAAGTTAGTGGGCAGCGACAACTCGCAACTTGAGGCTTTTTCCAATCAAATATACGAATGTCATACTCGGCTTATGCAAAACGTGATAGACGGAGATTACGGCGAGGCGGCGGCTATGAAGAACGATTATTTAAATCTTCAGAGCAAGCGTCAGATAATCAACGGCTCCACGAGTGATTACGGCGCGAAAATATCACAGCTTCAAAGCACGATAGCTTCGCTTACCTCGCAGATATCCTCTTATCCTCACGACCTTCCGCTCAGCGAAACGGGATACTTTGCCACGGCGGCGGACGGCTATGAGACAAAGCTCAATTACGACGTTATTCCCTCGCTTACCGAGCAGCAGATAGAGGATATAATAAAAAATCCTCAGCTTTCCGTTTCGCCGTCCGTTATCGGCAAGGTTATCTCGGATTATAAATGGAAAATGGTCTGTCTTGTTTCCAAGGGCGATTCCCTAAATATCTACAAGGACGCTCGTTTGAACGTGCGAATCGGCGGAGACGTCAATCCCGTTACCGCGGTGGTGGACAGCATAACGGATTTCGAATCGGGGAACCGTATGCTTGTGCTTTCCTTCGACGTGTTCAACGAAAAGTACATTTTGGGGCGCACCGCTCAGATAAGGATACTTTTCGACGAGACCGAGGGGATAAGGATCGCCTCCTCCGCAATTCATTTTGACGAGAACGGAAACAAGGGCGTGTACGTTAAGGTTGGCGTAAACATATATTTCAAGCAGATCGAGGTCATACGGACCGAAGGGGATTACACCCTTGTGAGGGACACCACCGAAAAGGACAACTTTTTGTCGCTGTATGATTCGGTCATTGTTGAAGGGACTGATCTGTATGACGGAAAAATCGTTCTCCAATAGCGGGGACGACTTGTCGGGGCAGGGCGGCGGAGCCGCAGCCGAAAAAGCCGTTTCCTCTGTTCCCGAAGAAGAGCTCGTTCGTATACGCGACAGCTTCGGGCGAATTACCGAAAACATAGAAAAAGCAAAGCTTAAGGCGGGACGCAGGGACAGCGTCCGACTTATGGCGGTAACAAAGACTGTGCCTTACGAAAAGGTGAATTATGCGGTTTCTCTCGGGATAGACCTGCTTGGAGAAAACCGCGTTCAGGAATTTCTCGGAAAATTTGAATTTTATGACAAAAAATCGGAAATTCATTTCATTGGGGGGTTGCAAAATAACAAAGTTAAGTATATAATTGATAAGGTCAGTTTGATCCATTCGGTGGACAGCGTAAAATTGGCGGAGGAGATAAGCGGAAGAGCCGAAAAGCTGAACAAGGTCATGGATATCCTCATCGAGGTCAACATCGGCGGAGAGGAAAGCAAGGGCGGAGTTTCGACCGACGGCTTGGACGAGCTTGTTTCTTGCTGCCATGCTCTTTCGGGGATAAGGCTCAGAGGCTTTATGGCGATACCGCCTCCCGACCGAAACGGCAGCAGTGAACGCTATTTTGAAGCTATGGAGCGTCTGTACGGCGACTATCGCTCGAAGTACGGTAACGAGATCGACACCTTATCGATGGGAATGTCGCAGGACTATGAACAAGCCGTGCTTCACGGCTCAAATATAGTAAGAGTAGGCAGCGCCTTGTTCGGAAAAAGAAAATAAAAGCGTAAACCGCTTTCAGAAAGGATTGAAAAAAATGGGATTGGTAAATTCCTTGAAAAAATTCGTTGGATACGAGGAAGAAGACGATGAACTGGATTACAATGACGGCGAGGATATTGACGAAGGCGGCAGCACAGACGACGATTTTAGTTTTAAACGCTCTTCAAGCAGCATCACCAGCGCCCCGAAATCGGGCAAGGTGTTGAATATCCCCGCTACAACAAGGCTCCAGGTCATTGTGTTCAAAGCGGAAAGATTTAACGATGTTGTGGAAATTGCGGATCATTTCAAAAACAAAAAAGCGATCGTACTTAATCTTGACAATACGAACAAGGACGTAGCAAACCGACTTATTGACTTTTTGGCGGGCGTAGCGTACGCGGCGGACGGCGAGCTGAAGCGTATAGCCAACACGTCGTATATCCTTGTACCCTATAACGTGGACATTTCGGGAGACCTTCTTGAAGAGCTGGGAAGCGATATTATGCAATGAAGGCAGTTCTGCCCGCTAATTCCGAGGAAACGGAATTTTGCCGTCACATAAAGGACCTGGCTTTGCTCGGAGAAAAAACCTTTGCGCCGCGCTTCAGCGGCTTCCTTACAGAAAGGGAACAGCGGCTCGCGGAGACCGCAGCATATTCCGCGGGAGTAAGCTGCGCCTTTTGGGGAGGTCACGAGGCTGCGTCAAGAAAAATGTTTTCGGCGCCCGCAGTGGAAAACGAGGATTTTCCCTTGGAGGCTGTGACCTTTTTCTTCCGCGAAAAGGACAAGCTTACTCATCGTGATTTTTTGGGTGCGATAATGTCTCTCGGACTGAAAAGGGATAGGATCGGCGATATTGCCGTGACCGAGGGCGGAGCGGTGGTTTTTGCTTCAAAAAACGCGTCGCTCCTGATCTCCTCCGAAATGGAAAAGGTAGGCAGAGTTGGAGTAAGAGCGGAGGCGGGGATAAATATACCTCTTCCGCAGCAGGAGTTTGAGGAGATATCCGCAGTCATCGCCTCTCCGAGGATAGACGCTTTGGTGGCGGCGGCTTGCAGCATAAGCCGCGAAAAAGCGGCGGCGCTGATAAAATCGGGCGGCGTAACGTTAGGCGGCGCGGAGCTCGGTTCTCCGTCAAAAAATGTTGACGAGGGAGAAAGCTTTTCCGTTAGGGGCTACGGTAAATTTATATTTTCGCGCCTCGGAATTGCTACGAAAAAAGGAAAAAATCACGCACTTATCCAAAAATATAAATAAACTAAACGGAGGAGATCAATGGAAGCTAAGGATATAATGGACAAAAAGTTTGACAAAAGCTTTAACGGTTATAAAATGGAGGAGGTTGACGATTTTCTTCAGGAAGTGTCAGCCGAGTTTTCAAATTTAAAAAAACAGTACGAAGAGCAGGAAAAGAAAATGGAGGTATTAGCGGATAAGATCCGCGAGTACAGAAACGACGAGGAAGCTATAAAGGAAGCTCTTTTGGGCGCACAGAAGCAAAGCAGCTCGGTTCTTGCCACCGCAAAGGAGAAATCCGAAAAGATGGTGAGCGAGGCAAAGGAAACCTCGGAGAGAATGATCAAGGACGCCGAGGAAAGGGTCAAGGAAAAGGACGCTTACGCGAAAAAGCTTGTGGAGGACGCCAACGAGGAGAAAACCAAGATCGTTGCCGAGTGCGAGCGTAAGTCCGCCGAGATAAAGGCTAATATGGAAGCCGAGATCAGAAAGCAGGAGTCTATTCTCGCAAAAACAAGAGACGAAAGCAACGCGTTTATGGAAAGGCTTCTCAAGGGTTATCAGGAGCATATCGAGTATATCAACTCGATTCCCGAAAAGTGCAATAACGAGTTTGTGCTTAACGCCAAGGACACCGTAAAGTTTACGGAGGAATCCAAGCCTGCTTCCGAAGCCGCCGTTGCGGCTCCCGCAAAGGCGGAGACGGGCGAATCCGCGTCTGCGCCCAAGTCGGAGGGAAAGAAAAAGGAGAAGGAGCTTAAGCTCGAAAAGATAAACAAGGAAAGCGAAGCCGTTATTCTGGAGAAAACCACCGAGATCGCCTCAAAGCCTGTGTTTGAAGAGGAGGCTGTCGCCGAGGAGGTCGAGGAATACGAGGAGAACAGCCCCTTGTTTGATAAAACCAAGCGCAAATCCAAGTATGAAAAGCTTCAGTTCGGCAATAACAATAAGAGCAAGGAATAATAAACGAAAATTTACATAAATAATGCGAACGGAAAAGGAAAGATGATGACTTATATTGCTTTGGCAGCAGCGGCGGTGCTTGTGGGTATAGATCAGCTTACGAAACGGCTGGCGGTCGATTATATCATGCCCCAAGGCACTGTTAACCTTATAAGCATTAACGATAAGGAATGGCTCAATCTTACCTATCAGCAGAATACGGGCGCGGCTTTCAGTATATTGAAGGATAAACAATTGTTTTTAATTATATTAACCTCCATAGTTATATTGGGGGTTATTATATTGATGTTAACAAAACGTATCAAGAAAACCTCTTATATATGGTCGTTTGCTCTCATTATTGCGGGAGGCGTCGGAAATCTTATCGACAGGATCGTCAACGGATACGTGGTTGATTTTATAGACGTACGCATCATAAAATTTGCCGTGTTTAATTTTGCGGATATCTGCGCCGTTGCGGGAACGCTTTTGATCGTTTTTTTCTATATTTTGGAGGAGGTCAGAGCCTCCAAGGAAAAGAAAAAGAAGGAAAGTCGCAGAGATGAAGAACAGGCTTAGTTTAACTGTGGAGGAAGAAGGCGTAAGAGCCGACAAGTATATTTCGGAGCGCACGGATCTGTCCCGCTCGTTGGCGGCAGGCTTGCTGGAAAAAGGGGATTGTACGGTAAACGGAAAGCGGTGCGGCAAAAATTTTCAGCTTAAGACGGGCGATCTCATAGAGATCGAGCTGCCGGAGGCTGAAGAGCCCGAAATCTCAGCCGAGGATATTCCCTTGAACATAGTATACGAGGACAGCGATCTGTTGGTGGTGAACAAGCCTAAGGGTATGGTGGTGCACCCCGCCCCGGGGCATTATTCGGGCACCTTGGTCAACGCTCTGATGTATCACTGTAAGGACAGCCTTTCGGGCATAAACGGCGTTATCCGTCCGGGAATAGTACACAGGATCGACAAGGACACAAGCGGTCTGCTGATAGCGGCAAAGAACGATTTAGCTCACAACGGGCTTGCGGAGCAGATAAGGAGCCACAACTTCACAAGAAGATACGAGGCGGTGGTTTTGGGCGGAATAAAGGAAAACGGTATTGTGGACGCTCCTTTGGGGCGGCACAGGATCGACCGCAAGAAAATGGCTGTCGCCGAAAACGGAAGAGAGGCGAAGACCCGCTTTGAGGTGCTTGAAAATTACGGCAGATATTCGCATCTGAGGCTGACCTTAGAGACGGGGAGAACTCATCAGATAAGAGTTCATATGGCTTATATCGGGCACCCTGTGGCGGGAGACCCCGTTTACGGAGACGGAAAGCCCAAGTGGCTGGAGGGGCAGTGCCTCCATGCGCGGGAGATAGGATTTGTACACCCGATCACGGGAGAAAGCCTGTTTTTTACATCGGAGCTTCCCGAATATTTCGAAAGAATGTTAAGAAATATCAAGAGTAAGGCTGGATATTAAAGAATGAAATTTGAGAACGTTATTATAATGTCCGACATCGACGGCACGTTGGTCACGGACGAAAAGAAGCTGCTGCCGAGGGATATGGAGGCTATTGACCGTTTCAGAGAGGGCGGCGGGATATTTACTCTTGCAACGGGACGGGGCTATTCCATGGCAAAGCCCATTGCCGAAAGGGTCGGCTTGGACGTTCCCGCGGTTATTTTTAACGGCTCGGCGGTCTATGATTTTAAAGAAGATAAATTTTTGTGGCACAGCGCCTTGCCCGAGTCCGCAAAGCAGATTGCCAACGAGTTGATAGAAGCGTTTCCCGATATAGCAATAGAGATTTTATGCCGCGACAGGGTATACGTGCCTTCAATTAACCGTATCGAAAGAGAGCACCTTGCTTTGGAAAACGTTCAGCCCTATATGTGCAGAGTCGACGAGATAGACGAGGAAAGCTGGCTGAAAATGCTGATAGCCTATCCTCCCGAAATAATACAAAATATAATAGATTTCGTAAATTCCCGTCCCGATTACACAAGCTGCGCTCATTGGGTAAGAAGCGAGAACCACTATTTTGAGATGCTGCCCCTTGGGGTCAATAAAGGCAGCGGGTTTCAGCGTCTCTTGGAAATAATGGGCAGAGAGGACGCTTTTACGGTCGGTGTGGGCGATTACAACAACGATATAGAGCTTATCGATCTTTCAAGCTTAGGTGTAGCGGTAGGCTCGGCGCAAAGGGAAGCAAAGGAGGTCGCCGATCTTATCGTCTGCGATAACAACAGCGGGGCGATCTCCGAGGTCATTTCTTACATAGAGCAATTATAAAATAAAGTTAATTTTACAGAAAGGAATCAATCAAATGGATCAGGTACACAAAAAGCAGCTTGAAATAACAGCGGCAAAGGTAAGAATGGGAATCATCGAGGGTGTTTACGGCGCTAAGTGCGGTCACCCCGGCGGCTCGCTGTCGGTGTGTGACGCGCTGACCTATCTTTATTTCAACAGAATGAACATCGACCCCGAAAATCCCACAATGCCCGATAGGGACAGGTTGGTGCTCTCTAAGGGACACACTGCTCCCGCCTTGTATTCGGTGCTTGCCAACAGAGGATTTTTCCCCGTAGAGGATCTGAAAACGCTTCGTCATATCGACAGCTATTTGCAGGGGCACCCCGTTCTCGGAAAGGTCCCCGGCGTTGATATGAGCACGGGCTCGCTGGGACAGGGCATTTCTGCCGCCTGCGGTATGGCGCTTTCGGGAAAGCTGGACAACGACATTTACAGAGTGTACGCCGTATTGGGCGACGGCGAGCTTGAGGAGGGTCAAGTGTGGGAGGCGGCTATGTTTGCGGCGCACTACCAACTTGACAATCTGACCGCGGTCATCGACAACAACGGATTGCAGATAGACGGTAAAATAAGCGAGGTTATGAGCCCTTACCCCATTGACGAAAAGTTTAAGGCGTTCGGCTGGCATGTTATCGTAATTGACGGTCACGATTTCGACGCTATCGAAAAAGCGTTCAACGAGGCGGAGACCGTAGCCAATCAGCCTACCGCCATTATTTTAAAAACCACCAAGGGCAAGGGCGTGAGCTATATGGAAAATCAAGTTGCATGGCACGGCAAGGCTCCCAACGAGGAAGAATACAACACCGCTGTCGCCGAGTTAACGGCAAGGCTTGACGAGCTCACGAAGTAACAGGAAAGGATCGGTATTACAGAATATGGATAAAAAAGCAACTCGCGAAAGCTACGGCGAAGCTCTTGTTATGCTTGCCGAAAAAAGACCCGACCTTATAGTGCTTGACGCCGATTTGGCGGCTGCGACCAAGACGGGTATATATAAGAAGGCATGCCCCGACCGTTTTTTTGACTGCGGTATCGCGGAGGCTGATATGATGGGCGTTGCGGCAGGTATTGCCACCACGGGGAAGCTTGTATTTGCCAGCAGCTTTGCAATGTTCGCCTCGGGACGTGCGTTTGAAATAGTAAGAAACAGCATTTGCTACCCTCATCTTAACGTTAAGATAGGCGCTACCCATGCGGGTATTTCCGTAGGCGAGGACGGCGCTTCTCACCAGTGCAACGAGGATATAGCCCTTATGCGCGTATTGCCGGGAATGACTATCATCAACCCCGCCGACGATGTTGAGACAAAGGCGGCGGTGCTTGCAATGGCGGATTACGCAGGTCCCACCTATATGCGCTTCGGCAGACTGGCGGTGCCTGCCTTCAACGATCCCGCCACATACAGGTTCGAGCTGGGAAAGGGAATAGAATTAAGAAGCGGTAAGGACGTTTCGATCATCGCAACAGGTCTTATGGTAAATGAAGCGATCGAAGCGGGAAAGGTGTTGGCGGAGCAGGGAATCGACGCCCGCATCATAAACATTCATACCATTAAGCCCATTGACCGCGATATTATCATAAGAGCCGCAAAAGAGACGGGCAGGATCATTACAGTTGAGGAACATTCCGTTATAGGCGGTCTCGGAAGCGCAGTTTCCGAGGTAGTTACCGAAACCGTTCCCGTTCCCGTTATCAAGATAGGTGTTCAGGACAAATTCGGTCACAGCGGTCCCGCAGTTCCTTTGCTTAAGGAATTTGGTCTTTGTGCGGATAACATAGTTAAAGTAACCAAGGAAGCCTTGGGAAAATAGTTTTTTCGACCCACCCGTTTTTTCGGGTGGGTTTTTTGAGCAGCCGTATGACGGCACGGAAACTTTTTGTGCAATTTTGAAACGGAACGCAAAGGCGTTTCGCGGCGAAAGCGGCTTTGCGGGGACGTTTGCAGTTCATGATATTGTCATAATATACAAAATTTCGAAATTTTTTGCTCACCGTAAAAAAACTGTTGCGAAAAATTAGAAAATGTAGTATAATAAATCAAATACGGTTTTATAGCCGATCAACAGAATCATTACGATCCGCGCTGCTTTTGTTTCAGCGGATAACGGCGAAAGGAAAGAAGATGGAGCTTTGTCTGACAAACGGACACGTTGTTGACAGCGTAAACGGAATAGACGAAATACTTGATATCAAAATAAGAAACGGAAAAATAGCCGAGGTGGGAAAATCGCTGCCTATGGACGAAAGCGTTTTGTGCATAGACTGCACGGGGCTTACCGTTATTCCCGGCATCTGCGATATGCATATTCATATGCGCGACCCGGGGCAGACCGAAAAGGAGGATATAATCACCGCCTCCGCTGCCGCCGCCGCGGGAGGCGTTACGGCGATCGCATGTATGCCGAATACCAAGCCCGCCGCTGACAGCGCCGAAACGGTGAAATATATTTTGGACAAGGCTAAAAACGCCACAACAAAGGTCTACCCCATAGGCGCTATAACCAAGGGGCTGTCGGGCGGAGAGCTCACCGATTTTGCCGAGCTGAAGCAGGCGGGCTGCGTAGGAGTGAGCGATGACGGACGACCCGTCGAAAACGCCATGACGATGAAAAAAGCGATAAAAAACGCCGCCCTTGAAAGACTTGCCATTATAAGCCACTGTGAGGACTTAAATATAATCGACGGCGGCATAATGAATATGGGAGCGGTCAGCAATGTTTTGGGGATAAAGGGAATGCCGCGCTCCAGCGAAAACTATATCACCGCCAGAGAAATACTTTTGGCGGAGGAAATGGGACTTCCGATCCATATCGCCCATGTGTCAACCAAGGAATCGGTCGATATAGTGCGTCACGCGAAATTGTTCGGAGTAAAGGTCACCTGCGAGACGGCTCCCCACTATTTTACGCTCACGGAGGACAAGCTTTTTTCCAAGGACGCGGACTACCGAATGAATCCGCCTCTAAGGGAACAGGCGGACGTTGACGCCGTGATCGAGGGAATATGCGACGGCACTATCGACTGTATCGTGACCGACCACGCGCCTCATACCGAAAAGGAAAAGGAGGACTTTTACAAGGCGCCCAACGGCGTTGTGGGACTGGAGACCTCTTTGGCGGCGGCGGTAACGGCGCTTTTAAATACGGGGAGGATATCTCACGTAAAGCTGGTGGAGCTGATGTGCGTTAACCCTCGGCGTATATTGGGCATCGAGGGAGGAAGTCTTTCGGTGGGCGCGGCGGCGGATATAACGGTATTCAGCGAGCGGGAGCAGTGGACGGTGCAGCCCGAAAAGCTTCATTCAAAATCGAAAAATACCTGCTTTAAAGGTATGACCTTCAGCGGCAGGGTGAAATACACGCTTCTTGACGGAAGCATAGTCTATAAGGACGAGCAATAATAAATATAACAAGCACGCAAACACTTGACGGAAGAAAGGAAGAAGCTATGTCATTTGACAGACTGATCGAAAAAATCGCGAAAACTCAGAATCCTACCGTTGCGGGACTTGATCCCAAGTTAGACTATGTTCCGCAGTATATCAAGGAAAAGGCGTTCGCAAAGCACGGCGAGACCTTAAAGGGAGCTGCAAAGGCTCTGCTGTGGTTCAACGAAGGGCTTATCGACGCGCTTTGCGATATCGTTCCCGCAGTCAAGCCTCAGGCGGCGTATTACGAAATGTACGGCTATTCGGGCGTAAAGACCTTGTATAAAACGCAGGAGTATGCCCGAAAAAAGGGAATGTTTGTGATAACCGACGCAAAAAGAAACGATATTGGCACCACTATGGAGGCGTATGCCGCGGGTCATCTCGGAAAGGTAAGGGTAGGCGCGGAGGAATACGAGCCCTTTTTCGGCGACGCGCTCACGGTCAACGGCTATTTGGGCAGCGACGGCATAGATCCCGTTATAAAGGTCTGCAAGCAGTACGATAAGGGAATGTTTGTGCTTGCCAAAACCTCAAACCCCTCATCGGGCGAATTGCAGGATATGAAGATAGGAGACCGTGCGGTTTATGAGATAATGGGCGATATGTGCGAAGAATGGGGCAGGGAGCTGCCCGGAAAGTACGGCTACAGCGGCGTGGGAATAGTGGCAGGCGCCACTTATCCCGAGCAGATAGAGATACTCAGAAAAAGACTTCCTCATACATTTTTCCTTATCCCCGGCTACGGCGCGCAGGGAGCGAGCGCAAAGGATATTTCCGCGGCGTTTGACAAAAACGGTTTAGGCGGGATAGTGAACAGCTCAAGAGGGATCATGTGCGCTTATCGAAAGGAAAAGTGCGATGAGAGGGATTACGCGGGAGCCGCGCGGAGAGAGGCGATACGCATGCGCGATGAGATCATGGGCTGTCTTAACGGGATACAAATATAAAAACCATTAAAAAACGGCTAATTTCTCAATTCTTCAAGGTGGAAAGGTGGAACAAAAAATGGATTTTGGAACGGCAAGGACGGCGTATCTGATATTGTCTGACGGTACGGTGTTCAAGGGAAAAAGCTTTGGAAAGGAAGGTACGGTTATCGGTGAAACGGTTTTCACCACAGCTATGACGGGTTATCAGGAAACCCTTTCCGATCCCAGCTATTGCGGACAGATAGTAACTCAAACCTTTCCTCTTATAGGAAACTACGGAGTAAACAGCGAGGATTACGAATCGGACGGAAGCGTTGTAAGCGGATATGTTGTAAGGGAAAAGTGCGATGTGCCTTCAAATTTTCGCTGCGAGGGAACGATAGACGGGTTTTTGAAAAAACACGGTATCGTGGGGATATATGATATAGATACGAGAAGACTCACTCGAATCATAAGAGAGACGGGCGTTATGAACGGCATGGTCACCACGGAGGAGTTTGTTCTTGAGGAAGCCTTGGAGAGGATAAGGAGCTTTAAGACGGAAAGGTACGTACCTAAGGTAAGCTGTGACAAGCCGAGGACCTACGAAACGGAAAACAAGAGATTTAAAGTTGTTTTAATGGATTACGGCTGTAAGCGCAACATAAGAAAAGAGCTGGTAAGACGCGGCTGTGAGGTAACGGTAATGCCTTGGAACAGTACCGCGGAGGAGGTTTGCGCCTTGAATCCCGACGGAATAATGCTTTCCAACGGTCCCGGGGACCCTGCCGATAACCCCGAGGCGATAGAGACCTTAAGAAAGCTGTCGGAAAAGAGGATACCGACCTTCGGGATTTGCCTCGGGCACCAGCTTTATGCTCTTGCAAACGGAGGCTCTACCGTTAAGCTGAAATACGGTCACAGAGGCGAAAATCAGCCCGTTACCGATGTGGATATGGGAAGGACCTTTATTACAAGCCAAAATCACGGCTATGCGGTAGTTAACGACAGCATCAAGGAAAACGTGGGAAGGGTAAGTCATATCAATGCCAACGACGGTACCTGCGAGGGAGTAAGATACACCAACTCGCCCGCTTTTACGGTGCAGTTTCACCCCGAGGCCTGCGGCGGTCCTCAGGACACGGCATATCTTTTCGATGAATTTATCAGGTTAATGGAGGAAAATAAGTAATGCCACTGAGAAGCGATATAAAAAAGGTTCTTATGATAGGCTCGGGTCCTATTGTGATAGGTCAGGCAGCCGAATTTGACTACGCGGGCTCACAGGCTTGCCGCGTGCTTAAGCAGGAGGGCTTGGAGGTGGTTCTTGTTAACTCCAATCCCGCCACCATTATGACGGACAAGCATATGGCGGATAAAATATACATCGAGCCTCTTACCTTGGATTGTCTTAAAAGAATAATCGAGATCGAAAAGCCGGACAGCATTTTGTCCACTCTGGGAGGTCAGACGGGACTTACAATGTCAATGCAGCTTGCGGAGGAGGGCTTTTTGGAAAGCCACGGTGTAAAGCTCTTGGGCGCGGACCCTCAGACCATTCATAAGGCGGAGGACAGGCAGGCTTTCAAGGACACAATGGAGGCGATAGGCGAGCCGTGCATTCCCTCAAAGGTGGTGGATACCTTGGAGGACGCTCTTGATTTTGCCGATAACGTTATCGGATATCCGGTTATAGTGCGTCCCGCTTTTACCTTGGGCGGTACGGGCGGCGGTATCGCAGGCAATGAGAACGAGCTTCACGAAATAGCCATAAACGGCTTGAGAATGTCGCCGATACATCAGATATTGGTCGAAAAGTGCATAACGGGCTGGAAAGAGATCGAGTTCGAGGTCATAAGGGACGCAAGGGGAAACGTGATAACCGTTTGTTCCATGGAAAACTTCGATCCCGTAGGCGTTCATACGGGGGACAGTATCGTTGTGGCTCCCGCCGTGACCCTTTCGGACAAGGAATATCAGATGCTGCGCACTGCGGCCTTGAATATCGTGCAGGCGCTTAAGGTTGAGGGCGGCTGCAACTGTCAGTTTGCGCTTCATCCCGACAGCTTCGAGTACGCGGTAATAGAGGTAAATCCCCGCGTAAGCCGTTCCTCTGCTTTAGCCTCCAAGGCTACGGGTTACCCTATCGCAAAGGTCGCCACAAGGATCGCCATAGGCTACTCTCTCGACGAAATTATAAATCAGGTCACGGGTAAGACCTACGCCTGCTTTGAACCCACGATAGATTATATTGTCGTTAAATTTCCCAAATGGCCCTTTGATAAGTTTGTTTACGCCAAAAAGACCTTGGGCACTCAGATGAAGGCTACGGGCGAGATAATGTCCATAGGTACCAGCTTTGAGGCGGCTATGATGAAGGCGGTGCGTTCCATTGAGCTCGGAATGGACACATTAAGCAAGAAACCCTTCGGTGAGCTTTCCGACGAGGAGGTGCTGAGAAAGCTCAGCGATGTTGACGTTGACCGCGCCTTCTGCGTGTTTGAAGCCTTGAAGCGGGGGATAGCCGTCGAAACGATCAGCGATATAACCAAAATCGACAAGTGGTTTATAAGCAAGCTGAAAAATCTTAAGGAGCTTGAGGATTGGATTTCGGACGGCGAGCTGACACAGGAAAAATACGACACGGCAAAAAAATACTGTTATCTCGATAAGACGATAGAAGCGCTTTCGGGCAGAAGCCTTAAGGAGTGGGGGATAGAGAGAAGAAACGCGGTATACAAAATGGTGGACACCTGCGCCGCCGAGTTCTCCGCGGATACGCCTTATTTTTACAGCACCTATGACAAAGAAAACGAGGCGGAGGAGTTTATCGATCAGCACCCCACGGATAAGAAAAAGGTGCTTGTATTCGGCTCGGGTCCCATTAGGATAGGGCAGGGAATAGAATTTGACTATTGCTCGGTGCACTGTGTATGGGCGTTAAAGGAAATGGGCTGTGAAGCCATTCTCTGTAACAATAACCCCGAGACCGTTTCCACCGACTTTGATACGGGCGACCGTCTGTATTTCGATCCTCTTACCTTTGAGGACGTAGACAGCCTTATTGCTACCGAAAAGCCGGACGGAGTTGTGGTACAGTTCGGAGGGCAAACGGCGATAAAGCTTACCAAGCATTTACAGGATATAGGCGCTAACATTCTCGGCACAAGCGCGGAGAGCATTGACGCGGCGGAGGACAGAGAGCTGTTCGACGGGCTGCTGGAGCGCTGCGATATCCCGAGACCTGCGGGAGAAACGGTATTCACCGTCGAGGAGGCGCTTGCCGCCGCAAACAGGCTCGGCTATCCCGTTTTGCTGCGTCCCTCTTACGTTTTGGGCGGACAGAATATGATAATCGCCCATGCGGACAGCGACGTTACCGAATATATGAAGATAATTACCGCGCAGAAGCTTGAAAACCCCGTGCTTATCGATAAATATATGATGGGAACGGAGGTAGAGGTGGACGCTATCTGCGACGGCGACGACTTTCTTATCCCAGGCATTATGGAGCACATCGAGAGAGCGGGCGTTCACAGCGGCGACAGTATTTCGGTATATCCTGCGCAGAATCTTACCGAAAGAGTTAAAAAGGTGATCATAACATATACTGAAAGATTGGCTAAGGCGCTTAACGTTATCGGACTGGTAAATATCCAGTATGTTGTTTACGATCATCAAGTATATGTGATAGAGGTCAATCCGCGTTCCTCAAGAACGGTGCCCTATATCAGCAAGGTAACGGGCGTTCCCATGGTGGATATCGCCACCAAAATAATGCTCGGTCACTCTCTTAAGGAGCAGGGCTATGCAAGCGGCTTGTACCCCGCAGGCGATTATGTGGCGGTAAAGGTCCCTGTATTCAGCTTTG
This sequence comes from Bacteroides sp., assembly GCA_023663265.1. Taxonomy (GTDB): domain Bacteria; phylum Bacillota; class Clostridia; order Oscillospirales; family Ruminococcaceae; genus Ruminiclostridium_E. Next base: position 48,778 of record JAMPHV010000001.1, read on the forward strand.
AAAAGCTTCATGACGTCGATACTCAATTGGGTCCCGAAATGAAGTCAACGGGAGAATGTCTCGGTATCGCGAAAACCTTCTCGGAGGCTTTATATAAAGGTCTTATCGCGGCGGGCTTTAAAATGCAGTATAACGGCGGCGTTTTGTTCTCGGTGCGCAATCAGGACAAGTCGGAGATCATTGATCTTGCAAGCCGCTTTGAGGCTCTGGGCTTTGAAATTTACGCCACCAGCGGCACCGCCTCGCTGCTTAACCGCAATATGATAGCCACAAACTTTACCTATCGCATTAACGAGGGCAAGGAGCCCAACGTTATTTCGCTTTTGGAAAGCGGAAAGATAAATTATGTTATTTCCACCTCGGAAACGGGGCGCGATCCTGCCCGCGACAGCGTCAAGATGAGAAGAAAGGCTTCCGAGCGTTCTATCGCCTGTCTTACCTCTATAGATACGGCAAATGCGCTTGTTGCCTGTCTCGAAATGCACAAGTCGGTCGATGATGTGGAAATGATAGATATAACCAAGATATAAGGGATTAGTATGAAAATAGGCAGCATAAAAGTAAAAAGAAACTATCAGATAGCGCAGATGGCGTTGGACGCGGTCGCGGCTTTGATATTGACGGCAACGGTACAGTGCGTGATATCCTTCGGGGAGTTCATTACCTCGCAAAATCAGCTTATTTTAAGCGTCAACAGCGAGATCAAGGGACTTGTGGTATGGCAGTGGAATCTTGTGTGGATAGCCGCTGCTGCGGCGGTGGTAGCCGTTTCCCTTGTGATGATATATAAGAATAAAAAAATGCCGAAAAAATATATCGTTAACGAGGCGAACGCTCAAAAGTACAGCGATATAGTGATTACGGCAATAACCTGCGTTCGTATTCCCGCTCTGCTGGCGGTGTTTGAGCTTATGGCGATGCATCAGTCGATCATGACGGGAAACACTCGGGGCATATTTACTCTCCAGATACCCTTGGACATTTTGCTTTCTGTAATTATTATACGTTTTTCCGCTCACAGGATCAAGGCTATTCAGCCTAAGCCCGAAGAAAAGGAAATAAGGATCAAGGAAAATTAAAAAGGTATTATAGGCAGGTGAGTGGAATGGATAAAAGAATCGTTGACAGTGAGATCGTGCTGGTGCCCTATTATCCCAACTACGACGTTGCGCTGGAGTGGTATCAGGATCTGCAGCTTTGCAGGCAGGTGGACAATATCGACCATGCATATTCTCTCGATATGCTTAAGGGAATGTACGGTTACTTATCCGCGCACGGAGATTGCTTCTACATAGAATACAAGGGAGTTTTGGTGGGAGACGTCACCTTGCGTGAAAACGCGGAGATAAGCATTGTTATTTGCAGGGAATATCAAAACAGGCATATCGGCAGACGGTGCGTAAGAAATATTATCGAGCTGGCTCGGGAAAAAGGATTGAAGCAGGTCGAGGCGGAAATTTACTCCTTTAACGAACAAAGCCGAAAAATGTTTACCGAATTGGGATTCGAGCATACCGAGGGGGATAGGTATGCTTTGAAAATAGATTAAAAATCGCAGATAGCGTAAAAGCTTTCTTTAGGCTCGTGATCTTCATCGAAAAGGAGCCCTCCGTTTTTCCTCCCCTCAACGGGAAAATAGTTGAGCCAACAGGTATCGTCGGCGACGCCCCAGAAGGTGACCGTTTCGATCTCGTTTTTGTATTCGCGCAGCAGCTTGAAAAATTCCTTAAAGGTCCGCGTTTGCTTTTTATACTCTTCAAATGTGGGAGCAAGGTGCATTTCGCGGTCGCCGTAGGGATAATTGGATATATCGTGCTCGGTTATTTGCAGTTTAAAGTCAAGGGCTGCAAATTCCTCGAGCCCTTTTTTTATTTCGTCGAAATCCACCTCGCAGTTAAGCCCCAAATGGCACTGCAAGCCTATTCCGTCGATACGCGCGCCGCTGTCTCTTATTTCCTTTACCTTTCGGATTATTTTTTTTCTTTTTTCGGGGTCAAATTCGTTGTAGTCGTTGTAGAAAAGGGGAGCGTCGGTATATTTTGCCGCGATTTTAAAGGCTTCGGCGAAATAATCCTCTCCCGCAAGCTCAAGCCACGGCGTTTTTCTTAAATATCCGCCGCGGTCGTCTATGCCCTCGTTGATGCAGTCCCAGCAGTACAGGTCGGGATAGCGCTCTGTGACCGCTTTGATGTGATTTTCAAGACGCCGCAGAAGCTTTTCCCCGTCGGTATTTTTAAACAGCCATTCGGGGACCGCCTGATGCCATACAAAATTGTGTCCTCTTACGGGTATGCCGTTCGCTTTGGCAAAGCCGTATATTTTATCCGCGTCGGCAAAGGTAAAACGTCCCTCCTCGGGCTCGGTGTCGGCAAATTTCATGGCATTTTCGCAGGTTATGCTGTTAAAATGCTTCAAAATAAGCTCGCGGCAGGTATCAACATTTTCCATGTTAACGGCTGCGCCTATTTTAAAGTAATCCTTGTATATTTCCTTTAAGCTGAATTCCATTTTGCGTTCTCCTTTTTTTATTTTATCTTAACATAAAAAACGGCGGAGAACAAGGGCGGAAATTTTAACAAAATTTAAGGTACAGTATTGGAGCAAGTTTTTGATTCTGTTTCAGCTTATGTATTTTTGGGCTGTAAAAAGTAAAAAACAAAAATTTTATGTTTACCTATTGACAAGGTAGGTAAAATATGCTATAATACGTTTAACCTACTAAAAAGGTAGTTAAATAAAAAAAACAAAACGAAAGGAAAAATATTATGAGCAGCTATAAATTTGAAACGCTTCAGCTTCATGTAGGACAGGAGCAGCCCGATCCCGCAACGGACGCGAGAGCGGTGCCCATTTATCAGACCACCTCTTATGTGTTTAAAAATTCCGCGCATGCCGCGGCGAGGTTCGGATTGGCGGACGCGGGCAATATTTACGGAAGACTTACCAATTCAACGCAGGACGTGCTTGAAAAGAGAATAGCGGCGCTGGAGGGCGGTACCGCCGCTTTGGCGTTAGCTTCGGGAGCGGCGGCTATCACATACGCCATTGAGGCGCTTGCTCCCGACGGGGGACATATCGTTTCTCAAAAGACCATTTACGGCGGAAGCTATAATCTGTTTGAGCATACGCTTCCTCATTACGGAATCACCACCACCTTTGTTGACGCCCATGATCTGACCGAGCTGGAAAATGCCATTCAAGACAATACACGGGCTGTATTTTTGGAAACCCTCGGAAATCCCAACAGCGATATTCCCGATATCGACGCCATAGCGGAGATAGCGCATAAACACGGCTTGCCCCTGGTCATTGACAATACCTTCGGTACTCCGTATCTTATAAGACCCATCGAGCATGGGGCGGATATTGTCGTTCACTCCGCCACCAAGTTTATCGGCGGTCACGGAACCACTCTTGGCGGAATTATCGTTGATTCGGGAAAATTCGACTGGAAGGGCAGCGGAAAATATCCCGCAATAGCCGAGCCCAATCCCAGCTATCACGGCGTTTCCTTTGCCGAGGCAGCGGGTCCCGCTGCTTTTGTTACATACATAAGGGCTATCCTGCTTCGCGATATGGGCGCCGCTATTTCTCCCTTTAACGCTTTTTTGCTCTTGCAGGGCGTGGAAACTCTGTCGCTTCGGCTTGAACGTCACGCGGAAAATACTAAAAGGGTAGTTGAATATCTTTCAAAGCACCCGCTGGTCGAGAGGGTAAATCACCCGTCGCTGCCCGATCACCCCGACAACGCTTTATACAAAAAATATTTCCCCAACGGCGGCGCTTCTATTTTTACCTTTGATATAAAGGGCGGACAGGAGGAAGCGCACAGGTTTATCGATAATCTTAAGATTTTTTCTCTGCTTGCCAACGTGGCGGACGTCAAAAGCCTTGTTATCCACCCCGCCACCACTACTCACTCTCAGCTTACTGACAGCGAGCTTAAGGAGCAGGGGATAAACAGAAACACGATCCGTCTTTCAATAGGCACGGAGCATATTGACGATATTATCGCGGATCTTGAGAACGGCTTTAATGCGCTTAAGCAATAACGAGAGAAAGGAAAATATATTATGTCAAGCATTTATACCTCCGCCGATCAGCTTATCGGAAAAACTCCGCTTTTGGAGCTTGTCCATATTGAAAAGGAGCTTGGACTTAAGGCGCGGATAGCGGCGAAGCTCGAGTATTTTAATCCCGCGGGATCGGTAAAGGACCGTATAGCCAAGGCTATGATAGATGAAGCCGAGAAAAGCGGAGAATTAAAGCAGGGCTCCGTTATTATCGAGCCTACCTCGGGAAATACGGGTATTGGGCTTGCTTCCGTTGCGGCGGCAAGAGGGTACCGTCTGATAATAGTTATGCCCGAAACGATGTCCGTGGAGCGGCGTCAGATAATGAAGGCTTACGGCGCGGAGCTGGTGCTGACCGAGGGCGCGAAGGGCATGAAGGGAGCCATTGCAAGGGCTGAGGAGTTAGCGGCGGAGATACCCGACAGCTTTATAGCGGGGCAGTTCGTAAATCCCGCCAATCCCAAGGCGCATTATGACGCTACCGGACCCGAGATATTTAACGACACGGACGGTGAGGTGGATATTTTTGTTTCGGGCGTGGGAACGGGCGGCACCGTTACGGGCGTCGGAAGATATCTTAAGGAAAAAAAGCCGAACGTTAAGGTCGTTGCAGTTGAACCGCAGGATTCTGCCGTATTGTCAACGGGAGTTTCTGGAGCCCATAAAATACAGGGCATAGGAGCGGGCTTTGTGCCCGAGGTGCTGGACACAAGCATTTACGACGAGGTAATAACGGTAAGCAATGAGGACGCTTTTAAGACAGGCAGGCTTATCGGTAAAAAGGAAGGCGTATTGGTGGGTATTTCCTCGGGAGCGGCGGCATATGCCGCCATAGAGCTTGCAAAAAGACCCGAAAACGAGGGAAAGACCATTGTGGTGATTTTGCCCGATACGGGAGACAGATATTTGTCTACCGAGCTGTTTGCCGAATAGATCACAACGAGGAGGTAAAACGCTGATATGATGTCGGTATACGCGGATAATGCCGCGACTGCGAAAATGAGCCGCAGGTCGGTGGAAGCGATGCTCCCGTATATGGAAAAGGTGTACGGGAATCCGTCCAGTCTTCATTCGGAGGGACAGAGAGCAAAGGAAGCGTTAGAGGAGGCGAGAGAACGGATCGCCTCCTGCTTCGGCTGTTCTCCGAGGGAGATATACTTCACCTCCTGCGGCAGCGAGTCTGACAATCAAGCGATTGTTTCCGCCGCCGAGGCAGGCGCCAAAAAAGGAAAAAAGCATATTATCTCAACAGCCTTCGAGCATCATGCCGTTTTGCATACGTTGGACAAGTTAAAAAAACAGGGCTTTGAGATAGAGCTTCTCGAGGTTCACTCCAACGGCAATATTACTTCCGAAGAGGTCGAAAGGGCGATCCGTGAGGATACCTGTCTTGTAACGGTTATGTACGCCAACAACGAGATAGGGTCGGTGCTTCCCATTGCGGATATCGGAAAGGTTTGCCGTGAAAAGGGCGTTTTGTTCCACACGGACGCGGTGCAGGCGGCGGGACATATTAAAATAGACGTAAGGGAGCAAAATATAGATATGCTTTCCTTTTCGGCGCATAAATTTCACGGTCCAAAGGGGATAGGCGGTCTTTACGCCAAGAAAGGCACAGCCTTGACAAGTATTATAGAGGGCGGCGCGCAGGAGAGAGGAAAGCGCGCGGGAACCGAGAATATTCCCGCAGTGGTCGGAATGGCGGCGGCGCTGGCGGATATTTGCGAAAGGATAGACGAGAACGCCGCGAAAATTTCCGCTTTAAGGAACAGACTGATCAAGGGTCTGTCTGAAATTCCTCACTCGGCTTTGAACGGCGATCCCGTAAATAGACTGCCCGCCAATGTGAATTTTTGCTTTGAGGGCATTGAGGGAGAGAGCCTCCTGCTGCTTTTGGACGCAAGGGGAATATGCGCTTCCTCGGGCTCGGCGTGTACCTCGGGTTCTCTCGATCCAAGCCACGTGCTGTTGGCGATAGGACGTACCCACGAGATAGCTCACGGCTCTCTTCGGCTTAGCCTTTCCGAGGATAACACCGACGAAGAGGTCGATTATATGCTTGAGGAGATACCGAAGGTCGTGGAATATCTGAGGAATATGTCGCCGCTGTGGAGAGACAAGGTCAGCGGCAAGAAGGAATTTATTCTTTGACACTTTATGAAAGGAATACAAGAATGGCTTTATACAGCGAAAAGGTAATGGATCACTTCACCAACCCCCGCAACGTGGGAACGATCGAGGACGCGGACGGAGTTGGAGAGGTCGGCAACGCCAAATGCGGCGATATTATGAAAATTTACCTTAAAATTTCCGACGACGTTATTTCCGATGTTAAATTTGAGACCTTCGGCTGCGGCTCCGCTATTGCTTCAAGCTCCATGGCTACCGAAATGATAAAGGGTAAACCCTTGTCGGAGGCGTTACAGCTTTCAAATAAGGCTGTGGCAGAGGCGCTTGACGGTCTTCCCGCGCATAAAATGCACTGCTCGGTGTTGGCGGAGGAGGCTATAAAGGCGGCGGTCAAGGATTATTACGACAAAAACGGTATAGAGTATGACAAGTGTCAGTTTGCGGACTGCGAAGACTGCGCTCATTGTCACGAACAGGCGGAATAAAAATGACGGTTTATGAAGCTCAACAAAAAATATCGGAAATCAAAAACCGCAGCAATATTTATATTTTGGCGCACAGCTATCAGGCAAGAGAAATAACCGAAATCGCGGATTTCGTCGGGGATTCGTTTGCGCTCAGCAAGAGGGCTTCCGCAATAGAAAACAAAAGGGTAATTATGTGCGGTGTTCGGTTTATGGCTGAAACCGTCAAGATAATGTCTCCCGATAAGGAGGTAGTTCTTGCCAACGGAGAGGCGGGCTGTCCAATGGCTGAGCAAATGGATAAGGAGCTCATCGAAGAGGTCAAAAGGCAGTACCCCGATTATACGGTCGCGGCATATATAAATACCACCGCCGAGCTTAAAACGGTTTGCGACGTATGCGTTACCTCGTCCTCAGCGGTGGATATTATCAGAAAGCTCGACAACGACAAAATTTTGTTTATTCCCGACTGTAATTTAGGCGATTGGGTATCAAGGCAAATCCCGAATAAGACCTTTAAGCTTTTACGGGGAGGCTGTCCCATTCACTCAAGGGTTTCGGCGTCCGACGCTGATAAAGCAAGGGCTTCTCACCCGAACGCCGAGCTGCTCGTTCACCCCGAATGTAAATTCGAGGTAGTTAAGCGCGCGGATCACGTGGGTTCAACGTCCGATATCATAAATTACGCAAAAAATTCGGAATGCCGCGAGTTTATTATCGGAACGGAGATAAGCATCGCCGAGCATTTGCGCTATGAATGTCCCGACAAGAAATTTTATCCGCTTTCAAAGGAGCTGATCTGTCCCAATATGAAGCTTACGTCCTTACCCGACGTGCTTGAGGCGGTAAGCGGCGGCGGAGAAAAAATCGAGCTGCCCTCGGATACGATAAATGCGGCTCGAAAATGTATAGACAGAATGATAGAATTAGGATGAAAGAAAAGGTTTTGATTGCAATGAGCGGCGGCGTGGATTCCTCGGTCGCCGCTTACTTAACAAAAGAGCAGGGGTATGACTGTATCGGCGTTACAATGAGGCTGTTTAACGATTACGGCAATGATACGGGCGGTACGAAGAGCTGCTGTTCTCTCGACGATTGCGAGGACGCGCGGAGCGTTGCAAGGCGTTTGGATATCCCGTATTATGTATTTAATTTTACGGACGATTTCACGGAGCAGGTGATCAAGCGGTTTGTGAACGCCTATGAAAACGGGGCGACGCCTAATCCGTGTATTGACTGCAACCGTTATTTGAAGTTTCGGCGGCTTTATTTTCGCGCATTGGAGATCGGCTGCGACCGTATCGCCACCGGTCATTATGCGAGGATAGAAAAGAAAAACGGCAGATATTTGCTGAAAAAGGCGGCGGACAAGGGAAAGGACCAGAGCTACGTATTATACTTTTTATCTCAGGAGCAGCTTGCGCATACCTTGTTTCCTCTCGGAGAAAAAAATAAGTCGGATATAAGAAAAATAGCGGGCGCTCAAGGCTTTTGCAACGCCGATAAACCCGACAGCCAGGATATTTGCTTTGTAACAAGGGGAAGGTATTCCCAATTTATAAAAAGCTTTACCGGCAGAGATTATTTGTGCGGGGATTTTACGGATAAAAACGGGAACGTTATCGGAAGACATGAGGGGATCATAGGATATACGGTAGGTCAGCGGAGGGGCTTGGGAATTTCTGCCGACGAGGCGCTGTATGTTATACGGATATGCCCCGAGGATAACAATATCGTGCTCGGCAAAAGGTCCGATCTGTATCAGACCGAGCTTTATGCGGAGAGCTTTAACTGCATATCCTGCGAAACGCTGCCAAGAGAGCTTAGGGCAAAGGTCAAGACGCGCTACCGACAGGAGGAGCAGTGGGCGACTGTGTATGCTTTGCCGAACGACCGAGCTCGCATTGTTTTTGATGCTCCGCAAAAAGCCGCCGCCAAAGGACAGGCGGCGGTACTTTACGATGACGACATTGTGATAGGCGGGGGTATAATTACATAATAATTATTGAAAGAAGAAACAAACTATGCTTATTTCAACAAGAGGGCGCTACGCTCTGCGGGTAATGATCGATTTGGCGGAGCAAAATACCTCGGGGTATATTCCGATGAAGGACATTGCCGCGCGTCAAGGCATCTCCAAAAAGTATATGGAGCAGATCATACCAGTTTTGGCAAAAAACGGCTTGGTGGACGGGGTGCATGGTCAAAAGGGCGGATACAGGCTCACGCGAAGCCCGGAGGAATACGGGGTCGGTGAAATACTCAGGCTCACCGAGGGCGATCTTGCGCCCGTGGCTTGTCTTGCCAAGGACGCGGAGCCCTGCGAAAGATACGAAAAGTGCAAGACCGTCAAGATGTGGGACAAATTCAATAAACTGACAAACGAGTTTTTTGACGGGATCACTATTGCGGATCTGATGGAGCTTTAATAATATCGGTAAGCTTTCATTATGTTTTCTTTTTGGTCGTAGGTCACGCCAAAGGGCTTATACTCCTCCGCGCATTGCAGCAGCTCCTCCTGCGCTTCTATCATATCACCGTCGCTCAAAGCGATGCTGTCCGTTGCTTCGCTTACGGGAAACGCAAGCTCGTTATCGGTTTCGACCGCTGTCGAGTCGTCCTCGGCGTAAGCGATATGCGTTACCTCTTTATCCGTTAAGGTCGCTTTTATATCCCTTTGCGCAAACTCCTCTTCGGAAAATTCCTTAAGACCGACCAATCTTCCGCTTGGGTCAAGCGAGCCGTCGGGATTATAGACAGGCTCGCTGAAGTCGCGGACCGCGTATACGTCCACAACGCCCGATTCGCAGATATAATCCGTTCCTGCGAGATTTCCGTCCTCGTCTGCGGGGTAGTAATCCTCGAACCACCTTACCTTTTTTCCGTTGTAGTAAAGTCCCTTTTTCTCCGATTCATAGGTCATTCCGAAGGGCTCGTATATTTTGAAGCTTACGCCGCTGCCGTCATCATCTTCCTTGACGTCGGCGGCTTGGTTTAACTCAGGCTGCCCGTTTTCAAAGGTCGTTTCTTCGCTGCTTTCCTTGTTCATTAACGTAAGGGACAAGGGCTCGTAAACCGTTTTTTCTCTGCTGTAGTCGCCGTACTCGGTTTTGGCAAAGTACAGAATACCGTTTTCAGCGCCGTATATGGTATAATCGTATTTTCCTCTGTCGCAAAGTCTGTACGTATCTCCGTTTTCATAATCGCAGACCATGACGTCTTCGCATATAATTCCCGAGCCGACGCTTACGGAGGAGCATATCTCCCGTTTTCCGTCTCCGTTTATATCCGCGAGCCATATGTCCCATACGGGCATGCCCCAATAAAGAGTGTATCTTTCCTCTCCGAGCACCGCTTCTACTTCCTCGCTGCTCCAAATGAAATGCACTCCCGAAAATTCCGCCAATTCGAAGCTGTAGGTATCTATCTTAAAGCAATCGTCGGAATTTACGATGTTTTGGATATCGGGTTCAAAGCTGTTGTTATAAAATCTGTCATAGATTATTTGATGTACGTTTTCCTTGTAAACCGAAAGATCGTAGCATCCGATATTGTTTCCCGAAAGAGGGAACATCTGCTCGGAGCGTTCGGGGAGAGCGTAGCGTCCGTCGCTGTCGCACAAGGCGCGGTAAACGTTTGCTTCGTCGGTTTTTTTGAGGAAGTAAAACCAAACGTCGCCCTTTATCATTGGCGTAAGATTGCTCTGCGAATAAAGCGTATTTCCGTAAACCGCATAAAAATCGCTTATGATTATTTCGTCGCCCTCGTTCACGTCGCCGTTTCCCTTTATCAGCTTTTCTATTTTAAATTTATTGTAGGATATTGGTACCTGCTGCGAGCTTGCGAAGTCTCTTTCCTTGCTCGGATCGTTGGTTTGGCGGGCGTCGTCGGTAAAGGCGCCGCAAACCACCAGGTCGCTGTGCCTTTCAAGCTTGTCGTATAAGCTATAGCTAAGTCGGTCGGTATCGGGAGGACCCATAAGCTCCAGCTCGGAAAAATCGCCTTTGTAAACATATTTTGCTTCCTCGGGGAAGCTGGCGCTGTAGGGAAGCTTTATCGGGTCGGCGATTCGCTCATGCGGTGGCAGGACTATGTCGGTTCCTCCGAACGTCAACGCTCCCGCAAAAACAACGGCGGATATTACCGCCGCAGAGGCGCACACCGTTTTCCAAGGGAACCCTTTTTTCACGGAGGTAATTTGCAGCGGTTCGGCGCAGAAATCCTCATTATTTTCTTTGGCGTTACAGATCATATCCTCGTCTATGTCCGATAAAATTTCAAACAAGTCTTCCGATCTCATATTATCATTCCTTTCCTGACAGATATGTGTACCTGCTTTACGATAAATAACCCGCTTTTTCCAGATGACGGCGGAGCTTCTCCCTAACTCGGTTTAAAATGACGGACACATTGTTTTCGGTTAGCCCGAACTGCGCCGCGATATCCGAAACACTGTCGCAGTACCAGTATCGACAGATGAAAATATTTCTTTTCTGTCTTGAGATACCGAGGAGAAAGCTGTTTATTTCTCCGATAAGCTCCCTGCGCTCCTGCTCCTTTTCAAGGTCGCAGCCGTTCGGGATCATCTCCGCCAGCTCCTCCAGGACCGCCGCCGTTTGACCTCCGCCTCTTTTTTCGCTGAGCTGTCTGCGGTGCATATTTATCGCAAAATTTCGGGTCAGCTTTCCCAAAAATGCGGAAAGCTTTTGAGGCTGATACGGCGGGATAAGCTCCCACGCTTTCATAAGCGTGTCGTTAATGCACTCCTCGGCGTCAAGCTGCGAACCCAATATGTTATCCGCTATTTTCATGCAGTAGCTTTTGTACTTTTCGGAAGCCGCCGATATAGCCGCTTCGTTTCGATTAAGAAAAAGCTCCAATATTTCCTTGTCTTCCATTGCCGTGCACCTCTTGGGATATGTATTCATGGGGTCAGCGCGTTATTTCGGGTGAAAGCCTTTTAAAATTTATCTCCCGGGAGCGGCTTTGTCCCCTCATACATATACACAAAATCTGTCGGAAAATCTTACATAAATTTTTAAATTTTTTATATTGCGTCCTTAAGGCTTTTTACAAACTCCCCCGCTTCTTTAACGGCGCTTTTGCCCGATTTTTCAAACAGTCTCACTATCGCCGAGCCTACGATAACGCCGTCGCAGTACTCCGACATTTTTTTCGCCTGTTCGGGTCCCGATATCCCGAAGCCTACCGCGCAGGGACAGGAGGCGTATTTCTTTATTGTGCCGAAAAATTTATCGAAATCGGTGGAGAAGCTGCTGCGCACGCCTGTGACTCCCGTTGAGGAAACGCAGTATAAAAAGCCCTTGCTGTTGGAAGCGATCTCTTTTATTCTGTCGTGAGAGGTGGGCGCCACTAAGTTTATGTTTATTACGCCGTACTTATCGGCAAAATCGGCTATTTCGTCCTTTTCCTCATAGGGCATATCGGGGACTATGACTCCGTCTATGCCGTATTCGGCGCAGGCTTTGAAAAAGCGTTCCGTACCGTAGACGAAAATGGTGTTTATATACATCATCAGAAGCAGGGGCTTTTCGCTTTTCGCTCTGATATTTTTTACGCAGCTGAAGATTCCGTCAAGATCGACTCCTCCTCGCAGAGCTCTTAAGGAAGCCTTCTGAATGGTAACGCCCTCGGCTACGGGGTCGGAAAAGGGAACTCCCAGCTCTATGATATCCGCGCCCTTGCCGAACATTTCAAGAGCCGCCGCTTCCGTTGTTTTAAGATCGGGATCGCCCGAGGTGATAAAGGTTATCAAGGCTTTTTTGTTTTTCGCCTTAAGCTGTTCAAAGCATTTTTCTATTCTGTTCATGGGTGTTCTCCTTTTTAATTTTCAACCTGCACTCCGCGGTATCTTGCCACCGAGTAAACGTCCTTATCTCCTCTGCCCGAGATATTTACGACCATTATTTTGTCCTTTTCCATTGCGGGAGCCGTTTTTAAGGCAACGGAAAGAGCGTGGGAGGATTCGACAGCGGGAATGATCCCCTCGGTTCTTGAAAGATACTCGAAGGCGCAGACGGCTTCCTCATCGGTCACGCTTAAATATTCCGCTCTGCCTGTTTTCCAAAGGTGCGCATGCTCGGGACCTATGCCGGGGTAGTCAAGTCCTGCGGAAATGGAATAAACAGGGGCTATCTGACCGAATTTGTCCTGCAAAAACACCGATTTCATGCCGTGAAAAATTCCCGTTGAGCCTCTTGCAATGGTGGCGGCGGTTTCCGCCGTTTCAACGCCTCGCCCTGCCGCTTCCGCGCCGATGAGTCGCACCGAGCTGTCGGGAATAAAGCCGCAGAACGCTCCCATAGCGTTGGAGCCGCCTCCTACGCAGGCTATTACGCAGTCGGGAAGCCTTCCCTCCTTTTCCGCAAGCTGCTCGCGTATCTCCTTGCTGATCACGCTTTGGAAATCCCTTACCATAGCGGGATAGGGGTGGGGTCCCATAACCGAGCCTATGCAGTAAAAGGTGCTTTCGATGTTGGTAGCCCAGTCGCGGAAGGCTTCGTTTATCGCGTCCTTTAAGGTAGCCGTTCCCGAATCCACGGACACCACCTCCGCGCCGAGGAGCCTCATACGATATACGTTGAGGGATTGTCTTTCCACATCTGTGCTTCCCATATATACGCGGCACTCGAGCCCGAACAGAGCGCAGACGGTGGCGGTCGCCACCCCGTGCTGTCCCGCTCCCGTTTCGGCTATTATTCTTTTTTTGCCCATTTTTTTCGCCAACAGTATCTGACCCAACACGTTGTTGATCTTATGCGAGCCCGTGTGATTCAAGTCCTCCCGCTTAAGATAAATTTTACAGCCTCCCAAATCCTTTGTCATTTTTTCGGCGTAATAAAGCATTGAGGGTCTGCCCGCATAATTTTTGTACAGCTCCTCAAGCTCAGCCTGAAATGCAGGGTCGTTTTTGTATTTTTCGTACGCCGTCTCCAATTCCTGAACGGCGTTCATAACGGTTTCGGGGATATACTGCCCGCCAAATTCTCCGTATCTTCCTTTTTTCATGGTGTTTTCCTTTCTTTAGAGATTTATTCTTTTCATAAGCGTCATAATTTGTCTGATCTTTTCCCTGTCCTTGCAGCCGTCGGTCTCGATACCTCCGCTAAGGTCTATCCCGTAGGGCTTAAGCGACGATACCGCTTTTTTGAGATTATCCGCGTTGATTCCTCCCGCCGCGAAAAAGGGCTTGCTTATTTTCGTCCCTGATATCATATCCCAGTCAAAGACTTTTCCCGTTCCTCCGTAGGCGTTTGCGGAAAATGCGTCCAACAGGAGCCTGTCGGCGGAGGAGCCGTTCGCTTCCGTAACGTCGCTTAGGTTCCTTATTCTTACAGCCTTCCATATTTCGCAGCTATGGGGGATCATTTTTCTGAGTCGGCTTATATACCCTTCGTCCTCGCTGCCGTGAAGCTGGTAAACGTCTATTATTTCGGCAAAGCTTTTCATTTCCTCCAGCGGATGATTTACGAAAACGCCCACTCTTGAAATGCTCGGCAAAAGCAGGGAGGACAGCCTTTCAGCCTGCTCTAAGGTCACTCTCCGTTTGCTTTCGGCAAACACAAAGCCCGCGTAATCGGGAGGAAACTCGTTCAGATATCTCGCGTCCTCCTCCCGCCGTATGCCGCAAAGCTTTATTTTAATATTCATTTCGGTTATCCCTCAAATCGGTAAGCTCGGATAATGTTTCGGCTATATTTCCGCTTTTCATGAGCGTTTCGCCCACAAGCGCCGCTCTTGCGCCCGCAGCCTTGAGTTCGCGGATATCTGCGTTGCGGCTTATCCCGCTTTCGGTCACGATAACGCAGTTCGAGGGGATAAGCCCTGCGAGCTTTTTTGTCGTTTCAAGTCTTACCTCAAAGGTCTTAAGATCGCGGTTGTTTATTCCCGTTATAGTGCAGCCCGCCTCCAATACCTTGTACAGCTCTTCCTCGTTATGGCTTTCCGCCAGTACGGACATATCAAGACTTTCCGCTATTTTTCGGTATTCTCTCAGCTCGTTTACGGCAAGCATTGCGGATATCAGCAGCACCGCGTCCGCGCCGATAGCCCTCGCCTCGTAGATTTGATAGGGATCGATGATGAAATCCTTGCGCAAAACGGGTATGGTTACCTTTTCCTTGATCTGTCGAAGATATTCCGAGCTTCCTTTAAAATAAAACTCCTCGGTAAGGCAGGATATGGCGTTTGCTCCCGCTTTTTCGTACGCCTCCGCCGTTTCGGCGGGTCTGAAGTTCGGTTGTATCACTCCTTTAGAGGGGGAAGCCTTTTTGACCTCGGCTATTATCGCTATTTCATTTTCGCCTTTAAGGTCTATCGCTCTTTTAAAATCTTCGCATGGCGATGAAATGCGCTCCGCAGCTTTTTTTATCTCGGAAAAGGATATTTTTTCCTTTTCGCGCTTAAGCTGTTCGAGCCTTTTTGCTTTTATGTCATCGAGTATCAAGCGTTTTTTCCTCCCGTGAATTTATTGGTGGCTTTAATGAACAGCTCTGCCTTGCGCATAGCCGCGCCGCAGTCGATCAGCTCCTCTGCAAGCCTTACTCCCTCGTCTATGCTGTCCGCTTTTCCCGCAATGTACAGCCCGCAGGCGGAGTTGAGCAGGACCGCGTCTCGTTTGGCGCCCTTTATCTCTCCGTTTAAAATGCCAAGGGCGATCCTTGCGTTTTCCTCGCCCGTTCCGCCGATTATTTCCTCTCTCGGAGCGGAGCTTAAGCCGAAATCCTCGGGAGAGACCGTATAGGTTTTAAAGCGGGGAGCACCGTTATTGTCGGAAAATTCGCATACCTTGGTGGGGGCGCTTATCGATACTTCGTCGAGCCTGTCTGTGCCGTAGACGGTCATACCTCTTTTAACTCCCAAATTGTAAAGAACGTGAGCAAGTATCTCCAAATACTCCTCGCTGAACACTCCCATCACCTGCTTATCGGCAGAGGCGGGATTGGTCAGAGGTCCCAAAATGTTGAATACGGTGCGTATTCCCAGTTCCTTTCTTACGGGACCCACGAATCGCATTGCCGAATGGTACTTTTGCGCGAACATAAAGCATATTCCGCATTCCTCCAAAACCTGTTCCATTTGCTCCGCTTCAAGGTCGATCTTAACTCCCATGGCTTCAAGGCAGTCCGCCGCTCCCGATCTGCTTGAAGCGGCTCTGTTGCCGTGCTTGGCTACCTGTACCCCCGACGAGGCGATAACGATAGAGGAGGTGGTGGATATGTTGAAGGAGTTTGACCTGTCGCCGCCCGTTCCCACTATTTCAAATACGCTTCCCGAGTGCTTTAAGGGGGTCCCCGCCTTTCTCATTCCCACGGCGGAGGCGGTTATTTCGCCGACGGTCTCGCCCTTTTCGGCAAGTGCGGTAAGGTAAGCCGCCATAAGCATCTGGCTCGCCTGTCCCGTCATTATTTCGTCCATAACCTTTTCAACGGTTTCTCTTGACAGCTCTTCTTTGTTTACAAGCTGTGCAATTGCTTCTCTGATCATAGCTGATGTTCCTTTCTTTTTACATTAGAAAATTTTCTATAATAGTCTTACCCATTGGGGTAAGAATGGATTCGGGGTGGAACTGAACGCCGTAAACGGGGTATATCTTATGCTGCACTGCCATTATTTCTCCGTCCTCGGTCCTAGCCGTTACGGTCAGCTCTTCGGGCAGAGTTTCCTCCTCCGCCGCCAAGGAATGATAGCGGGCGGCTTCGATATATTCGGGCAAGCCCTTAAACAGCAGGGTATTGTTGTCCACCTTTATTTTTGACATCTTTCCGTGCATAAGCTGCTTTGCGTAGCCCACTTTTCCGCCGAACGCCCTGCATATCGACTGGTGACCGAGGCAAACGCCCAGTATCGGAATATGCGTTCCGCAGTTTTTTATCGTTTCTATGCATATTCCCGCGTCCTCGGGCCGTCCCGGTCCGGGGGAAATGATGATTTTTTCGGGCTTTGCTTTTTCAATTTCACTCGGCGTGGTTTCGTTGTTGCGTATCACCCTTATATCGGGATTTACGGCTCCTATAAGCTGATACAGATTATAGGAAAAGCTGTCGTAGTTGTCTATAAGCAAAATCATGGCGCCTTTCTCCTTTCACTCTATTCCTTTATCCGCGGCTTCCAGCGCTTTGACCACCGCCATAGCCTTGTTTATACATTCGTTGTACTCGTTTTCGGGCACGCTGTCGGCTACTATTCCCGCCCCCGATCTTACGAAAACCTTTCCGTTTTTCTTAAAGGCGATCCTTATGGAAATACAGGTATCCAAATTTCCCGTGAAGTCAAGGTAGCCTATGGCGCCGCCGTATATGCCCCGCTTGTTGTTTTCAAGCTTATTGATAATTTCGCAGGCGCGTATTTTCGGGGCTCCCGACAGCGTTCCCGCGGGCAGCACGGCGTTTACCGCGTCTGCCGCGCTCATATCTTCTCTAAGCTCTCCCCGTACCGTTGAACCGATATGCATAACATGGGAATATCGCTCCACCGACATATATTTTTCTACCTCGACGCTGCCGAATTTGCTGATCTTTCCCAAATCGTTTCTTCCTAAATCTACCAGCATATTATGCTCCGCTCTTTCCTTTTCGTCGGAAAGCAGGTCCTTTTCAAGCTCCCTGTCCTCTTGCTCCGTTTTGCCTCTCGGTCTTGTTCCCGCTAACGGGAACGTATGCAAAACCCCGTTTTGCAGCTTCACGAGAGTTTCGGGAGAGGCTCCCGCGATCTCTATATCATCGCTGGAAAAGTAAAACATATAGGGAGAGGGATTTGAGGTCCGCAAAATGCGGTAGGCGTCCAGCAGACTTCCCTCATAGTCCGCGTCAAGTCGGTTGCTTAATACCACTTGAAAAATATCGCCCTCTTTAATGTGGCTTTTTGCTTTTTCCACCATTCGGCAGTATTCCTCCTTGTCAAAAAGACGGCGAAAGTCCGATCTCAGTCTGCCTCCGGTATGCTTTTTCGGCTGACCGTGAAGTATAAGGTCCTTCATGGCTTCCAAGGTCTCAATGCCGCTGCGGTAAGAGTTCTCTATATCATCGGCAGGTATATTGCAGATAAGCACGATCTTTTGTCTGAAATTATCAAAGGCTATCACCTTATCGAACAGCATCAGATCGACGTCGTTGAAGTTTTCCTGATCCTTTGCGTCAAGATTCAGAGTCGGTTCGCTGTACTTGATGTAATCGTAGGAGAAGTACCCCACAAGTCCGCCCGTAAACGGCGGCAGGGAAGGGAGCGAGGGACTTAGGTGATCTCGTATCACCTGCTTTATTATTTCATCGGGGCGGCTGTCGCTAAAGCTTTGGGAATGTCCCTCCACGGTGATTTTTACGGTGCCGTCGGCGCAGGTTATCTCGCTTACGGGGTCGTAGCCGAGAAAGGTGTATCTTCCCCAATTGTGCTTATCCTCGATGCTTTCCAGCATATAGCAGTGCGAGCTTACGTTTTGAAGTATTCCCAGCACGGTGACCGGAGTTTTAGTATCCGAGAATATCTCGGTGCTTAAGGGTATGCTGCGGTATTTTCCGCTTTCGGCATATTCCTTTGCCTGTTCAAGGGTCAAGTTGATCATTTTTTTATCTTCCTTTCTTTAATGAATACAAAACCGCCCCGACAAAGCCCTATATAAGACCTTGCCGGGGCGGACAAGCCGCGGTGCCACCCGAATTTTGCGGTAAAAAACCGCCTCGTTAAGTACGGGGCGGGCTGTTAACGATACGATCACACTTAGATCAAGTACAAACGAAAGTACGCAGCTTACGCCTAAATACTTCTTCACACTAACGCAGGAAACGCGGCGCAAGGTACTCGGGAAGCTCCCTTTAACTCGGCTCCTCACAAATCCATTCGCCGCAATTGTTTGTATCCCATTCCACCCGCAGGGACTCTCTGTGACAACCTCATTTCGGTTACTTACTTTTGTTCATCGGATTTAAAGCTATTGAATTGTATTTACCAGTATAGCATAGTTTGATCGATTTGTCAACGGGTTGAGCAAAATTTTTCTTTTTCTTTTTTATGATTCTTTTATGAGGCATAATCACAGAAAAATATATCCTATTATCAGCAGTATCGTGACGGTAAAACGGATAATGTGGTGCTGAATATGAAAGCTGCCGCTTTTTTTACCGTTGATAAGAGCTGCCGCACATATAAGAAGTCCACCGATCGCCGCGGCGATCCAACCGTAAGGTGTTTTTAAGATGTGTATAATTATCGCGGCTGTCAAAACAAGGGCTCCCCCAATCATAATAAGAGACGTGCCTTTATTCTTGACGGACTTCATCTGCACGGCAGCCGCGACTGCGGATAGAACGGCGTACAGAGCGGTAACAGCATAGAGAGCGTATTTCATGATCGATTCCTTTCTTTGGTCGAAAAATATTTTGTTTTGTCAATGTATAACATTTAGTTTATTGTTTCGATAATTCCGATAACGTTGTCCAAGCTGTCCGCTTCAAATTCCGCCATAGCCTTTACTTTCTCGGGAATATCCACCATATCCTTTACATACACGCATCTTATCCCCGCGTTATGAGCAGATATTATTCCGTTGGCGCTGTCCTCTATGACCATACATTCTGACGGAGACAGCCCCAAGCCCTCCGCAGCCCTTAAATAAGGCTCTGCGGAGGGCTTCCCTTCGATTACGCTGTCGCCGCCGACAATTACGTCAAAAGGAACCTCGATCTTTGCTTTTTGAAAATTACGGAGAGCTACGCTGCAAACCGACGAGGTCACCACGGCTCTTTTTATGCCCTTTTCGGAAAGATAGTCCGAAAGACGGAAAAAACCTTTTTTGACCGGCATTCCTTTGGTATCGGTAAATTCCTGTGAAAGCGCGTAGGCGGAAACGCTCATTTTCGTATACATTTCATCGGTAAAGCCAAAGTTCTTTTTGAAATAATCGCAGGTGCTTTTGTCGTTGAGACCTATCAGATCGAAAAAGGTGGTAGGCGAAAAATCAACGCCTATGTCTTTCATAGCCTGTTCCCAGCACTCTTTATGTATTTTTTCGGTATCTAAAATGGTCCCGTCCATATCAAAAAGCACGGCTTTTATTTTTGCCATTCAATTCTCCTTTTAGAGTGAAAATTATTCCTCTTTGAATACTGCAGAGCTGTACGCGGAAAGGGAAAGGGGCTGACCGAGCTCCGTTTTTTCGCCCGTAAAGATATTCTTAAAGCTGCCGCCGACGTTAAGATTAAAGGTAAAATCCGCTCCGTCAACGTTAAGCGCGGTTATAACGCGTTTTCCGTTATATTCGCGCATAAAGGCGTACTGCCTGTTGGTAAGCTGGAGCTGATTATAGCTGCCGCAGGCAAGCACGTCGCTTTCGGTCCTGAATTTTGCAAGCGCAGCGATATGCTTTGTAAGCGCGTTGTCGTCCTGCAGCTTAAACTCGGCTCTGAGAGCGTCGTCGCC
Source organism: Bacteroides sp. (assembly GCA_023663265.1). GTDB lineage: Bacteria > Bacillota > Clostridia > Oscillospirales > Ruminococcaceae > Ruminiclostridium_E. The sequence goes on from JAMPHV010000001.1 coordinate 68,879, forward strand.
TTGTTTTTTATCGCCCTCCCAGCCGTATTCGCTTCCGTAGTAGACCGATGGGATGCCGGGCATGGTGAACAAAAGGGAGTATATGGGATTCAAGTGCTCCTTGTTTTTGAGCATGGTGGCGATTCTTGACACGTCGTGATTGTCAACGAAGCTGTACAGATTTTTTCCTCTGTACAGGCACCACTGTTCTTTTCCAAACTGACGGTTTAGAGAGTGAGCTATCTCAAACATATTCATATCGTTAAAGGAGGAGTACAGACCCTTGTAGCATTCGTAGTTGGTAACGCTGTCCAGCTTGTCGGGGCTCATCCAGCGGTTATAATCCCCGTGGAGCGTTTCGCCCATAAGCCAAAAGTCCTCCGCCAGCCACTTGCAGTGACCGTGCAGCTCTCTCAGAAAATTTTCCTCCAGGCAGTAAGCCACGTCGAGACGAAGACCGTCTATTTTATATGTCTCGCGCCACTTGGTGATGCAGTCCTTGATATAATTTTTAACGTCTCCGTTGTACAGATTGAGCTTCACAAGCTCATAGTGTCCCTCCCAGCCCTCGTAGAAAAAGGGATCGCCGTAAGGGCTTCCGCCGTCGCGGATATGGAACCAATCCTTGTATCTGCTGGAAAATCCGTGCTCCCGAACGTCCTTGAACGCCCAAAATTCTCTGCCCACGTGGTTAAACACGCCGTCTATTATAACTTTTATCCCGTTTGAATGCAGCTCGTCGAAGACCCTTTTGAAATCCTCCTCGGTGCCCAAACGGCGGTCGGGAGTGAGGTAATCGGCGGTGTCGTAGCCGTGCCTCGAGGATTCAAAGACAGGTCCGAAGTAAACCGCGCTGAATCCGCAAGCCTTCAAATGAGGGATAATGTCAAGGACTTTTAAAATACGCGCTTCGGGCGCGCTTGTAAAATCGTTTTCTTTAGGGCAGCCGCAAAAACCCAGGGGATAAATATGGTAAAAGGCAGCCTTATCGTACCAGTTCATATAATTGCCTCCTATTGTGAGATTATTTGTATAAGACCTGTTCGATAACCTCCGAAGCTCCGTCTTGCTTGTCCTTTTGACGCAGGGCTTTGTGAGTCTCCCTTGCAATACATCAAGTATTGCGGCGGTATCCGCACTTCGCCCTGCGCCAAAAGTCCTGCGCAATACGGCACTTCTACGGTTACCGAACAGGTCTACTGATATTTTAACATTTTTTATCGAGTTTGTCAAATTGTGCGCAAAATCTATACTTTTTTAGTACACATTTGCACATAATGCACAATTTTTTTTTATAATTTTTTACGAATTATGTGCGGCAAAATATCCCGTTATCTGTGGATTTTTGATAAAAACTATGTTATAATTACTATGTTTGAAGCGAATTTGCACATTTAATTTCTGATCATGAATAGAAATTTATGTACAGGCTGCTTTCATCCAATATCGAGCGAAAAATTTCGGTTTTCCCTGAAAGGCTTTCGCTTAAGAGCCTGTTTAGTATCTCGGCGTGCATGGATTTCCGGCATAATTTTGCCGAGAACAAGGAAAAACGACGCAGAAATACTTGATGTATTTCAAGGAGTTTGCTGCACGACGCAGCAGTTATTCGCCCAAAGTCGGTGCATGGACGCACCGACCGAAAAGCGAATGACAAGATGAACAGTTATCGGCAAAATTTGCCGAAAAGACAGGTGCGAAGAGATACTAAACAGGCTCTAAGGGCGTATTTGAAAACAAGGCAACGGCAGAGATTGTGCAAATTGCGGTTTTCGGATAGCCCCTAATTTGGGCTGAAGCCCAAGCAAAAATTTAAGGAGGCTGACTTATGGCTTTAAAAAAATGTATCGTTGCCTTCTCCGGCACAGAGGAGCAGGAAAACGAACTGAAAGCCGTTATTGCTGAGCACAGCGACGATCCCGGTGCTCTCATGCCCGTGCTTCAGAAAGCGCAGGACATATACGGCTATCTTCCCATTGAGGTGCAGGAAATAATTGCCCGTGAAATGAACATACCTCTTGAAAAGGTTTACGGCGTTTCTACCTTCTATTCACAATTTTCCCTTAATCCAAAGGGCAAGTACAGAATTTCCGTTTGTCTCGGCACCGCTTGCTACGTTAAGGGCTCCGGCGATGTGTTCAACAAGCTGCAATCCATTTTGGGCGTTTCCAGCGGCGGTATCACCGACGACGGAAAATTTTCGCTTCAAGACTGCCGCTGCATCGGCGCATGCGGTCTCGCTCCCGTTATGACGGTAAACGACGATGTTTACGGCAAGCTTACGGGAGATGAAAAGGAGCTTCGCGAAATTCTCGCCAAGTACGAATAATGACCGAGCTGTCCCTGAACGTTTTGGACGTGGTTCAGAACAGCATAAGGGCAAAAGCCTCCCTGACAGTGATATCCGTGGAAATACATACCGATGAAAACAGCCTTGTTATCACAATAGAGGATAACGGCGCGGGTATGGATAAGGAAACGTTAAGCCGCGCCGCCGACCCGTTCTTTACGACGCGTTCGACAAGAAAAACCGGGCTTGGGCTCCCTTTCTTCAAAATGAGCGCGGAATCGACAGGAGGCAGCTTCGCGATCGCTTCCGAAAAAGGCAAGGGCACAAGGGTAACTGCGCGCTACGTTCTCGACAGCGCAGACCGTATGCCGCTGGGCGATATGCCGTCGGTTATGGAAGCCTTGGCGCTTTGCAATACGGATATTGATTTTGTTTATAATTACAGCGTTGACGGCGAAGGCTTCACCTTTGACACCGTCAAAATCAAAGAAATACTTGAAGGCGTTCCCTTGACGGCCCCCGAGGTGAAAAAGTTCATAAGGGAGTTTTTAAGGGAGAATACCGACGAGATCAACAAAAAGAAAACTTTTTGAAAGGAAATACGCTTATGAAAACCTTAGAAGACCTTCAGGCCATCAAGGAAAGCTTGCAGAGCCAGATCGACCTGCGCTATGAAGCTCATGCGCACACAAGGGTCGTTGTATGTATGGCTACCTGCGGCATTGCGGCCGGCGCAAGACCCGTGCTCACCGCTTTTTCCGACTTGGTTCAGGAGCATAAATTAAAGGACATCTCCGTTACGCAGACAGGCTGCATCGGACTTTGTCAGTATGAGCCGATTGTGGAGGTGACCACTCCCAAGGACGGCAAGGTCACCTACGTTAAAATGGACGCCGAAAAGGCTAAAAAAGTTGTCGAACAGCACCTGATACAGGGTAATGTTGTTACCGAATACACAATAAATAATTAGGAGGAAGAATAACATATGTATCGTTCTCAAGTTTTGGTCTGTGGTGGTACAGGCTGTACTTCCTCCGGAAGTCCCGCGATCATCGAGAGACTTCATGAGGAAATCAAGAAAAACGGGCTGGAAAACGAAGTAAACGTAATAAAAACAGGCTGCTTCGGATTGTGCGCCTTGGGTCCCATTATGATAGTTTACCCCGAGGGCTGCTTCTATTCAATGGTCAAGGAGGAGGATATTCCCGAGATCGTTTCGGAGCATCTTTTGAAGGGCAGAATCGTTGAGCGTCTGCTTTACAGCGAGACCGTTACCGAAAGCGGAATAAAGCCTCTTAACGACACCAACTTCTATAAAAAGCAGCACCGCGTCGCTTTGCGCAACTGCGGCGTTATAAATCCCGAAAATATCGACGAATACATAGCTGTTGACGGCTATCAGGCTCTTGGCAAGGTGCTTAAGGAAATGTCTCCCGAGGACGTAATACAGACCGTTTTGGATTCGGGCTTAAGAGGCAGAGGCGGCGCGGGCTTCCCCACAGGCAAAAAATGGCAGCTTGCGCGCACGATCGTACAGGACGGCGGGCAGAAGTATGTTTGCTGTAACGCCGACGAGGGTGACCCCGGCGCGTTTATGGACCGCTCCGTATTGGAGGGCGACCCTCATGTTGTCATCGAGGCTATGGCGATTGCGGGTTACGCTATCGGCGCAACACAGGGCTATATTTACGTTCGCGCGGAATACCCCATTGCCGTTAAGCGTTTGCAGATCGCTATCGGTCAAGCAAGAGAGTACGGACTGCTCGGTAAGAATATTTTCGGCTCGGGCTTTGATTTTGACCTTGACATTCGTCTCGGTGCGGGCGCGTTCGTATGCGGCGAGGAAACCGCGCTTATGACGTCTATCGAAGGCAAGAGAGGCGAGCCTCGCTGCCGTCCTCCTTTTCCCGCAGAAAAAGGCTTGTTCCGCCGTCCTACCGTTCTCAACAACGTTGAGACCTATGCGAATATCCCTCAGATCATTTTAAAGGGCGCCGACTGGTTCTCTTCAATGGGTACCGAAAAATCCAAGGGCACCAAGGTATTTGCGTTAGGCGGCAAGATCAACAATACGGGTCTTGTGGAGATACCCATGGGTACCACTCTCCGCGAGATAGTATACGAGATCGGCGGCGGTATTCCCAACGGCAAGAAGTTTAAGGCGGCTCAGACAGGCGGTCCTTCGGGCGGCTGTATCCCCACGGAGCACCTTGACATAAAGATCGACTATGATAACCTTATCGCTATCGGCTCCATGATGGGCTCGGGCGGACTTATCGTAATGGACGAGGACAACTGTATGGTGGATATCGCCAAGTTCTTCCTCGAATTTACCGTTGACGAGTCCTGCGGTAAATGTACGCCCTGCCGTATCGGCACCAAGCGTCTTTACGAGATGCTGCACAAGATCACCAGCGGCAACGGAACTCTCGAGGACCTGGACAAGATGGAGAAGCTCTGCTACTACATAAAGAACAACTCCCTCTGCGGCTTGGGACAGACCGCTCCCAACCCTGTGCTTTCAACTCTCCGCTACTTCAAGGACGAGTATTTGGCTCACGTAGTGGACAAGAAATGTCCCGCGGGCGTATGCACACATCTTCTTCAGTATAAGATCGTTGAGGATAAATGTAAGGGCTGTACCGCCTGCGCAAGAGTTTGTCCTGCGGGCGCTATCAGCGGCAGCGTAAAGGAGCCTCACTCCATCGATCCCGCAAAGTGCATCAAGTGCGGTGCTTGTATGAGCAAGTGCAAATTCGGTGCCATTGTCAAGGAATAATAGAAAGGAATTATTACTATTATGGTCAATATTAAAATTAACGGTATCGAATGTTCCGTTGAAGAGGGTACAACCATACTTGAAGCCGCACGCAAGAACGGTATTCGTATTCCCACTCTCTGCTGGCTCAAGGATATCAACGAAATAGGCGCGTGCCGTATCTGCGTTGTGGAGATGACGGGAGCAAGGAGCCTTGTGGCTTCCTGTATGTACCCTATTTCCAAATTCGACGAAGGCAAAAATATTCTCACAAATTCCCCCGCCGTGCTGGAAAGCAGAAGAATGACCTTGGAGCTGCTGTTAAGCAACCACAAGAAGGAATGTCTGTATTGCTCCAGAAGCGGAAGCTGCGAATTGCAGACTCTTTGCCAAGAGCTGGGCGTAAAGCACGAGCCCGCTTATGACGGCATAAGAAACGAGTATGAAATAGACGAGAGCGCAGCTCATATGACCCGCGACAACGGAAAGTGCATTAACTGCCGCCGTTGTATCGCAGCTTGTACCAATGTACAGGGCGTCGGCGTTATCGGAGCGAACTACCGCGGCTTCAAGACCTCTATCGGCAGTCCCTTTGACATGGACCTTGCGGACACCGCCTGCGTTTCCTGCGGTCAGTGTATCGCTGTTTGTCCTACGGGCGCTTTAAGCGAAAAGGACGATACCGCCAAGGTCTGGGAGGCGCTCAGCGATCCCGAAAAGACAGTTGTCGTACAGACAGCTCCCGCCGTTCGCGCGTCTATCGGAGAAGCCTTCGGCTATCCTATGGGTACAAACGTTGAGGGCAAAATGGCTGCCGCTCTTCGCAGACTTGGCTTTAACGCCGTATTCGACACCGATTTCGGCGCCGACCTTACAATTATGGAGGAAGCGACCGAGCTGCTTGACAGGGTTCAGAACGGCGGAGTTCTTCCTATGATCACCTCCTGTTCGCCCGGCTGGATCAGATACTGCGAGGCTTATTATCCCGAGATGATCCCCAATCTCTCCTCCTGCAAGTCTCCGCAGCAGATGAACGGCGCAATCACGAAGACCTACTGGGCTCAGAAAATGGGGATCGACCCCAAGAATATCGTAAGCGTTTCCGTTATGCCTTGCACCGCAAAGAAATTTGAGATCGGAAGAGAGAATCAGAGCGCTTCGGGATATCCCGACCTTGATATCTCCATAACCACACGCGAGCTGGTCAAGATGATAAACCAGGCGGGACTTTGCTTTAATGAGCTTCCCGACGAAGGCTTCGACAGCCCTCTCGGAATAGGCACAGGCGCCGCGGTTATTTTCGGCGCAACGGGTGGCGTTATGGAGGCTGCGCTTCGTACCGCTGTATGGAAGCTTACGGGCGAGGACGTAAACAGCCCCGTTGAGTTCAAGGAGGTTCGCGGCGTCGAGGGCGTTAAGACGGCAGCCTACAACGTAGGCGGCAAGGATATCACCGTTGCGGTGGCTTCGGGTCTTGCCAATGCCAAGGTACTGCTTGATAAGGTAAAGAGCGGCGAAATGAACGTGACCTTTATCGAGATAATGGCATGTCCCGGCGGCTGTGTAAACGGCGGCGGACAGGTTATCGTTCCCGCGGACGTACGCAACTTTACCGATATTCGCGCCGAAAGAGCAAAGGCTCTTTACAACGCTGACGAAAGCAGACCGCTCAGAAAATCTCACGAAAGCCCCGACGTCAAGGAGGTTTACGAGAAATTCCTCGGCGAACCCGGCAGTCATAAGGCTCACGAGGTCCTTCATACCTCTTATAAGGCTTCAAATCTTATCAAGTAAAGCTATATTTAACGGTTAAGGAGAAAAGTATGCCGCATATCGGAATCAAAATGCTCGAGGGAAGAACCGAGGAGCAGAAGCAAAAGGCAGCTTTGGCTGTTAAAAACGCTCTTGCCGAGGCTCTCAATATGGGCGACCACTATATTACCGTCACCGTTGAGGATTTTAACGCGGAGGAGTGGCAGGACGTATTTAAGTCGGAAATCACCGATAAACCCGATAAGGTTTATGTAAAGCCGAATTACGATCCTAAAAGCCTGTTGTAATCCCTGCAAATAAAGACATAACCCGTCAGAACCTAAGTAAAGTAAGGTTTTGACGGGTTTTTTTTTCGCTCGTTATTCCTTGTTTGTTATTCCTCGCTTGGGTCCCCTCTCCTTGCCGTTTGTGCAAAATAAGTTCCCCACAGCATAAATTTTGACGGCAGGGCTTTTGAGAGCAGCGCCAAAGCCTTTATTTCCTTTTTGGGTACTATCACCGTTTTTCCCTTAAGCATTTCCTCTATTCCGTACTCCGCAATTTCCGCGGCGGTTGCTCCGCCCATAGCAAATTCCGCGCCCGCTACTCGGTTAAATTCGGTATTGACGGGTCCCGGACAGAGCACGCCGATATAAACGTTTATTTTATCGTGCTTAAGCTCCTGACTTATTGCGCGGGTCAACTGGGTGACATAATTTTTGCTTGCGTAGTAGGTCGCCATCAGCGGACCTGCCATAAAGCCCGCGATGGAGGATACGTTAAGGATATAACCGCATCCGCGGCGTTTAAAATCCCGCAGAAACAGCTTGGTGAGAATATGCACCGCCTTTATATTTACGTCGATCATTTCAAGCTCGCGGTCCAGGTCGGTCTGATCGAATTTTCCGAAAAGACCGAAGCCCGCGTTATTTATAAGCAGGTCAATGCGAAACGTCTTGACCTTCTCGTAAAGCCTTTTGCAGTGCTCCGCTTTTGAAACGTCGAGACATATCAGCTTTACTCTTACGTCAAAAAAATCCGTGAGCTTTTTCTTTATTTCCTTTAATCTTTCGGCTCTTCTCGCCACAAGTATGAGATCGAAGCCCCGCGATGCGAGATTTTTTGCAAACTCCTCGCCGATGCCCGAGCTTGCTCCTGTTATAAGCGCTATCATAGCATATCCTTTCCTACAGCGACTATCTGTGTCGTTTAATGTACATATTTTTTATTTTATCCTTTTATATTATAATACTTTTCCGAAAAAAATTCAATATGTTTCTGAAATATTTTTGCAGCTGTTCTAATTTATCCTTCGTTCACATAAATATAGACAAGCAATCAAATCGGCAAAGGAAGTGAAGAAAATGGTGACTGCCAGGATATGCGGCGAGGACGGAGTCTTATCTTATCTGGGAGCGTTGGGAGGAGCCATAAGCCGCTCCAGGTACCGCGTTTCCGATATATACGAGATACGGTTAAGAGCGGGGAAGCGGATAACACTGGAAACGGCGAGGGAACGAGCGATCATTGACAGGATAGTTTCCGCCGAGGAAATAGGCGAGTGTATGAAAAGCTTTTGCAGCTACTCGCTGCACAGCTTTGAAAAGGAGCTTAAGGAGGGATTTGTTACTCTTAAGGGGGGACACAGAGCGGGCTTCTGCGGGACGGCGGTGATAAAAAACGGGGCTTTTGAGGGAGTAAAGGATATAAGCAGCATAAATATAAGGATAGCAAGGGAAATGATCGGAGCGGGAGACTTTTTGAAAGAGACGGTTTTTGACGAGAGCTTTAACGGACTTCTGATATGCGGGAGACCCATGAGCGGAAAGACCACGGTATTAAGGGATATTTGCAGGATAATAGGCGACAGGCGCAAGCTGGCGGTGGTGGACGAGAGGGGAGAGCTTGCGGCGGTGCACAACGGGACGCCGCAAAACAACGTAGGCTCCAACACAGATATTTTAAACGGCTACGGAAAGGCGGAGGGAATAGAGCTTGCAACCAAGACGCTGTCGCCGGAATATATAGCCTGCGACGAGATAACGGGCTGCGAAAGCTGTGCAAGACTATGCTTAAACAGCGGTATCAAGATGATATTTACTTTGCACTGCGGCAGCATTGAGCAGGCAAGGGAATCGGAAATAGCTAAAACAGGCGCGATCAGTCATATTGCTTTTTTGGGCGGAAAAATCGGGCAGATAACGGAAAGGTTAGAGGTAAAATGAATTTGTTTTTTTCGGCTGCGGCGGTCGCGCTTTGCACAGCGGCGGGAATGTATTTTTCAAAAAGGCTTAAGGAGCGCGAGGGAACGCTTTGCGCGGCGCTTTTGTTTGTAAAGGAGCTGACGGTTCTGATAAGATACACAAACTCAAGGATCGGCGATGTGTTAAGGGCTGCCTCGTCAAACGCCGCCTATGGGAAGCTGATTTTTATAACCGACTGCTCCTCCGTATGCGAAAACGGTGATTTTCACAGGCTTTGGAACGAGGGCGTAAAAAAACAGCCTTTTTTGAATCAAAGAGATAAGGAGCTGCTTCTTTCCTTAGGAGAAAGGCTCGGCGAAACGGACGCTGACGGGCAGCTTTCCTTTTTGGAGATGACCGAGGCGATGCTTACGGTCCAAAGAGACGAGGCAAGAGAGGATCGCGTCAAAAAAAGCCGTATGTACCGCTCGGTCGGGCTTCTGTGCGGCTTGGCGTTAGGGATAACGGTATTATGATAATTCAAGGGGAGCGGGATTATGGACGTTGATTTAATATTTCAGATCGCGGCGATCGGTATTGTCGTAGCAGTTTTGAATATGCTGCTCCAGCGGTCGGGGCGCGAGGAGCAGGCTATGATGACTACCATTGCGGGGCTTATCGTGGTTTTGATGATGATAATATCACAAATAAGTCTTTTGTTTGATACGATAAAGGAAGTATTCAATTTATGGTAATATAAGGATAAAAAATGAATATTGTTGCTGTCGCTTCCGCTGCGCTGATCGCGGCGGTGCTTTCAATTGTTCTGAAGCAGTATAAGCCCGAGTATTCTCTTTTTATTTCAATAGCGTCCGGTGTTCTTATATTTTTGTCGGTAATTGCGGCGATAGAGCCGATAGTGAGCTTTATAGAGGAGCTTACCGAAACGGCGGGGCTTGAGGGGGTTTACGGAGAGGTGCTTATAAAGTCTCTTGCAATATGCTATATAACTCAGCTTGCCTGCGACTGCTGCAAGGACGCGGGAGAAAACGCGATCGCGGGCAAGCTCCAAATAGCGGGCAAGATCGCGGTCCTGCTTATCGCTCTGCCTATGTTTAAAAGTCTTGTGGAAACAGTTACCGAATTGATAGACCTTTAAAGGAACAGGAAAACAAAATGAAAATAAAAGGATTTTTAAAGGCAATTTTGTTTGCGGCCGTTTTTATGCTGCTTCAAAATAAAGTATACGCCGAGGACATTTCCTTTGGCAGGTATGAAATAGAGGGCGCGCTGCCAGAAGCCGCGGCGGAGGAAATGGAGAGGCTGAATATTTTTCCCGACAGCGAAATATCGGAGACGGATGCGGAGGGTATTTTCTCTTGGATAAGCAGCACGATAGCGGAGGGTATTCCGAAGCCGCTTACTATGCTGGTTTCAACGGCGGCGGTTATAATTTTGTGCGCGCTGATCTCCGCCATGCAGGAGGGCAGCGAGCTTTCGGGGACCTTTAACACTGTCGGAGTGCTTGCCTGCTCGGGTATATTGTGTACAAGCCTCGTTTCCTTGTCCGAAAGCGCAAAATTGGCGGTAGACGGCTTTGCGGCGTTTTTATCGGTATATATACCGGCTTTTGCGGGTATAATGGCAGCCAACGGACAGACGGAGACGGGAGCGGCTTACAGCGCGGTCGTTACCGTTGCGGTACAGGTGCTTTCCCAAATATTCGCGCTCGTTATTTTTCCCTTGACAAGCTGTATAATGGGGATATCCATTGCGGGAGCGGTTGACCCCGAGCTAAAGATAAGCAGTATAGCCGATATGACCAAAAAGCTTGTCAACTGGGGACTTACCCTTATTATGACCGTGTTTGCGGGGCTGCTGTCCGTTCAGAGCTTTGTAAGCGCGGCGGCGGATACGGTATCGATGAAGGCGGTCAAGTTCACCGTGGCGGGCGCGGTTCCGATAGTGGGCGGAGCGGTATCGGACGCGCTGTCCACCGTTAAGGGAAGCCTCGGACTGATAAAAGCCGCTACCGGCGGCTACGGTATAATAGCCTCCGCAGTAATAATGGTACCTATACTTATATCGGCAATGCTGTTCAGGATCGCGCTTATGGCTGCCGCTTCACTCAGCGACGCTTTAGGCACCTCAAGGCTTACCGTACTGCTTAAAAGCGGGGAAAGCGCCGCTTCCGTTATAATAGCCGTAATAGTGTGCTTTTGGCTTACGGCGGTGGTTTCGACCGCCATTATGCTGGTTATAGGCACGGGAGCATAGACCAAAGCGAAAGGACGTACATAAAGTGAGGGAAACTATATTGGGTATCGCCTTGGTTGCGGTCGCTGCGGGTGTGTTTAAGCTGCTGTCTCCCGAAAACAGCTTTAAAAAGCAGCTTGCTTTTTTGACCTCTGCGTTTTTTTTGTTAAGCTGCGTTTCCTTGTTCAAGGGCAGCGGAGCCGATTTTTCGGAAATATCCGACGCTTTTCGAGCCGAGGGAGGATATGTGGATTTTTCAGCCGAGGCTTATCAACTGACGGAAAGGGAGATCGCTTCCAATATGCGCAAGGAGCTTGAAGCCGTTTTTGAGGAAAACGAAATTTTCTGCGATGAAATTTACGTAATTATTGATATTTCGTCCTCGTACAGCATATCTATTAAGCAGGTACGGCTTGCCTTTTCCGCAAACAATGCCGTTAACACAGCCAAGGCGGAGGCGTTGGTAAAAAAGGAGGTAGGAGATGAGATCGAAATAGTTACGGAGATAAAGGGGTATTAAAATATAAGGATGGAAAAGCCGATGGGAATATTAAAAAGTGAAAAGGGTACGAAAATTATTTTTGCCGCAGGGATCGCTTTGATCGTAATAATATTTCTGTTCGGAATTTTCGCGGGCGGAGAAAAAAAACAGACGTCAGGCGGCAGCGAGAGCGTTTTGTCGGAGCTGGATGAATACGAGCGGCGGCTCGAGGAACGGCTTGCCGAAATAATCGGGGATATACGGGGAACGGAGGATATAAGCGTTATGATAACCCTTGAAAAAACCGAGGAAAGCCTGTACTCCGCAAGGGAAACGTCGGTTGCAGCCACAGTCGCTCCCACGGTCAGAGGCGTTGTGGTGGTATGCGGAGGCAGCGAAAGCGCGGTAGTTCGGCAGAAGGTGACGGACGCTGTGTGCAAGGCTCTCGGAATAAGCGCGGCAAGAGTTTGCGTTACTTATTAAATAATCAGCAGGAAAGGAACATCAGCAGCTATGAAAAGAAGAAGATTAAACCTTGTTATCGGAAAAAAACAGATAATAATCGTAGGACTTACCTTGATACTGGGCGTTGCGGTCTATATTAACTACCTTGTGGGCACAAATATGACAGAGGACGCTCCCGTAGCCTCGGACGGAAGCGTACAGAACGCGGGAAGCTACGGAGATCAGAAGTTTGTTTCCTCCGGCAGCGCCGATTCACACGCGGGAGACACAAGGGCGGTTTCCGTGAGCGGCGCCGACGAATATTTCGCACAGGCAAGGCTGGATAAAGAAACGAGCCGCGCGGAGGCGATCGAGGTACTGCAAACCATTTACGGCGGCGGAGATTCCACCGAAACTGAGCTGGCGGTAATGGCGCAGAACGCGGAGACCATGAGCAGCTATATTGAAAGCGAAAGCAAGATAGAAAACGTTTTAAAGGCTCAGGGCTTTGAGGACGTGCTCTGTTATCTTTCCGAAAACGGGGCGAGCATTATCGTCAAGACAAAGGGCTTAGAGCCCGCGCAGGCAGCGCAGATCAAAAACGCGCTTTTGTCCGAGGTAAACATTCCCGCGGAAAAAATTTCGATTTTGGAGATAAAATAAACGTATTGGGGCTGTAAAAGAGGAGACGTAAAAAACGACCTGTCGAAAACGGGTCGTTTTTTTGTTATAATAATTATCAACTTTTGAAGCTTTGGGATAGTTTTTTGCAGCCCCCGCACATCGCAATAACCTGTGTTTCCGTGCAAAAAGCTTTTGCATTCTTGACAACCTCAATTTATTGTGGTATGATTTACTAAGAACTTTTTGATCGGAGATGTGTAATGCTTAAGTACGGGAGCTGGGACCTGCCCGGCGTTGATTATTTTTTATCTAAAAATTCCTTTAAGGGAAGCAAACAGGATTTTCGCTTTGTCGTGTTTGGCGGCGAGGAGCTGAAGGTCTGTTACTGGCTTGAGGATATATGCTTTGAGCTTGCAAAGGATATTACCGAAAAGGAGTTTCCTTTGAACGAGCAGTCGCTGTACGATATAAACGAATATCTTACGGCGGAGTATAAAGCGTTTAAAAAGGAAGAAGTATAATCGGGGGATTTTTTCCATATATTCCAATAAAAAGGATATACGGAGGAATTGCTATGTACGACCGTCAGCAAGCTGTAAATTACGCGAGAGAATGGGCTTTCTCGAGAAATCCCGAATTTTATGCCTTTGACGAAATAGGCGGGGATTGCACAAACTTTGTGTCCCAGTGCCTTTACGCGGGCAGCGGGGTCATGAATTATACCCCGGATTTCGGTTGGTATTATATAAGCCCCGACGACAGGAGCGCGGCGTGGACGGGGGTGCAGTACCTCTATAATTTTCTGACGACAAACGAGGGCAGCGGTCCCTACGGCTCGGAGCTTCCGCTGCCGTTAGCTCAGACGGGAGATGTTATTCAGCTTTCCTTTGACGGGATAAATTACGCGCACACGCTTATAATAACACGAATAATACTGTTTCCGACTCCGCGGAATATACTTATCGCCTCTCACTCCAACGACGCGCTTGACCGTCCCTTGAACACCTATGAGTATCAAGCGGCAAGGCTTATACATATCTCGGGAGTAAGGGGGCAGGAATAGCCTCTGTTCGGAAGCAAATAACAGGCTTTACGGAAAGGAACGTTAAAATAATGGAACTCGGCAATTATCCGAACAACATCAGAAATTTTTGTATAATCGCGCATATCGATCACGGAAAATCCACTCTTGCCGACCGTATTTTAGAGCTTACCAAAACGGTCGCTCACCGTGATATGGAGGAACAGCTCCTTGACAATATGGAGCTGGAGCGGGAAAGAGGGATAACCATAAAGGCGAGAGCGGTAAGACTGAGCTATAAGGCTCGGGACGGCGGCGAATATGTGTTTAATCTTATAGATACCCCCGGACACGTGGACTTTAACTATGAGGTTTCCCGCTCTCTTAACGCCTGCGAGGGCGCCATACTGATAGTTGACGCTTCTCAGGGGATAGAGGCGCAGACTCTTGCCAATACCTATCTTGCCATAGAGCAGGATCTGGAGGTCGTTCCCGTAATAAACAAGATAGATCTGCCCTCTGCCCGTCCCGAGGAGGCTAAGGAGGAGATCGAAAATGTTATCGGCATACCCGCCGACGACGCGCCGTGCATTTCCGCCAAAATGGGGATAAATATCGAGGCGGTATTGGAGCAGATAGTGAAGTGCGTTCCCCCTCCAACGGGAGATAAGGACGCTAAGCTGAAGGCTTTGATTTTTGACAGCTACTACGACGCCTACAAGGGAGTTATTGTCCATATAAGAGTAAAAGAGGGGACAGTCAAGCTTGGGGACAGGATACGTATGATGGCGACGGGGGCTGAGTTCCAGGTCACCGAGTTAGGCTATATGGGCGCTACCGAGCTCATTGCCGCAGAAGTGCTGAGGGCGGGAGAGGTCGGATATATTGCCGCCTCTATCAAGTCTATCGGCGACACAAAGGTGGGCGATACGGTGACCCTTGCCGACGATCCCGCGGAGGAGCCCCTTGCGGGATATCGGAACGTTAATCCCATGGTGTTCAGCGGTATCTACCCCGCGGACGGCTCCAAGTACGGCGATTTAAGGGACGCGCTTGAAAGATTGCAGCTCAACGACGCCTCGCTGTCCTTTGATCCCGAAACCTCGGTCGCTTTGGGCTTCGGATTCCGCTGCGGCTTTTTGGGGCTGCTTCATATGGATATTATTCAGGAGCGGCTTGAAAGGGAGTACAATCTTGATCTTATCACCACCGCCCCCTCGGTAGTATACCGAATAACCAAGACCAACGGCGAGGTTATGCTGATCGATAATCCCACCAACTATCCCGATGTGGCTGAGATACAGCTTGCGGAGGAGCCGATGGTCTGCGCCCATATCTTTTCTCCCTCCGAGTTTGTGGGCAGCATAATGGAGCTGTGCCAGGACAGGCGCGGAGTGTTCAAGGACATGAAGTATCTTGACGAAAAGCGCGTGGATATCCATTATGAGCTGCCGCTTAACGAGATAGTTTACGATTTCTTTGACGCGCTTAAATCGCGTTCAAGAGGCTATGCGAGCTATGACTATGAGATAATCGGCTTTGCTCCCTCCAAGCTTGTCAAGCTGGATATTTTGCTTAACGGCGACGTGGTGGACGCGCTGTCCTTTATCGTTCATGCCGATAAGGCGTATCCGAGAGCAAGGCGCATTACCGAAAAGCTTAAGGAAAACATACCCCGTCAGTTGTTCGAGGTCCCTATCCAAGCGGCGATAGGCGGAAAGATCATAGCAAGAGAAACCATCAAAGCGCTGCGCAAGGACGTTTTGGCAAAATGCTACGGCGGAGATATCACAAGAAAGAAAAAGCTCCTCGAAAAGCAAAAGGAGGGCAAAAAGCGTATGCGCCAGTTGGGCACCGTTTCCGTTCCTCAGGAGGCGTTTATGGCGGTCCTGAAGCTTGACGAATGATCGGGGAGCGGTATATGGCGGGGCTTTACATTCATATTCCTTTTTGTCTTTCAAAATGCCCTTACTGTGATTTTTACTCGGTGGGCTGTGAAAAGGAAACGGTCAAAAAATACAGTACCGCCGTCATCAACAATCTTTTGCATTACGGCGGCAGCTTTGATACGGTGTATTTCGGAGGAGGTACGCCTATTTTGCTTTGGCGGGAAATATGCGAGATGCTCATGACCGCCGATATTGACAGCGGAGCTGAAATTACAGTGGAAGCCAATCCGTGCTGCACAGACAGGGAAAAGCTCACCGCCCTTAGAAAGGCGGGAGTGAACCGCATTTCCTTCGGGGTGCAGAGCCTCGACGATGGCGAGCTTAAGAGACTGGGACGAAGGCATAATTCCGAAACGGCTGTAAGAGCGGTGGAGCTTGCTTTTGACTGCGGCTTCGACAATATTTCCGCCGATATTATGTTAGGTACGGAGGGACAGACCTTGGAAAGCGCTTCAAATACGGTCGTCGGGCTTTCAAGGCTGCCGTTAACGCATATTTCCGCTTATATGCTCAAAATAGAGGAAAATACGCCCTTTGCCAAAGCCGGGCTTGAGCTGCCGAGCGAGGACGAGGTCTGCGACATCTATTTGAATACGGTAGGGCTTCTCGGTTCAAAGGGCTTCAAGCAGTATGAGATAAGCAATTTCGCAAGGGACGGATTTGAGTGCGGGCATAATTTGAAATACTGGAATTGCGAGGAATACCTGGGTATAGGACCCTCCGCTCATTCCTGTCTAAAAGGGAAGAGATTTTTTGTAAAAAGGGATTTGGAGGGATTTTGCTCTGCCGCCGTTCAAAAAACATATATTGAGGACGAAAGCCCCGCGGGTCCCGAGGAATACGCTATGTTAAGGCTTCGGCTTTGCGGCGGGCTTGATTTGAACGAATACGAAAAACGCGGAGGAAGCGCCGAGACCGTTGTTAAAAGAATAAAGGAGCTGCCGTCAGAGCTTGTGTTGTATAAGGACGGCTCCGTCTCATTAACTCCGAAGGGTTTTTTAATTTCAAATGCCGTCATTGGAAAGCTTTTGGGTTATTAAATTTTTGAAAATTTTTGATAATAAATATAATACTGTCATAATCCCGACACTTTTATCATATATAATAAAGCCATACTTTAGTAGAGGATTTCCGCCTGCGAAGTATTGCGGGCGGAGATCTCTACGTCAACACATTACGCTTATGCTTGAAATAAAAATCCTCCGCTTTATCCCCCGAACCTGCATATTCGGGGGATAATTTGCGTAAAAAAATATAGAGAACTTATCTGTGTTGGCATAACATGGGTTAAAATATGGCTGTTTTTTCTTGACAAACAAAAAATACGGATATATAATATATATGATTTGAATAAAACGATACGGTGTAATACGGAGGTCGATTTTGTTTACCGAAATAAACGGATTGAATATAAACTACATCTGCGAGGGAGATAACGAAAAAAAGCAAAGCGTGCTGCTGCTTCACGGCTGGGGCGCCGACATAAAGCTTTTCGCACAAATAACGGCTTGTCTTTCTCCTTACTTCAAGGTCTACGCTCCCGATTTGCCCGGCTTCGGGGAAAGCGACGAGCCAAGGGAACCGTGGCCGGTGGACGGCTACGCGGATTTTGTCGTTTCCTTTTGCGAAAAAATGGGGATAGAAGACTGTTATATCATCGCTCACAGCTTCGGCGGAAGAATAGCTATAAAGCTGATGTCAAGGGACGATCTTCCCTTTAGAGTCGAAAAGCTCGTGCTTACGGGAAGCGCGGGGATACGACCCAAGCAAACCTTGAAGAAAAAAATAAAGACGCGCTGCTATAAGCTCGGAAAAGGAATACTCTCAACCAATATCTGTAAAAGAATAATGCCGAACGCTCTTGAAAATTTAAGAAAGAAAAACGGGTCGGCGGACTATAACGCCGCATCGCCTATTATGCGGCAGTGTCTTGTCAAGACGGTAAACGAAGACCTGACGCCCCTTATTTCAAATATAAAGGCGCCGACCTTGCTTATATGGGGCGCCGATGACGATTCTACTCCGCTTTCGGACGGTCGGCTCATGGAAAAGCTTATCCCCGACGCGGGTCTTGTCGTGTTTGAAAACAGCGGTCATTTCGCTTTTCTTGAACAGGGCGCGCGGTTTTGCCGAGTTATAAGTTCTTTTTTCAATATATTATAAGGATTGGTATTTTTATGTCGCATTTTATTTATATAGCTTCATATATATTGTTTTTTGCCGCGCTCCTATACAGCTTCGGCTTGAATTTTGTCAGATATATGCATATGTTTCAGCTTAATTCCTATCATGCCTCCGAGCAGCTTAAGTGGATAGGCGAAAATATGGGCGAGATCGTAAAAAGGCATTTTTTTCCCTTGATCGCCGCCTTGTTTGCGGTTTTTTCCTGTGTTATATCGGGAGGGACCTTATTCGGCGAAAACCCCGAGGGAATGCTTTGCCTAAGCGATCCTTCAAGCTCTCGGCTTGAATTTGTGCCGTACAGAATAAGCGCATGGGACCTGCTTATGTGTACGGGACTTATGATAATCGGGCTTTATTTTTGCAAAAGCAAGCCCGCCAAGAAAAAGCTTGTTTTTACTCCGCGCGTTATCCGTATGTGCGCTGCCTCGGTTATTGTGTACGGCGCGGTATGCGCCCTGTCGCTTATTTTTCTCTTTAAAAGCGGCTGGGCTTTGCCCGTTTTGTGCATATGGCAGGTGTGCTCTTTATTCATGCCGATGATAGCAAACCTTATCAATAAGCCTGTGGAAAGAGGCGTAAACAATCATTATATCAACGACGCGAAGCGTATTATAAACGAGCTGCCCAATCTGGTCACAATAGGCATAACAGGTAGCTACGGCAAGACCTCCGTCAAGTTTTATTTAAACAAGCTGTTATCCGCGAAATACAATGTTTTAATGACCCCCGAAAGCTTTAATACCACAATGGGAGTGGTAAAAACCGTGCGCGGCTCTCTTAACGCTACCTATGATTACTTTATCTGTGAAATGGGAGCAAAGGGCGTGGGCGAGATCAAAGAGATCTGCGATATAGTAAAGCCCAAGCACTCGATGATAACCTCCATAGGAGAGCAGCATTTGGAAACCTTTAAATCCGTTGACAATATAATAAAGACAAAATTTGAGATCGCCGACTGCATTGCCGACGGGACAGTATTCTTGAATTATGACAACGAATATATAAAAAATCGAACCGTCGATAAAAACGTCGTCTCCTACGGCTTGACAAAGGGGTTGGATTATTACGCCGATAATATTGCCGTTACCGTAAAGGGCACCGCCTTTACCGTTTATCACGGAGAGGAAAGCGAGGATTTTTCAACAAGGCTTATCGGCAGGCACAACGTGCAAAACATAGTGGGAGCCATTGCGGCGGCAAATACCTTGGGAGTTTCATTTGCGGAGCTTAAGGCACCCGTTCGCCGTCTCGAAGCGGTTCCGCACCGAATGGAAATTATAGATAAGGGAGGCTTGGTTATAATAGACGACGCCTTTAACAGCAATCCCTCGGGGGCAAAGGCGGCGCTTGATACTCTTGCGCTTATGGAGGGCTTTAAAATACTGGTTACTCCGGGAATGGTGGAGCTTGGCGAAAGGGAATATGAGCTGAATAAAACCTTTGGGGCACAGGCCGCGGCGGTTTGCGATTATGTCATAGCGGTGGGCGAAAAACAGGCGAAGCCCATCACTGACGGATTAAGAGAAGCGGGATATTCGGAGGAAAAAACCTTTGTCGCCGCAGACCTGAACGAGGCTCTCGCAAAGTGCGATATGCTTAAAACGGGCGGATCGAAGAAGATAATACTGCTTGAGAACGACCTGCCCGATAACTATTGATCGTATAACGAAAGGAGAAAGCATGAAAATAAGAGTAGGAGTATTTTTCGGCGGGAAAAGCGTTGAACACGAGGTCTCGGTGATTTCGGCGATACAGGCGTATAATGCCTTTGACCGAGAAAAATACGATGTTATACCCGTATATATAAGCAAGGAAAACGAATTTTATACGGGCGAGGACGTGGGAAAAATCGAGGAGTACCGAAATATCCCCGCTCTGCTTAAAAAAAGCTCTCGTGTTATTATTGTAAACGAGGGAGGAAGGACAAAGCTTGTGCGTTATCCCATGAAAAAATTCGGGGACAGCACGGCGGCGGAAATAGACGTGGCTTTTCCCGTTGTTCACGGAACCAACGTAGAAGACGGAGCGCTGCAAGGATATTTTCAAACCTTGAATATTCCCTACGCGGGCTGCGACGTTGTTTCCTCGGCGGTGGGAATGGATAAATACGTTATGAAAGCGGTGCTTAGGGACAACGGTATTCCCGTATTGGACTGCGTTACCGTTAATGCCTCGGAGTACGCCAAAAATCCCGACGAGGTGATATTCGGGATTGAGGAAAAAATCGGTCTCCCCGCCATAGTTAAGCCGATAAACCTCGGCTCCAGCGTGGGTATAAGGATAGGAAGAGACAGAGAGGGCTTAAACGAGGCTTTGGATCACGCTTTCACCTTTTCGGGAAGGGTGCTTGTTGAAAGAGCCGTAACAAATCTTAGGGAAATAAACTGCTCCGTCTGCGGCGACCGTGACAACGCGGAAGCAAGCGAATGCGAGGAGCCCGTGGGCAGCGACGAGATATTGAGCTTCGAGGATAAATACACAAGCGGCGGCGCAAAGGACACCAAGTCGAGCGGCATGGCGTCGCTTAAGAGAAAAATACCGGCGGATATTTCAAAGGAAATGCGCGAGGAGATACGGGAGCTTTCGGTAAAAGCGTTTCAGTGTCTTGGGTGCAGCGGCGTTTCAAGAATAGATTTTATGATAGACGCCGACGAAAACAAGGTATATTTAAACGAGATCAACACTATTCCGGGAAGTCTCGCTTTTTATCTTTGGGAAGCCGTGGGAGTGAAATATCCTCAGCTTTTGGACAAAACAGTCACCCTTGCGCTTAAAAGGGAAAGAGAGCTTAAAAATCTTAACTTTACTTTTAGCTCCAACATATTGGCGGAGGCTAAGCTCGGCGGAGTGAAAGGCGGTAAACTTTAATGGCTAAGGAAACTTATATAATCGATCTGGCTTTCGGCACATGGCAGAATCAGATATGGTTCTGCGACAACGAAAACGCCGAATCCTCGGAAAGGCGGTGGACGGACGCAAAGCAGGCGTTAGAGGACGTGGGCGAGCATTGCAGCAACCCCAGCGAGTTTTTCAACGAGGCGGTAAAGCACTTTGAAAAATACGGATTTATAAGAATACAGAGATGAAGCGCGAGATAGAAATACGTGAAAACGATTCGGGGCAGAGGCTGGACCGTTTTCTGACAAAAATGTTCCCCTCTCTGAAAGTCGGGAATATAAACAAGGCGCTGCGCAGCAAGGATATAAGGCTGAACGGAAAGCGCGCCGAAGCGGCTTATAGGCTTAAAAAGGGAGACAAGGTTTTTTTGTTTTTCCCGGACCGTATGCTTGAAGGCAAAAAGGAGAGCTACGGGGATTTTCTGACGGCGAGGGATAAGCTTTCAATTGTTTACGAGGACGAAAATATCCTGCTTGTCGATAAGGAGCAGGGCTTGGTGGTACACACGGACGGCGGCGGAGAAGCGGACACTTTGATCAACCGAATAAAAAAGTATCTTTACGGCAAGGGCGAGTTTAAGCCCTATGACGAAAACGTATTCGCACCCGCCTTATGCAACAGGATAGACAGGAACACGAGCGGGATAGTTATCGCCGCGAAAAACGCGGAGGCGCTGAGGATACTAAACGAAAAAATAAAAAACCGCGAGCTGCAAAAAAAATACCTTTGTATCGTGCTGGGTAAAATGCCTAAGTCCTCCGATACCTTGACCGCCTATCTCGAAAAAAATCCCGATGAAAACACGGTTGTTGTGAGCGATACGAAAACAAAAAGCAATCTCACCGTGAAAACCAAGTATAAGACGATTGAAAGCCGAAGCGGACTTTCGCTTTTGGAGGTGGATCTGCTGACGGGACGAACTCATCAGATACGGGCGCATATGGCGTATATAGGGCACCCGCTTTTGGGAGACGGAAAGTACGGGATAAACCGCGTTAACGTAAAGTACGGCTTTAAGGCGCAGGCGCTTTGCAGCTATAAGCTGACCTTTCGTTTTGCCTCGGACGGAGGGGCTTTGGATTATCTCAACGGCAAAAGCTTCGAGGCAAAGGAAGTACCTTTTATGAAATTTTGGGAAAAACAATAAGAATTATCAAAGAAGGAAGGACAAAAATGAAGTATGTTGTACTGCTCTGCGACGGAATGGCAGACCTGTCCCGCGAGGATCTGACGGGAAAAACTCCTATGGGAACAGCAAAAAAGCCAAATATGGACAGGCTTGCCAAGGTGTCGGAGATAGGCTTGGTAAAAACCGTTATCGACAGCTTGAAGCCTGGCAGCGACGTTGCAAACTTATCGGTTTTGGGCTACGACCCGTCGGTCTATTATTCGGGACGTTCTCCGCTTGAAGCGGGAAGCATAGGTATAGATATGAAGCCCACGGACGTTTCCTTTAGGTGCAATTTGGTCACGCTGTCGGAGGAGGAGAATTACAGCGACAAAACTATGGTGGATTACTGCGCGGGAGATATTTCCAGCGAGGAAGCGGCGGAGCTTATCTCCTTTATCCAAGAAAAAATGGGAAATGAAAAATTCAGCTTTTACAGCGGGGTAAGCTACCGTCACTGCCTGATATGGGACAAGGGCACATTGGACGTAGGCACGCTGACTCCTCCTCACGATATAACGGGCAGAAAAATCACGGATTATTTAGGCGTAAATAAAAACGGCGAGGAGCTGTTGGATATGATGAAAAGGTCCTACGAGCTGCTGAAGGATCACCCCGTAAACCGCAGGAGAGCGGAAAGGGGGCTTCGTCCCGCCAACAGCATATGGCTGTGGGGCGAGGGCGTAAGAAAGGACCTGACGCCGTTTGAAGAAAAGTACGGGCTAAAGGGCGCTATGATCTCCGCCGTTGATCTGCTTAAGGGTATAGGCAAGTTCACGGGAATGAGGGTTATTGACGTACCCGGAGCAACGGGCTATATAGATACGGATTTCGGCGGAAAAGCGCAGGCGGCGGTAAAAGCGCTTAAGGAGGGAAGCGACCTTGTTTACATTCATGTTGAGGCTCCCGACGAATGCGGACACAGATTCGAGGTCGAAAACAAGGTGAGATCGATAGAGCTTATAGACGAGCTTATATTGGGACCTGTTTTAAACGCCTTTGAGGGGGAAAATATCAGAATA
Source organism: Bacteroides sp. (assembly GCA_023663265.1). GTDB lineage: Bacteria > Bacillota > Clostridia > Oscillospirales > Ruminococcaceae > Ruminiclostridium_E. The sequence continues at coordinate 91,888 of JAMPHV010000001.1, forward strand.
CTGATATGTCCCGATCACCCCACACCGTTAGCGCTCAAAACTCACACCAACGCTCCTGTGCCTTATCTTATTTATGACAGCCGCAAGGAGGAAAAGGGCGTTGAAAAATTCTGCGAGGAAAGCGCGGAGCGGACAGGTAATTATGTGGCTGTAGGTCATACGCTTATGGAAAGGTTTTTGGAAAAATAAATGGATATTCTTGAAATAGTGATAACAGTTTTATGCGCCGCGTTGATCGTAATAGGCATAATTATCGTGCGCAGGGTATCGGCAAAGGGGGACGAGGCTTCCGATAAAAGGCTTCGGGAAATCGAAAAAAGCATTGAGGGCATAAATGCGAAGCTTGACTTTATCGGAAGCGAGAACCGCGAGCAGCAAAGCAAGCTCAGAAGCGAGGTCGCCGATAATATTACGCGTTTGGGCGGGAGCTTGAGAGACGAGCAGCAAAAGCAGCGGCAAAGCCTTTCAGAGCAGTTGAACGCCATTCGTTCGGATACCCTCGATATGCTGACAAAAATTCGGACCGACAACGCGGGAAGCATGGAAAAGCTGCGCAGCGAAAACAGGGAAAGCCTTGACAGAATCAACAATACCGTTAACGAAAAGCTTCAGAAGACGCTTGACGATAAGATATCCAAGTCCTTTGAGGCGGTCAACCAACGCTTGACGGAGGTTTATCGCGGCTTGGGAGAAATGAAGCAGGTAGCGTCGGGGGTTTCGGATTTGAAAAAGGTGCTTTCCAATGTAAAGACCCGCGGTACCATGGGGGAAATACAGCTTGGAGCTATTTTAAGCGAGATTTTGGCTCCCGAACAGTTTGCGGAGCAGATATCGGTTAAGCCGAACGGAAGCGAAAGAGTGGATTTTGCGGTAAGGCTTCCCGGAAAAAACAGCGATGATACGGTGCTTTTGCCTATTGATTCCAAATTCCCAGGAGACTGTTATCAAAACCTGCTGGACGCTTACGAAAACGGAGATCAATTCGATATCAAGCAAAAGCGCGCCGCTCTTACGGCGGAGATCAGAGAGTGCGCGAAGAGCATCAGCACGAAATACATAGCGCCGCCTTATACCACCAATTTTGCCATTATGTTCCTGCCCTTCGAGGGACTGTATGCAGAGGTCATAAACTTAGGCTTGGTAGAAGAGCTGCAAAACAAATTCAAAATAAACATAACGGGTCCATCCACTATGGCGGCGATGCTGAATAGCCTGCAAATGGGCTTTAAAACCCTTGCTATCGAAAAGAAGAGCGGAGAGGTCTGGAAGGTGCTCGAAAAAGCAAAAAAAGAGTTTTCCAATTTTGAGGCTGTTCTCGAAAAGGTCCGCACAAGGCTCCGCACGGCGGACGATGAACTGGACAAGCTTATCGGTACGCGCACTAAGGCTATCAACCGAGAGCTCAGAACGGTCACTCTTTCGGACGAAGACGGCGGGGAAGCTGCTTCGGAGAGCTTATCGGACTCGGAGTAACTCGGAGGTAAATAAAAATGCTTCGGAAAAATTTAAAAAAAGGTATTGACATTTTTGAAAAATTTTGGTATAATATCAACGTTGCAATTTGAACGTCCATTGATCCACTAGCTCAGGCGGCAGAGCACCTGCCTTTTAAGCAGGGTGTCCCGGGTTCGATTCCCGGGTGGATCACCAATGCGCCAATAGCTCAGTTGGTTAGAGCAACCGGCTCATAACCGGTCGGTCCGGGGTTCGAGTCCCTGTTGGCGCACCATTTTTCTTGTCTGCTTATTGCTTTTAAGCAGACAACTTAGGGGTGTGGTTCAATGGTAGAATAGGGGTCTCCAAAACCTTTGACGTGGGTTCGATTCCTACCACCCCTGCCATCTAATTGTTACTAAAAAGATATTATGCCCGCAAACGGCTGTACAAAGCCA
>JAMPHV010000020.1 GCA_023663265.1 Bacteroides sp.
TCTTGCTGTTTCTATGACGGTTGATGTGAGTGCTGATTAAAAGGGATAGCCATAAAATCTTTTTTGTAAACGAGTCACACATCATTTGCAAAAAGCGACCTGTCGGAAACGGGTCGTTTTTTATTTATAATTGACAATTGACAATTGACAATTAAGGTGTCGGCTTCGCCGATAAATTTTGATTTTTGCGGTACAAATTTACAAGTTTGATGTCAGTATAACACTATCATAATGCGCTCAATTAGACGATGTATAATACTATTTCCAAATACAAAGACAGATAAATGAATAAGGAGTATTTGGAAATAGTGCTTAAGGTGTAATTCCAAATGGAATTATGAACCCTATAAAATTTTGTCCATAATTCTATTTGGAATTAGTATAAGCGTAAATTTAAATCAGGCGGCGCAGCCGCTCCACAATTATCAATTATCAATTTTTTGAAATTTTGGGATAGTTTTTTACAACCCCTTGACATATCCTTTAACATATGCTATAATATAACTGTACTAACACAGATAATACAGTTATATTTGCCGTTGCCGCTGTAACGATCCGTGATAGTGGTTTGGGTGTAATAACCATTTTAACTCTGTTTTTTGTTAAAACGGATATTAGTATAAAACGGCTGTCAAAAATACAAAAGGAGGGGCTATGCTACTGACAATAAATCTGAGAGACAAGCGGCCTATCTATAAGCAAATAGTAAGCGGCATACAAGATATGGTGCTGTCGGGGGAGCTTAAGCCCGACGAACAGCTTCCGTCCGTTAGGCAGCTTGCAACGGATATGAGTATAAATCCCAACACCATTGCCAAGGCGTACGCGGAGCTGGAACGCTCGGACGTTTTGTACAGCGCGGCGGGGAGAGGGTATTTCGTTAATCCCGACCTGTCGGATGCGTACCGAGCCAAGGAGGAGGAGGTGCGAGATACTCTTATCGGCTGCATTGAAAGCGCCAAAAGGTGCGGCATAAAAAAAGAACGTATCTTTAAAATCATTGACGGCATATATGACGACAGCGTCGGTTAAAGGAAAGGAAATTTGACGATGATAGAAATAAACGAAGTATCCAAGACCTACAGCGAATCCAGCATTCTATCTCTCGACGGTATAACCTTGAGCATTCCCGAAGGGAGCATAGTCGGACTTATCGGAGTGAACGGCGCGGGGAAATCCACCCTGCTGCGCGTGGCGGCGGGAATTTACAGGCAGGACAAGGGCTCCGTAACGATAGACGGCGAGCCCGTGTACGAAAACAACAACGCCAAAAGCAAGATAGCGTTCATAAGCGACGAGCAGTACTACCGCCCCGGTATGAATATGAAGAAAGCGGCAGGTATTCAAGCCGCTCTGAGAGACAGCTTTTCCGTAAAAAAATTCTATGCTCTTGCAGAGGAATACGGGCTGGACGTAAAACGTCCTCTTTCAAGCTTTTCAAAGGGAATGAGAAGGCAAAACGATATTATCACCGCTTTGTCCTGCGAATCAAAATATATACTTTGCGACGAGACCTTTGACGGACTTGATCCGATCACAAGAGAAAAAACCAAAAAGAGCTTTATCGAAAACGTAGCCGACAGCGGCACCACAATACTGCTTTCCTCCCACAATCTTCAAGAGCTGGAGGATATATGCGACAGGATAGTTCTGCTGGATAAGGGCAGGCTTGTGCTGAGCGCCGAGCTTGACGACCTTAAGGACAAGGTCAACAAATATCAGCTTATGTTTGAAAACAACAGGTACGGCATCGATACGCTGGACCCCTTGGAGCCGTTTGCTCTTACCCAAAGCGGACAGGTGATCAGCTTTATCGCGGCGGGAGACGAAGCGGAGATCAAGGAAAGAGCAAACGCCATAGCGGAGAAAAGCAAAAACCGCCTTGTATATATCGAAGCCTTGCCGCTGAGTCTTGACGAAATATTCTCATATAAGCTGAAGACCGCGGGATTGTCGGAGCTGTCCGAGCTGACGGGAGGTGCGAAAAATGAATGAATATATGAAAAAAGTCTTTAAGGTGACGCTGTACGGGCTGAAAAACAACGAAATATTTATTTTCCTTATGTTTGTTTTGAGCCTGTGCCTTATGGCGATATGGGGAGCAGTGGCAGGTACGGGATCCGACGCTACGCTTATGATCCCGACTTGTCTCGGCGTACTGCTGCCAATGGCAATGCTCGGCTATGTCCATAGCCGCAGCGAATGTGATTTTTACCACTCAATGCCCATAAAAAGAAGTCAGTACTTTTTAGGTTATACGATCTCCTGCTTTATTGCGTTTTTGGCGGTCTATATCCCCGTAAATCTGATATATATTGCCGTTGGCAGCTATTTTATGGTTAATTTTTTTGCGGCGCTTGCGGTCTTCTTTGTGACATTTTCCGTAACGGTACTGGCGATAATGCTTTCGGGCTCGGTGTTAAGCACTTTGATAACGCTGCTGATACTGAACGCCGTTATTTACGAAACGGCGCTGCTGATATTATCGGTGGCGCAGGTCGATACACAGGTTTATTTGGACGTTTTCAATACCGCTTTAACGATCCTTTCGCCGTTCAGCGCTTTGGATACATTTTACAGCAACGACCCCGACGTTATCGCAATGGCGTTACAGCTCCTGATGGCTGCCGTAAATCTTTGCGCGGCGTTTTTTCTGCACCGTTACCGCAAAAATGAAAGCACCGCAGCCGTTGCCTTTCCCAAAACAAGGTACGTAATACAATATATGGCAATGTTTATGGTGGCATTGTTCATAAGCTCCCGCGACTCATTGATGTACATTATCATAGGCGACGGAAGAGGAAGAAGCTTTAGTCGGTTCCTTGAATACTATGTGGATCGCCCCTCTTTTTTCCCGTATACGTTTTTGGCGATAATCGTCACCTTTATCATAACGAATATGGTCTTTGAGAACACGCCGCGGGGCGCTCTGAAAAGGATCCGTCATCTGTTTATCTTTGCTCTGAGCTATGCTGCGTTCTTTATATTTATAGTGGGCGGCGTACTCTATCCAAATATGCCTTATACCTTTGTTCCCTTTGAAAGCGACCTTGTATTGGTGTCGGTATATAAGTATGAGGAGCAGGGCAGGGTCAAGCTTGACACCGAGCAGGACGAATATTACTATAACGGCGGTTATTTCCCCGAGCCCGCAGTCATGACAAGAACGGACAGCGAAGAATATCCCGCGCAGGAGGACGCCGTGCCCAAGGAGACAAGCTCGGGTCCGACCTCCGCCGCCGCGGCGGAATTTACGAGCGTCGAAACTATAATCGCCGACACCGAGCCTCCGATTACCGCCGAGCCCTCCGACAGCTATTTTCAAAACATTATGTACAAGGAAGAGGGCAAATGGTTCAAGTATCGGGACGATGAATACGAGTATTATCTCAGACAAACGGACACCACCGTTTACGCCGTTACCGACAAATCATATATAAGCTATCTGCGGGACAGGGTAAGAAAAACCGACAGACCGAACAATTATATTTTAGGACACAACGAGGTTATTGCCGATAACATCGTTTATACGGGGGAAATTGAATGGGATGATATATACGAGATAGTTAACAGCGGAGTTTACATTTGTAAGCTTCAGTTTTTCAAGCTGAACGAAAGCACGCTGAACAGGTATATTGATCTTGTGAATCAAGACATCGACAACATAGGGAGCTTTGTCCCCGAAAGCCGATACACCATTTCCACTTACGTTGACAGCGAGGAGGCGATGGAGGAATTTAAAGCCCACACCGCCTACCGCGCAGTAAATCCCGACACGTCAACCGCGATTGTCCCATTGTATTTCAACTACTGATCCACTCCTTCGCTTCAATATGCAGGATCGCCGCAGCCGTCCGAAAACGGCTGCGGCGATCTTTCAGTTGGAGCTTTATACTCTTTCCAAATACAAAGATAGACAAATGAAAAATGAAAGTGCCCTAATGATATTTGATAGGCATGAAAATTTGAAATACAAGTGTTAAATCAGATATTTTTGGTGCCGAGGTTATTTTTTAGGCACAGTGGGGTGAAATGAAACAGCAATAGACCTCCTTGGAAACCGGAGAAGTGCCGTATGGCGCAGAAATTTTGCCGTAAGGCGAAGTCCGTTTTCCGCAGGCATACTTTTTGGTATTTAATACTCTTTCCAAATACAAAGATAGACAAATGAATATGGAGTATTTGGAAAGAGTGCTTCGGGTGTAATTCCAAATAAAATTATGTACTCTATAAAATTTTGTCCATAATTCTATTTGGAATTAGTATTATTTACCGTGCGAAAATCCGTTAAAGCTCAAATACCTCCAGCCCCTCGCATTCCTTCAAGGCGCCCTCGTGTCCCACAACGCAGACTGCGCCGCCGCTTGCCAGCTTGTCCAGCACACTGCACTGCTTCAACAGCTTGCTTTTGTCCGCGGAGAGCATTTCCTTGCGTATTCTTATCTGCTCCTCGTCGGAAATGCCCGAGAAATAATTATCGTCGGCGGCGATACCCTGCTCCTCGGGAGTTCTTAGCGGCTCGGTGCTGCCGATCTCGGCGATGATGAGCTTGTCCAGGTCCTCGTCGCTGCCGCAGAACTCTCTGACGTAATCCGAAAGAGTGTTGTATATATCCAGCGAACGGGCGGGGGACGGGTCGCGGTAGGAATAGCAGAACAGTCTGCCCGTGAGCTTCATGGCTCTCATTCCCGCGCCGTAGGCTCCTCCCTGAACGCGGATCATGTTCCAAAGATAATTGTAGGACAAAATCGTCTCCAAAACCTTAAGCTCCCCTGTGAGCTTTTCGCCCATGGCGGAAAGGTGATGACCTCTTACGGCGTAAGCCACTTGGCTTGGCACCTTTATTCCCATTTTGGGAGGGAGACTCGTCTTGTACGCCGCCCTTTCGGGAAGCCTCCTGCCCTCGGGCATGGCGGAAATAAGGTCGGACACGTCCGCCTCCTCCGCAGCCGTTACGCTTACGGTCAGCCCGTTTCTTATCACCGCTTCTTTTTGTACGCGATGAGCGAGAGCAAGAAATTCGTCTATCATATCGTCGAAGCTCTTGGAGAATTTATGCATATAGCTTATCGCCGAGTAGCTTCTCATAGCCTCGGTCGCCGCGTCCACGGCGGTAAATTGAGCCGCCGCCACCACCGCGCCTAAGGTGTGACCGCTGCCCATAGCCGACTGTCTCTTAGCCTCGTCGGTTTGGGTAACTATTTCCTTGATCCTATCCTTATGGTCAAGCTCGGTGTTTAAAATGATCTCCTCCAAAAGCTTTTTGCCCTCGGAAAGATTTTCCCTCAGCATACCCGCGCTGACCGCTAAGCAGGGGGTACATTCCTCCTTGTCGTCAGTTCTGCCGAAGGCGGTAAGTCTGAAATCCAGCTTTCCTATATAGGTCTTTATCCTCTGCTGAAGCTCCAAAACGCCATAGCTTTTTGTGGGAAGCTCGCCGTAAAGATAAGGCAGGACGGATATCCTTGTAAGCTCGTCCATATTAAGATTTGTCAGCGGGAAATACATCTGCAAATACACTATACCGTTGGTGGAAACGGGATGGTAAAGCACCGACGCGCCGTTCTCCTCCTTTACATGGGTCTTGGTAAGCTCGGGCAGCTCGCTGACCTCGCTTAAGGGCAGAGAGGGGAGCTTTGACTTGGCTTCGGCGGAATCGGGCTCGGTCTGCCACTTGACGAGCCGTTCGTTGTCCTCGGTCAATTTTTTTCTTTGCTCCTCGGTAAGGGCGGAGGTTTCGGCTTGAAGCCTTTTTTCCTCCCTTTCCCTAAGCTCGGAGCCCAGGGTGCAGGAGGGAAGCAGGTGCAGAGCGGAAAGACCTCCGTCCTCGCCCAGCATTTCGTCCAGCAACCTTTCAAAGCCGTCTCCCTCAGCCGTTTTTCTTAAGCTCTCAAAGGTCTTGTCGTACACGAGATAGGTCAGAGGGTCGCCGCCGTAAAGCCAGCCGTTTAGGCTCAGAATGGCGCGGTACACGCCTTGAGGCTCGGGAAGCTGCTTCATATTATAGGCGGTGCGGTTTATGGAGGCGGTGAGCGACCTTTTGTCTATCCCCTCGGAAACAAGCTTTTTAACGGTGCCGTTAATGATCTTTCTGATCCTGCCGCTGTCCTCGTCCTTTATATTTCTTGCCGTTATTATAACATAAGGCTGGGCGATGCCGTCCAGCACCTGCATGGAAAAATCCTCCGCCAAGCCCGAGGATAAAACCGCCCTTTTCAGCGGCGATTCGTTGGTGTCCGCCAAAAGGTCGCTTAAAACGCTTGCCGCAAGTATCTTTTCGCTTTCGCTCCAGTCGGCAATTATTTTGCCCAAGACCAAAACCGCCTTTTTGCCGTTGTCCTCTCCCTCGGCGATCTCGTAAAAGTCTCTTCCCTCGCGGGGTACGGGCTTCTGCATATTGATCTCGTGCTTGACCTCGCTTTTTTCGTACCTTTCAAGATAGGAGCTTATCATATCCAGCGTCTCCTCGAGCGGCACGCTTCCGTCAAGGTAAAAGCGGGAGTTGGAGGGGTGATAAAAGCTGTTGTAGACAGCCTTGTATTTCTCGTAGGTCAGATTGGGGATAACCTCGGGATCGCCGCCCGAATTGAAGCGGTAGCAGTTATCGGGGAAAAGCAGGTCCTCTATGCCGTATTCTATCCTTTCGTCCAGGTCGGACATCGCGCCTTTCATTTCGTTAAATACAACACCTTTATACAAGGGCTTTCCGTTTTCGTCAAATTCGGTGTGTATACCCTCCTGGTGAAAAACGCTCGGATTGGTTTTCAGCGCGGGGGCAAACACCGCGTCGAGGTACACCGAGGTAAGATTAAGAAAATCGCGGTCGTTGCGGCTTGCCACGGGGTACATGGTTTTGTCGGGAAAGGTCATTGCGTTCAAAAAGGTGTTCATGGAGCTTTTCAGAAGGTCCACAAAGGGCTCCTTTACTGGATATTTGTCCGAACCGCACAGCACCGAGTGCTCCAAAATATGAAAAACTCCCGTGCTGTCCTCGGGCAGCGTTTTGAAGGCGACCGAAAAGGTCTTGTTCACCTCGCCGTTGTTCAGCCAGCAAAGCTCCGCGCCCGTTTTATCGTGGGTCATTTCGACAAGGGCGCCGTTAAGCTCCTTTTCCTCCCTTATTCTGTTTACGGTAAAGCCCTTGAGTCTTGCTCCCTCGGTTAAATTCATGATCTTATCATCTTCCTTTCTTTTTTGCTTATTTTATTTACAGTAGTATTATGCTTTTACGGCATCGGCCGATTCTTTCTTTCCCGCGTTTTTCAGAAACTCCAAAAACTCCCTTTCGGGCAGTGGCTTGGAGAAATAATAGCCCTGGATATAATTTACGCCCAAATCGTGCATTGTCTTGAACTGCTCCTCCGTCTCGATGCCCTCGGAAACTATCTTAAGATTCATGCCGTGTATCATATTGGCGGCGGCGTCAAGTATGTACTTGGTTTTTCCGTTTTCAAAGTATGCGTTGGTCATGCCCTTGTCGAATTTTACTATATCGACGGGCATATCCGCGATATAGTCCAAATTGGACTGACCCGTTCCGAAATCGTCAAGGGAAAAATTGACGCCGTAATCCATAAGCCTGTTCATATTTTCAAGCAGCGTCTTTTTAGCGTTCATTGAGGCGGATTCGGTTATTTCCAGATTTATCATCTGAGGCGGAACGCCGTATTCCTCCATTATCGATATATAATCCTCCGCCAACTGACCGTAGGCGCACTGGATCACCGAAAGGTTGACCTCGATATACTTGATCCCGTATTGGAGCACATCGTTTTCGCTGAGGAATTTGCACACCTTTCTGAACACCGTCTCTCCGAGCTGCAATATGGCGCCGTTGCGCTCGGCGATCCCGATAAACGTGCCGGGCTGTATCAGCGCCCCGTCCTCATTGCGTATTCTTACCAAAGCCTCGGCGGAGGTGAAGCGCTGCTTCTTGGTGGAATAGATCGGCTGATACCATACCTCCAGCCAATCGTTTTTGAGAGCGTCGGCAATAAGCTGCTCCACCTCTTTTTCCTTGCGGAGTTTTAGGGAAAGCTCTCTGCTTACCTCGGCGAAGTGCGTTTCCGAAAAGTCCTTGCTGTTTTGCTTCACGTATCGGATAAGGTATAAAAGGTCCTCGGAGCCGTCCGCAAGGGTGGAATCGGGAACGTATATCCAATACGGCTCCACCATAACGCCCTTAGACTGTCCCCAGCCCAGCTCGAAGCGTTCGCGGACGGCTTGGACCGCGGTTTTGGCGAGCTCTCTGTCGGGGAAGATCAAAAGTATTTCGGTGCCCGTGTTTTTGAACACAAACACGTTGGGCAGCGCGGAAAGGTAGCTTGCCGCTTCCGCGATGACCTCCCGCTCAACGTCCGTGCGCATGGTCTTGAAGGAGTTGTGCTCCAAAACGATAGCCAGCGCCGCAAAGGGCGTGCGCGTATCGTAAAGCTGCTTGGTATACTGCAAAAAAGCGCCGTGATTGAAAAGCCCCGTTTGTCTGTCTATATTGTTGCCCGGGTTTTCGAGCACAAGATAAAGCACCAGCATTCCCACCGCGCTGGCAAAGCCCACCAAGAGCAGCTTCGGAAAAACAAACTGTATCACCGCCGCGGTCACCCATACTCCCAGCCACATAGAGACCGCCACGCGTCTCCCCGGGCTTATCCGTCTTTTCTCCTTGAACAGATGCACGGCGACTATTATAAGGGTCGCAAGGGCAAACATATAGGTCGCGTAATCGCTGGGACCGTAGGAATACAGAAGCTTCTCCGATTTATCCTCGTAAAAGAAGATCGGGAGCGCATAAATAAGAACAACGGCTATTCCCACAAAAACGCCGTACTTTACCATTATCTTTTTGTAATCGTGCTTATTGGGATAAATGTCCGTGCAGATATAAAGCAGTGCAAAAAACGACACGCACACCAGCGTGGCTAAATAAGTCTTGCTTACGAGCTCCACCAAAAGATCGGGCAGCGAATCCCGATAGCTTATCACAATACAGGAAAGAATGTCGAAGACTATGCACACAAAGGTCATGACAAAGGACCGCCAAAACGCCTTTTCCGTATTGAGCTTGATTATTCGCTGGCTTTTATAGAAATACAGCAGTATAAGCATCAGCAAAAGCCCGCAGCATTGTACTTGTATCGGCATAATGATTCCACCTTGATCATCTTTTGAAAGTTATCTTTTTATAAGCTTATTATACAGTCATAAACAAAATTTGTCAAGATTTATTGCTGCTTATTGCTGCTCCGATTAACATTTGACTTTTATCCGATTAACTGCTATAATATATTTTGATAATTTTCGACAACGAAAGAAGGATAAGCTTGTCTAAACAATACCAGATAGATATGTGCAGCGGCTCGGTACTGAAAAAGATGCTGCTGTTTTCTTTGCCGCTTATGGCGTCGGGGCTTTTGCAGCTTCTTTTTAACGCCGCCGATATTATAGTGGTGGGGCGCTTTGCGGGCGACAATTCGATGGGCGCGGTGGGCTCCACCTCGTCGCTGATAAACCTGTTCACCAATCTGTTTGTGGGGCTTTCGGTGGGCGTTAACATTCTTGTGGCGCGCACAAGGGGCGCGGGCTCCGATTCGGAGCTGCATGACGCGGTACATACCTCGATGCTGCTTTCCGTTATCTGCGGAGCGGTGCTTGCGGCGGCGGGCTTCATACTGGCGCCGCAGCTTTTGGTGCTTATGAACGCCACCGAGGCGCAGCTTCCCCTGGCAGTTCTCTATCTTCGCATTTACTTTTTGGGAATGCCCGCAGCAATGATATATAATTTCGGCTCGGCGATACTTCGCGCGGTAGGCGATACCAAGCGCCCGCTGTATTTCCTTACGGCGGCGGGAGTAATAAACGTAGGGCTCAATCTGATCTTTGTCATACTGTTCAAAATGGACGTCGCGGGCGTGGCGCTGGCTACGGTGCTTTCTCAGTGTATTTCCGCGGGTCTTATCGTGATTTGTCTGATAAGGGACGATACGGCTATACGTCTTGACCTAAGAAAGCTTAAAATAAAAAAGTACATTTTGCTTTCGGTAATAAGGGTAGGTCTTCCCGCGGGCTTTCAGGGAATGATATTTTCCCTCTCTAACGTTGTGATACAGTCCTCGGTCAACCTTTTCGGCGACACCGTGGTTTCGGGAAATTCCTCGGCGGCGTCTATAGAGGGCTTTGTCTATATGGCTATGAATACCTTTCACCAGGCGGCTGTTTCCTTTACGGGGCAAAATATGGGCGCGGGAAAATACCGCAGGATACCGAAAATTTTGTTCAGCTCGCTGCTTTGCGTGACGGTGACGGGCGCGGCGGTGGGCTGGGCGGCGTATCTGCTGGGGCGCCCGCTGCTCGGTATTTATTCCAACACTCCCGAGGTGATCGAGGCGGGCATGGACCGCCTCTCCGTGATCGCCACCACCTATGCGCTGTGCGGTATGATGGACGTTATGGTTGGAATGCTGAGGGGCTTGGGCTACTCGATCATGCCTATGGCGGTGTCTCTTTTGGGCGCCTGCGGGCTTCGCATACTGTGGATCGCCACCGTTTTTCAAATACCCGAATATCATACCGTAAGAACGGTATACCTTTCTTATCCCATGTCCTGGGCGGTGACCTTCGCCGTTCACGTAATCTGCTACATTGTTGCCTGGCGGCTGCTCAAGAGGAGGAACAGGGAGTATTTTTCTTGATTTTTTGATTGAGTATGTGCTATAATATATAAGTCAAGTGAATCTGTAGGCGTTAAAAGCCTACGGACAGGCAGACCGAAGCAAGAAAGGATAATGCGCATATATGGCAGCGACAATTTTAAGTATACTGGAAATGACGGCGATAGTGATCAGCGGCTTTTTGATAAAAAAATACATATTACTGGAGCCGGATCTGGAGCCGAAAAAGCAAAGGATAGTTTACATAGCCTGCCTTCTGCTGGCGGGCATAGCCTTTCTGACGATCGGAAAGGACGCCGCGTCTACGGTCGTGCTGGCAGTGATCGGGGTAAACATTTGTTTGGCGCGCAAGGAGCATAAGCTGCGGGGTCTGCTGATGATGATACCGTGCCCGGGGATCATAAACGGGATAATTGTTCCGCTTCTTGTTCCGCCCTATCTGCTCGGGATGTCGGAAAGCGCGGAGCAAATCTATCAGTTTGTCCTTTACGGGGTTTTGGCGGGCATATTGGCGCTGTTTTACTTTAAAGGCAAAAAATGGCGCAGTTGGTTTCGCGAGAATATGCAAAACCGCAGTCTGAGACGGTCGGAGCTTTATCTGCTGTGGGCGGTGGGAATAATTATGGTGATATTCTCGAAAAACATATCGATACAGACAGCCAAGGGCAGCGCCTTTGGCAGCGAGCTCGCGTCCTTTGTGGGAATATCCGCCGTTTCGGCTTTTGTGATGACCATAACGATAATCGTGCTGATAATGCAGGGAAACAAGCGTTCCTTTTACTACGAACGCGTATCTCATATGCAGTCGGGAATGATAGCGTTTATGGCGGAGGTCGTGGAAAGCCGCGACGACAACACGGGCGGTCACATAAGGCGCACGGCGGAGTACGTCGAGAGCATAGCAAGAGAGCTGAGGCGGAGCGGCGCGTACGCCGATATTCTTACGGAGCGGTATCTTAAGGATATGGTGGTAGCCGCGCCTCTTCACGATATCGGCAAGATACATATTCCCGACGCGGTACTGAACAAGGCTGGAAGATTGACCGACGAAGAATTTGAGATAATGAAAACTCACACCACCGCGGGAGAAAAGCTTTTGATAAACGCCAAGGAAGAGCTTGGGGAATCCGATTATCTTAACACGGCGACCGAAATGGCGGCATATCATCACGAATGGTGGAACGGTAAGGGCTATCCTTACGGAATAAGCGGCGAGGACATTCCGTTATGCGCAAGAATAATGGCGGTAGCGGACGTTTATGACGCTTTGATATCCAAGCGCTGTTACAAAAACGCAATGCCGATCGAAAAAGCCTGCGCAATAATCCGCGAGGAATCGGGCACGCACTTCGACCCCAAGGTAGTGGAAGCGTTTTTTGCCTCGGAGATCACAAATTGAGAGACAAGCGTATAGCATTTCTGCTTTAAAGCTCATAAATACTCGACAGGGATTTGTCGAACTGTTAGACAGAATTTTGTCGAACATATTGACAAGAAATTATTATTATGATAAAATTATAAAAAAGAGTTGGAGGCAGACAATGTCATTACCTGTAAACATAGACGAATTGATAAATGAGCGTGTCGTTGAATCGAACAGAATTGAGTTTAAAAGAGAATGGAATCCCACCCCAATAATACACAGTATTTGCGCATTTGCCAATGATATCGATAATGTGGGCGGAGGGTATATTATTATCGGAATTGAAGAAAAAGACGGAATGCCTGTATTTCCCGTAAGCGGGATCGAAGAAAACAAGGTCGATTCCGTTTTAAAGGAGCTTGTTGGTTTATGTCATTGTATTGAGCCTTTATATAACCCTATTGTTGAACCTGTGATCTTTCAGAATAAGCATATTATCGTAATTTGGGTTTACGGAGGAAGCGGTCGCCCTTATAAAGCGTCAAAGGACGTATTCTCACAAAAATCTCACAAGCTTTATTATATACGGAAATTCAGCAGCACTATTGTTGCGTCTTCCGATGAAGAAAAAGAACTGTTTTATGTATCTTCAACCATTCCCTTTGACGATAGACCAAATCTTGCCGCAGATGTTGACGATTTGGATTTGGGACTTCTGCGTCAGCACTTAAAAGAGATCAACAGCAGCTTATATGAACAGTCTGTTAATATGGATACTTTGGAAATAGCGAAAAATTTGCAGCTCGTATCAGGTCCTCCCGAAAGCCTTAAGCCTTTGAATGTGGGAATACTGATGTTTAGCGAACACCCCGAAAAGTATTTTCGCTATTCAAGAATTGAAGTGGTGGATATTCCCGATCCCACAGGCAGCAATATGACTGAAAAAAATTTTACAGGTCCAATTCAGCGTCAGCTTAAAGACGCTCTTTTATATATAAAAAATTATGCAATAAAAGAGGCTGTCATAAAAACCAATGACAAGGCAGAAGCGGTAAGAATTTTTAATTATCCCTACGCCGCCATAGAGGAGATACTTTCCAATGCGGTTTATCACCGTTCTTATCAAATAAACGAGCCTATCACGGTCAGAATAAGTCCTTCAAGTATGGAAATAACAAGCTTCCCGGGATTCGACCGCAGCATTACCGATAAAAATATCGCCGAATATCAAATAAGGTCGAGAATTTACAGAAACAGAAGGATCGGCGATTTTCTTAAGGAATTAAAGCTTATTGAGGGAAGAAACACAGGCTTTCCCAACGCAATAAAAGCTCTCGAAACAAACGGTTCCGACAAGCTGCGCTTTGACATGGACGAAAACCGAAATTATCTTTCGGTGACCATTCCCATACATTCGCACTTTCTTCCAAAATCGAAAAAATCCGATAAAGAGCTTGGATACAGACAGAGTATAACTGATGTATTAGAGAAAAATCCTCTTACAAAAAGCGAACTGGCAAAGGCTATGGGATATAGATCCATATCAGCAAGGCTTTCGTCCGCTGTTGATGAAATGGTAGATGAAAAAATATTGGTTCGGGTCATTGTTGGGAAAAGTATTAAGTTTGGGGTCGCTGATAAGTGATCGACAACACATAGCGATGTTGGGGTTACTTTGAATATCTATACGTATTCGGCTTGGCGGACGCCGATGAACCGAAAAGAACGGAGGCGTTGGAGAGCGCGGAGAGGGAATCGGAACGAAACAGAGAAAAAGCCGCAAAAGAAATTTTCTATGCCGTTTAAAATATAATAATCATCGCTCCGCTGATCGGCGGGGCGATTTTTTGAAAAAAATATTCCTTTTTTAGAAAATGTGTGCTATAATATAAATACTACTAATCGGGATTTATAGGGGCGTAATGGGTATGAATATAAAGCAGTTTTGGAAGGTAGTTTTATCGCAGGATAGAGATGCTATGAGAATGTATTTTAGTGATGATGCCTATGTGAATTGGCATTGCACAAATGAGCATTTTACCGTAGAAGAATTTATAAGGGCAAATTGTGAGTATCCTGGGGAGTGGGATGGCGAAGTAGAGTGAATTGAACACGCTGGAGATATGGTTATAACGGCAACACATGTTTACCCTAAAGATAAATCAATGTCATTCCATGTAACTTCGTTTATCCGTACAAAGCAAGATAAGATAATATCCTTAGATGAATACTGGTCTGATGATGGTGACGCACCACAATGGCGTCGAGAAATGCACATCGGTATACCTATCAAGTAATACTAATACTAATTCCCCGTTTCTGCCAAAAGCCGCGCAATCCCAAAACATCTCGCTGTTTAAAACGTGAAAATTATCGCTCCGCTGATCGGTGCGCCTTCGGCTTCACCGAAGGATTTGAATTGTTGATTTTATGTTATTGGTAAAGAGGTAAGCAATGAAAAAAAGAAGCGTTAAAAATGCAGTATTAAACGTGTTTATTATACTGCTCACAGCAGTTGCGTTATTCATATCGGTAACATTCATTTTTCATAGAGTAAACTACAATAAAGAGGTTGCTGTTTTAAAGGAAAAGGGGTATTATAATCCTGTTTCCGTAGGAGATTATTGCCTTAATGTTGCGAAATTCGGCAATGAAAATGGAGCGCATACCATTGTAGGAATGGCAGGACTGTATATGGGCGATTTTCCTGTGGCTGCGCGGCATATGACCGCGCCGCTTGAGGAGGATAATCTTGTAGTGTTTGTTGACCGTGCAGGCTATGGATTCAGCGACGATACAAGCAACGAAATGACGCTTGAATACATAGTTGAAGATTATCGCAAAGCCCTGAAAAAAGCGGGCGTTGAAGCTCCCTATATTCTTATGCCGCACTCTATCGGAGGGGCGTACGCCAGCTATTGGGTAAGCCGGTATCCCAATGAGATAGAGGCGGTCGTTTTTGCGGACGGAAGCCAGCTTCACGCAAATGCTTTTGATGATGAGGAATACGCAGTGGGTTTTGGCGACAAAGCGCTTGCGGTTCTTGCAAAGTTGGGGTTCAGCCGATACGTGTTGAGAAATTATAACGATCATTATCCCGATAATTATACCGAAGAAGAACAGCGTCTCGGCGACGCGCTTATTCTTATGACATTCGAGTCCTTCGCCCCGATCTCCGAAACGGAGATGCGCCCCGCCAATTTGCAAAAAGCGTTTGACAGTATCGTCACAAACGATGTACCGAAGCTTTATATATGCTCAAGCTGGGGTTTTGAAACAAAAGAGGATATTATCGAACATAACGAATGGATAAAACGCCGGTTGGAGATAAATGATCTTAATATTGCCCCGAGTTTTACAGAACTTAATGATGAAAAAATCGGTGCCGTGCTGGACGAATACAAAAATGCCCGAGAGGAAATAATTTATCCCTATGCGGAAAAAATGGGCAGCTGCAAGGTGGTATGTCTTGGCGGAGATCATATGATATACGAACAGAAGCCGAATGAATGTGCTGAGATAATTGTTGATTTTTTAGAAGGTTTGGAAACGTGAAAATTATCGCTCCGCCAATCGGCGGGGCAATTTTTGAAAAAATATTCCTTTTTTAGAAAATGTGTGCTATAATATCAATAAGTCAAGTTAATCAACAAATCGGGAGTTGTAGGGCTGATTTGAAAGCAGGTGAAAATATGACAGGAAAATTTAACAACAGTTCAAACGCAGTTTGTACTGCGTATTGTATTATAGCCACGATTGTGTTATTTATTGGCGGGGCGGTGGTTGTTGTGAAAACCGGATTTTACGAAGCCGAATTTATTATCACAATTTTAATAATCACAGCAATTATTTTGCCGACATTTCTGCTTAGAAAATGTGAATTTTCAGCCGATGATGAAAAGATTGTTTTTCGTGTGGCGTTCCTTAAACATACATATTGCTTTTCGAAAATCAAATCAGCTTCGACACAGGTAGGTTTTTCTCACAGCAAATACGGTGCTTCCGCTCGTGTGGAGCTTGTTATTACACTATCCGATGGCGAGTGTATTACATTCTATGACGAGGATGTTCCCGACGACGCGTTAAGTACATCTAAAAATCACAAGATGTTTCAAGACGCTCATCAGTTTACGGCATTATGTCAATACATAAACGAAAGAGCAAGCGGATAATATTATAAATTCTAATTTATCAATTCAACAAATATCACCCCCTTAAAAATCCTCAGAAGTACCCCCACCCCAATTTGACTACTTTTTTACTACCAACGGCGTTCACATTTTGCCCAATTTTGCCCCAATCTGTAAAAAATCCCTTGTTTCTGCCAAAATCGAAACATTCCCATAAGACCGTGCAAAACCTCGCAAATTACGGCAATTCACCGCAATTCGGAAAGGAAAACCAAAATGCTCAAAATCTTATTCATCTGCCACGGCAACATCTGCCGTTCTCCTATGGCGGAATTTGTGTTTAACCACTTAGCCGCGCAGTCGGGCTTGTCCTCTCAAATGCACGCGGATTCCGCGGCCGTAAGCTCCGAGGAGCTCGGAAACGACATTCACCGCGGCACGCGGCAAAAGCTTATCCAAATGAAGATACCCTTTTCTCCGAGACGCGCAAGGCAGGTTGTCAAAGCCGATTACGGAAAATATGATATGCTGATAGTGATGGACGAAAACAATCTTCGCCGTCTTAAGCGCATTATCGGAGAGGACGCGGAGCATAAGGTACATAAGCTGCTGGATTTTACCGAAAGAAAGGGAGAGGATATAGCAGACCCTTGGTATACGGGAGATTTTGACGAAACCTTTAACGACGTTCTGGAAGGGTGCAAAGGGGTGATCGGTGCGGTTTCAGAAAAATAATAGGGACGCTGTAAAAAATGATAATTGTCAATTATTATAACGTAAAAAACGACCTGTCGCCGACGGTCGTTTTTTTACAGCCCCGTTTTTTAACAATTGACAATTGATTGACATCAAGCGGCGGTTCGGGTATGATAATATATACGGAAAAGCTTTTCCGACAACAAAACAGGAGGTCATATAAAATGGATATCGGTACTGTAATCAAAAAATACCGCTTGGAAAAAAACCTTACGCAGGAGGAGCTGGCAGGCGCGCTTTTTGTTACTCCGCAGGCTGTCAGCCGCTGGGAATTGGGGTTGTCGCTCCCCGACGTCGTCACTATACCGAAAATAGTGCATTGTCTCGGCGTGTCCGCCGATATACTTCTGGGCTGCCGTCCCTGCGGACATAATGCGTCCAAAGAGGCGGACGGCGAAGACAAGCTCGGTCAAGATCAAATAAACAGTATTTTCAGCTTTCCGAGGGAAAGGGCGGAAAGGAAAAACACAAGGACGGTGCTTTCGGCGGACGATTCCTCGATCATGCTTATGCTGCTCGAAGACGCTTTAAGCCGCGGCGGCTACAGAGTACTTACCGCGGAGGGCGGCAGGGAGTGCCTTGAGCTGCTTGAAAAAGAAAAAGCGGATATATGCACCTTGGACATAGGTATGCCCGAAATGAACGGGCTGGAGGTCCTTGAAAGGATCAAGGAGAAATATCCCGAAACAAGGGTCGTTATGCTGTCCGCTCAAAGCGCCGAGGAAAACGTTCGGAAAGCCCTTGAGCTCGGCGCTGATCATTTTATAGCAAAGCCGTTTTCCGCAAATACGCTTCTGCAAATTCTTGATTCTTTGGAATAAATTAAAATCTGAAATCTCTTTTTCCCTCGGCTTCTATTTCCCTCAGATATTTTTCCGCGATCTGTCTGACGTTATCCTTGGGAATGTTCAAAAGCTCCTTTTTAATGAGCTTTTCTCCTATTTCCCTGGTTTTGCCGCTTGCGTAGTCCGTGAGATATTCCTTTAGCGTCATCAAAGCGTTGGGGTGACAGCAGTTTTGTATCTGTCCGCTTTTGCAGAGGCTCATAAATCTGTCGCCCGTTCTGCCCTCGCGGTAGCAGGCGGTGCAGAAGCTGGGGATATACCCTATTTCCATAAGCCAGCATACCACCTCGTCAAGGGTGCGCTTGTCGGAAACGTCAAACTGCTCGCTGCTTTCGTCCTCGGGCTCGGGCTCAACGTAACCGCCGACGCTGGTTCTCGAGGCTCCGCTGATCTGCGAAACTCCGAGCCTTATGACCCTTTCGCGCACCTCCTTGCTTTCTCTTGTGGAAATGATCATACCCGTATAGGGCACGGATATCCTAATGCAGGCGCATATTTTGGCGAAAATATCGTCGCTTATGCTGTTGTCGAAGGCGGAGGGATCGATATCGTCGGCATGCTTTATGCGCGGAACGCTTATGGTGTGAGGTCCCACTCCGTGGACCGCTTCAAGGTGCTCCGCGTGCATAAGCAGTCCCGCAAATTCGTACTTGTACAGCTCCAGTCCGAAAAGCACGCCGAGCCCCACGTCGTCTATGCCGCCCTCCATGGCTCGGTCCATGGCTTCGGTATGATAAGCGTAATTATGCTTAGGTCCTGTGGGGTGGAGCTCCTCGTAGCTTTTTTTGTGATAGGTCTCTTGGAATAATATGTAGGTGCCTATGCCCGCGTTGTGAAGCTTACGGTAATTTTCAACGTCAGTGGCGGCGATGTTTACGTTGACCCGTCTTATGGCGCCGTTTTTGTGCTTTATACCGTAAATGGTGCTTATACATTCGAGTATGTATTCTATGGGATTATTGACGGGGTCCTCTCCCGCTTCTATCGCAAGCCGCTTGTGCCCCATATCCTGCAAGGCGGCGACCTCTTTTCTGATATCGTCCTGAGTAAGCTTTTTTCTCGGGATATGCTTGTTTTTAAGGTGATAGGGGCAGTATACGCAGCCGTTTACGCAGTAATTTGAAAGATACAGGGGGGCGAACATTACTATGCGGTTGCCGTAAAAGTCCTTTTTTATTTGCTCCGCCAGGTCGTATATCCTCTTTGTCCGTTCTTCGTCCTCGCAGGCAAGCAAAACCGAGGCTTCTCGGTGAGAAAGTCCCTTTCTGAGCTTTGCCTTTTCGATTATTTTGTCCACCAGCTCGAGATCGTTCTTGTTTTTCTCGGCATAGTCAAGGGTCTCCTTTATTTCCTCGTCCGAGATAAATTCTTCCGCTTTAAGTGATTTGGGGTCGTACATAATGATCTGTCCTTTCGTAAATGATATGGTCTGTTTTTTCAGCGCGCGGGGTCTCCTCTTGCGACCGTCAGCTCGCCGCCTGCCGCTGCCACTCTTCTTTTAAGGCATTGGACGCATTCCGCCGCTTCGTCTCCCGTGCATATCTTGTTGTCGTACAGGGAGTATTTTTTTCTTACGCTCACGGGTGAAAGATTGGGCATCACAACGTTTGCCCCCGCGCGAATGCCCTTTTCCCTGCCCATCGGGTCAATGGTGCCCAAAGCCGTAGTGGCGGGCAGCAGCACCTTGGGCAGCAGCAGGCGTATTACGGACAGCAGGAGCAGCGTCAGCCTTGCGCTTCCCGCCGCCTTATCCGCAAAGGGCGTGTCCTTGTGCGGGATAAAGGGACCGATACCTACCATATGAGGCTTGAAGGTCTTTATAAACCGCAGGTCCTTTACTATATGCTCGGAGGTCTGACCCGGAGAGCCTGTCATAAAGCCGCAGCCCGTTTGAAATCCCGTTTCCTTGAGGACCCTTAAGCACTCCATGCGGTTTTCGTGTGACATATTTTTCGGGTGCAGCATGGCGTAATGCTCTTTGTCCGCCGTTTCGTGACGAAGCAGATATCTGTCCGCGCCCGCTTCAAAAAGCCGCTTAAAGCTTTCCGCACTGCGCTCCCCCAGGGAAAGGGTAACGGCGCAGTCGGGGTGAGCGGTTTTTATATCCCGTATCAGCCCGCACAGCATATCGTCGCCGTAAAAATTATCCTCGCCGCCTTGCAGCACAAAGGTGCGAAAGCCCAGCCCGTACCCTTGCTCGCAGCAGGAGAGTATCTCGTCGGGAGTAAGCCTGTATCTTTCCGCTTTGGCGTTGCTTCTTCTGAGTCCGCAGTAGAGGCAGTCGTTTTTGCAGTGGGAGGATATCTCGATCAAGCCTCTGACAAAGACCTTATTGCCGTAAAATTCGCGGCATCTGCTTCGGGCGCGGTCCGCCAGCAGAGCAAGCTCCTCGTCCGAGGCGTTTTCTATAAGCTCCTTCAGTCTGTCGTCGGGCAGGTCGGCGTTTTCGTACAGCCTTTCGATATCGTCTCTTCGCATGGCTCCGCCTACCTTGACGAGTAAGCCGCTTTTGCGCTTACTCCCTTTATGCGTCCTATCTTTCCCGAAAGCGCGCTTATAGTGTCCTGCGGCGCGTCCACCGCAAGGCTGATGATATTTATTCCCTTGCTTCGATAAGGCACGCCCATTCGTCCTATTATGCAGCTTCCGTAATCGTGCAGGATATTGTTAAGCTCGCTTACCGAGTTTTCGTCCTCCACGATTATTCCTATCACCGCTACTCTTGTTTCCATTTCGTATTCCGCCTTTCTTTTTTCGGTCAAATTAAAAAAGCGCCCTTAAAAGGGCGCATAAATACAGCTTACCTGTGAGATACGGTAATTACGGTGCCCTTTCGCCTCAAGCTTTCGGTTTTGGCGTCAGTAGTGGAAAATTAAGCTCCTCGGCGAAAGAAAAACTCGCGCTTCGGATATAACAATTATATACCCTGTTGGATATTTTGTCAATAGGTTTGCTTTATTTTCAAAATTTCAAATAAAAAGACTTGCATAATCCGTAAATTTATTGTAAAATAAAATAATGACATTCGGTCGGGTGATCTCAAATTTTATTCGGAGGCGCTAATATGCATGACAGCTTCAAGGACCTGATGAAAATTACGGACGAGAGCTCGGAGGATTTTTTTCATCGGTTGGTGGACGAAATGCCCGGGGGATTTTTTATTTACCGCGCGGACGACAGCGAGGAGATATTGGAAATAAACAAGGCGGCGCTTAAAATTTTTGACTGCGAAAGCTACGAGGAATTTAAGCAGCTTACGGGAAATACCTTTAAGGGACTTGTTCACCCCGACGATCTTGAAAGAGTTGAGGAGAGCATAGCGTATCAGATAGAGCACAGCGAAAATAATCTCGATTACGTCGAGTACCGCATCAGGCAAAAGAACGGTTCAACGCGCTGGGTCACCGATTACGGGCGTTTTGCGCATCTGAACTCGGCGGGCGACGTTTATTATGTTTTCATAGCGGACAACACCGAAAGAATGAAAAAAAGAATGGCGGACCTGGAAAACATCAACGAGGAGCTGACTAAGGCGTCCGCCCGCGAAAGCCAATATCGAAAGGCTATTTTGTACGACGCGGTATTTTTCTTTGAGGTAAGCCTTACGGAGGATAGATTCATAACCGCGGTGACTCAACCCAAGGAGGGGCAGATGTTCGATTTTTTAGACTCCTCAAGCGTATCGGACAAGCTCGGGTTTTCCGATTTTATAGACTTTTCCTCAAAACGCATAGAGCAGAACCACCCGGGTGAGTACAAAAGCTTTTTCGACAGGGACAGACTGCTCAAATGCTGCGAAAACGGCGAGCTGGAGCAGACCTATGATTTCCGCGCGACGGACGCTCTCGGAAGAAAGCGCACGCTTCACTATATAATACTTCTCGGAAACGACGACAACGGCAATGTTTCCGCGCTGGTGCTGGCGAAGGACGTTACCGATCAAATGGAACGAAAAAAGCTGTTACAGCTCTCGCTTCGGCAGGCTCAGGCGGCAAGCATAGCCAAAAGCGCCTTTTTATCCAATATGTCTCACGATATAAGAACTCCTCTTAACGCTATTCTCGGCTTTGCCGATCTGATAAGGCTCCATTTAAATGAAAGCGCCAAAACGGACGAGTATCTCGAAAAAATCAAGCTTTCGGGAAAGCAGCTTCTTACCATTGTCAACGAGGCGCTTGAGGTGACGCGAATGGAATCGGGAAAGGTCGTTCTTGCGGAAACGGAATGTCATCTTGCGGACCTGCTTGCGGAAACGGAAAAGACGGTCATTCCCCAAATGAAAGCAAAATCTATCGACTTTTCGGTAGACAGCTCCCGCATTGCTCACTTTTCGGTTTACGCCGATACCGTGAGGATCAAGGAAATACTGTGTCAGCTCCTTGACAATGCGGCAAAGTATACCGAGCATAACGGAAAGGTCACCCTTGCCGCCGCCGAGGAATCGGTTTCGGGAGGCTACGGAAGATACCGCTTTATCGTAACGGACAACGGAATAGGGATATCGGAGGAATTTAAGGAGCATTTGTTCGAGCCCTTTGCCAGAGAAAAGAACACCACCAAGAGCGGAGTTTTGGGCAGCGGCTTAGGCATGGCGGTGGTCAAAAATCTTGTCGATCTTATGGACGGAAGGATCGAGGTCGAAAGCCGATCGGGAGTCGGCAGCAAATTTACCGTAACCATTATATTGAAGCTCCTTGAAAAGGATATCTCCGCCGCTCCTCAGACCGATTTCGAGTATTCGGCAAAGGGAAAAAGGCTGCTGCTTGTGGACGACAACGAGATAAACAGCGAGATAGCGCAGGCTTTGCTTACGGAGGAGGGATTTCTTGTCGAAACCGCCTCTGACGGCGATCTGGCGGTCGAAGCCGTTAAAAACTCGGAGCACGGATATTTTGATTTCGTGCTTATGGATATACAGATGCCGCGAATGAACGGCTATGAAGCTGCAAGGGAGATAAGGGCGCTAAAGGATAGGGAGCTGGCAAGCATACCCATAATCGCCCTTTCAGCCAATACCTATGCGGAGGACCGAAAAAGGTCCATAGACGCAGGTATGAACGCTCACGCGCCAAAGCCCATAAATATGGTCCAGCTTCAAGGGA
This sequence comes from Bacteroides sp., assembly GCA_023663265.1. Taxonomy (GTDB): domain Bacteria; phylum Bacillota; class Clostridia; order Oscillospirales; family Ruminococcaceae; genus Ruminiclostridium_E. The sequence goes on from JAMPHV010000020.1 coordinate 22,864, forward strand.
TCATAGCGGAGGTGCTTGAGCGCAGGGGAAAAATATAATCACAGCTTTACCCTTACCTCCCGGTCAATCGTCATGCTTTCGGGAGTGACCAAGCAATCCACAGCCTTTATTTCCACCCCGCTTTTTGCCGCGCTTCTGAGCGCCTCGCCGAAGGCGGGGTGAGTTATGTCGTTGGGAGCGAAGTCCTTAACGCCCTTCATCTGAATAACGAAGAGAATACATGCCTTATAGCCCTCTTTTACCGCCCCGCACAGCTCGTTTATGTGCTTTATCCCTCTTTCGGTGGGAGCGTCGGGGAAAAACGCGCTGCCGTTTTCCTCAAGGGTGACGCCCTTTACCTCGATGAGCCACCTCTCATTGTCTGTTTCAACGCAGAAATCTATCCTTGAAGCGCCGTAGGTTTTTTCGGGTTTTATAACCGCATTGCCGCCGAATATTTTTTTGAGATATTCTCCCGCCGCCTTGTTCGGAGCGGAGCTGTCCATATTGATAAGGATATTCCCTTTTTCCACCGCTATAAGATCGTATTTGGTCTTTCTTTCGGGATTTCCGCTTTGCTGTAAATATACCGTTGCACCCTTGACCAAAAGCTCTCTGCACCGCCCCGTGTTTTTTACGTGGCATATCTCGGTTTTTCCGTTTATTTCAACGTTTGCGATAAACCTGTTGGGTCTGTCTATAAAGACGCCCTTTACCGTGCTTTTGTATTTCATAGTGTTTGGAGTTTCCTTTGCCGCAGTATTTTGGGCTAATTATATCATTTGCGGAGCGAAGTGTCAATAATACTGTTATTTTTACTTTATTGACGAATCCCCTTTTTTATGCTATACTTATAGGTACAGAAATCAGAAAGGAAAAAAATTTTTATGATAATAAAGCCCTCGTCCAGCTTAAGAACCGATTACAACAGTATCTCCGATATCTGCAAAAAGGAGAATAAGCCGGTATTTCTCACAAAAAAGGGAGAGGGCGATCTTGTTTTGATGAGCATTGAAGCGTATACGCTGCGCGAGGAGGTGCTCGACTTAAGGGAAAAGCTCCTTGAAGCCGAGGCGCTTCGGCTGAGGGAGAAGAAAAGATATGCCGCCGAGGACATAGATAAAGAGCTGGAGGGCATTATAAATGACGGAATATGAATATACGCTCGGATTTCTGAGCGGCGTGACAAACGATATGGCTGAGATCGTTTCGGCTTTTATGATGCTGAAAAACAAAAAAGGAGCCATACGGATAAAGAACAATCTCTTGAAGGCTGCCGACAGGATACGTACCATTCCTTATTCGGGTATCGTTGCTCCCGATGAAAAAATGGCGGCAATGGGGTTTCGTATGATGATCGTTGAGGATCATATGATGTTCTACAGGGTGTTCGAGGACGAAAAGAATGTTTTGGTCTACCGTATTTTGAACGGTAAACGGGATTATCCGTCAATTGTGAAAAAATTTGATATTGAGTAACAGGAGCGCGCAGCACAAAGAAAATCACAAGGAGCAAGCGATGAATAAAATACTTTCGGCAAAATATGATATCGTATTCAAAAAAATGTTTTCGGATAAAAACAATGTTGATCTGCTGAAGCATTTTCTGTCGAATATTCTTTCTCTGCCAATAGCTTCAATTACCGATATCGAGGTTACCAACCCGGAGATCGTGCCCGACTCAAAGGACGGTAAAATCGGGCAGATGGATATAAGGCTTAAGCTGAATAACTGCGACGTAAATGTTGAGATGCAGCTTCACAGCGATACTGCCTTTAAAGAAAGAGTGCTGTATTATTGGGCTAAGCTGTACAGCGGAGATTTAAAGGAGGGCGAGGGCTACTCCCGTCTAAGAAGGAGCATTTCAATAAGCATAGTTAATTTTAATCTTTTCGACTGTTCCGATTTTCACTCGGTTTTCAAGGTAAGAGAGGAAAACAGGGGCGAGCTTTTGACAGATAAATGTGAGATACATTTTTTTGAATTAAAAAAAACAAGCAGAGCTATAAACAGAAATAATATGACCGAGCTGTGGCTGCAGCTCATTAAAGCGGATAGCGAGGAGGCGTTTGAAATGCTGAGTGACACACAGGTGCCCGAAATAAAAAAAGCGGTAAACGTTATAAGAGAAATGAGCGAGGATGAAAAGGTAAGGGAAATGGTGAGGCTCAGAGAAAAGACGATGCGCGATGAAGCGGCGCGGCTTGAGGACGCAATAAATCAGGGAAGAGAAGAAGGAAGGGAAGAGATACTGGGCTTGCTGAGAGCGGCGGGTATAAGTGACGAGCAAATAAAGCAGCTTGAAAAAATGAGGAAGGATAACAGATGAATCCGAAACAAACAATGACCGATAACATCAAAGAAAAGATAAAAAACGGAAAAACATATTTGGGGATAGAATTCGGCTCAACGAGAATAAAAGCCGTGCTCACCGACGACAGCTGTATTCCCGCGGCGACGGGCTCCTATGAATGGAGCAGCAGGCTGACGGACGGGTACTGGTCATATCCGATGCAGGAGATCGTGCTCGGGCTTCAAGGCTGCTACGCGGATATAAAGAGGGACGTCAAAGAAAAATACGGCTTAACGCTTACCGACGTTGGCGCTATGGGAATATCGGGAATGATGCACGGCTATATGCCGTTCGACAAAGACGGAGCGCTGCTGACGCCGTTCCGCACATGGCGCAACACCTCCACCGAGCAGGCGGCGGATAAGCTGACCGAGCTGTTCGGCTTTAATATCCCCCAAAGGTGGAGCATTGCGCATTTGTATCAGGCGATACTGAACGGCGAGGAGCATGTCGCCCGTATTTCTTATATCACCACTCTGGCGGTATATATCCATTACCGTTTAACGGGAGTATTTGCGGCGGGCGTAGGCGAGGCGTCGGGAATGTTCCCCACAAGCGGTATCGGATATAACGGAGAAATGCTTGAAAAATTCCGCCGTCTTATCGCGGACGGAAGCTTCAAATGGGATATAGAGGAGATACTGCCCAAGGTGATGAACGCGGGAGAGCAATGCGGAACGCTGACCGAAGAGGGCGCGCGGCTTTTGGATACCGAGGGCGACCTAAAGGCGGGAATACCTCTTTGTCCTCCCGAGGGTGACGCGGGCACGGGAATGGTCGCCACCGACAGCGTTCTGCCGAAAACGGGCAACATTTCGGGCGGTACCTCGATCTTCTCTATGCTTGTTCTGGAAAAGCCGCTCAAGGGCGTATATAAGGAAATAGACGTAGTTGCGACTCCCGACGGCTCCGATGTGGCTATGGTGCACTGCAACAACTGCTGCTCGGAGCTGGACGCTTGGGTAAGGACATTTCACGAGTTCGCGCAGCTTACGGGCTTCTCCGTCGATAGGGGCGAGCTTTACGGGATTTTATACAGGCACGCCATGAGCGGAGAGGTAAGCGGCGGCGGGATCACCGCCTACAATTTCCTTTCGGGGGAACCCGTCGCGGGAGTTGAAAAAGGGAGACCGATGTATTTCCGTTCTCCCGACAGCGAGCTTAATTTAGCGAATTTTTTCCGTGCGGAGCTTATGAGCGCCGTGGCGGCTTTAAAGATAGGCGCCGATATCCTTTTTGAAAAGGAAAAGGTAAAGGCGGAGCGCTTTGCCGCTCACGGCGGACTGTTCAAGGTCGAGGGCGCGGCGGATAAGCTTACCGCCAACGCCATGAACGTTCCGCTGACCGTTATGACCACCGCGGGAGAGGGCGGAGCCTGGGGCATGGCTTTGCTGGCGGCATATATGAAGGATAAGGGCGGAAGCACTCTGTCGGGATTTCTGTCCGAAAGGGTGTTTGAGAAAATGGAAAAGAGGACGGTCGCTCCCGAGGAAGAGGGAGTTAAAGGCTTTAACGAATATATGAAGAGGTTCAAGGCGGGACTCGGCGCGGAGATCAAGGCGGCGAAGGCTTGACCGCAGAAAGGAAAGGACAGTCGCTATGCTGACAGAATTGAAGCAACAGGTTTATGAAGCCAATCTTCTGCTCCCCAAGCACGGGCTTGTGACCTTTACCTGGGGAAACGTTTCCGCTGTGGACCGTGAAAGCGGACTGATGGTCATAAAGCCCTCGGGAGTTTCCTACGAGGAAATGACACCCGAGGATATGACGGTGGTAAGCTTAAGCGGCGAGACGGTTGAGGGAAAATACAGACCCTCCAGCGATACTCCCACTCATTTGGAATTATACAAGGCGTTCCCGAAAATAGGCGGAATTGTCCACACCCATAGCCGTTGGGCGACGTCGTTTGCTCAGGCGGGAACGGGTATACCCCCGCTGGGGACCACTCACGCCGATTATTTCTACGGCGAGATCCCCTGCACAAGGGCGATGACCAAATCCGAGATCGAGGGAGAGTATGAAAAGGAAACGGGTACCGTTATAATAGAAGCCTTTGAAAATATCGATCCCCTTTCCGTTCCCGCGGTCCTTGTAAAAAGCCACGGACCCTTTGCCTGGGGCGCAACCGCCAAGGAGGCGGTGCATAACGCCGTCGTCCTGGAGGAAGCCGCCTTTATGGCATATCACGCCCTTACCCTCAACGAACGGCTTCCCGAAATGCAGCGGGAGCTTTTGGATAAGCACTATTTAAGAAAGCACGGCGAAAACGCCTATTACGGGCAGAAATGAAAAAAAAGCTTTTGGCGGTCTATATCGCGGCGGCGCTCCTTTTTGCCGCAGGAGCCGTCGGAACGCTGCTTTTGCTTCGACCGAGCGGCTCGGATACGGTTTTGGTGCTGAGAGACGAGGAGGTTTTATACTCCCTTGACCTTTCGTCCGAGCAGGATCGGGTCATACGCTTGGATTACGGCGGCAGCTATAATCTCATAGAGATAAGCGGCGGTCGGATAAGGGTAAGCGAAGCGGGCTGCAGGGACAACACCTGTGTGAAAACAGGCTGGCTGTCTTCCTCCGCGCCGATAGTCTGTCTCCCCAATCATTTGGTGATACGGTTTTCGACGGAACGGGGCGGAACGGACGCGGTCGCGGGCTGATACCCGCGCCGATTTCGTACGCGCTTTTGATTAGACCTCCTCGTAGGTTTCCGAGGACGTCTATCGGAAAGGGGACGGTGAAGTGAAAATAAGGCGTTTGACCGAGCTGTCTCTTTTGACCGCGGTTTCTCTGATCATTTTTATTGTGGAGCTTAGAATACCGAATTTATCGCCTATCGCGGGAGTAAAGCTCGGGCTTGCCAATATAATAACCGTATATGCGGTATATCGATACAAATGGAGCGAGACGGCGCTGATGCTGCTGGCGCGTATCCTGCTCGGCGCGCTGTTTGCCTCCAATCCCTCGACCGTAATATACAGCTTGTCGGGCGGCTTTATGTGTCTGCTCGGCATGCTGTTTCTGAAAAAAATCATTCCTATGGAGCATTTGTGGCTTTGCAGCGTTTTCGGAGCGGTGCTCCACAATATAGGACAGCTTGCGGCAGCCATGCTGATAATGAGGACCTCAGCCGTACTGTTTTATCTTCCTCTTCTTATTTTATCGGGCTGCATAGCGGGAGCCGTCACGGGCTTAGCCGCGCAGCTTGTACTGAAACGAATTACGAAAAAATCCCTTAAAAAATCTCAAAAGGAACGCGATGATCAAGAAAGCTAATATCATAAAGGTCTCGGCGTTGCTTACGGTGTTTTTTTGTCTGACCGCCTGCGGCTATGTCGATACCGTTCAGCCCGTTTATCAGACGGGCTTTATTTCAATGGACACATATATCTCCTTAACGGTTTACGGCGATAACGGGGAAGCTGCGGCAAAGGAATGTAAAAAGGAAATAGAGCGGCTTGAGGCGCTTTTGTCCGTCACCGATCCCGACAGTGAGGTGTCCGCCGTAAACGCCTCCGAGGGCAAGCCCGTAACGGTAAGCGAGGACACCGCGGCGGTCATCGGACAAGCCCTGCTGACGGCGGAGGAGAGCGGGGGCGCGATCGACATTACTCTGCGCCCCGTAATAAAGGAATGGGGCTTCACCACGGGCGATTACGGGATACCCGAGCCCGATACGCTGAAAAGGCTGTTGGAAAACGTAAGCTATAAAGCCGTACAGCTAAAGGAAAACACCGTTCAGCTCCCGCGGGATTTTCAAATCGACTTGGGCGCGGCGGCAAAGGGCTACGCGGGGGATAAGGCGGCGGAAGCTTTGAAAGCCTGCGGCGTGACCTCGGCTGTTTTAAATTTAGGGGGCAATGTCAGAACGATAGGGGAAAAGCCCGACGGGACAGCCTGGAACGTGGCTGTGCGAAATCCCTTTGACGAAAGCAATCTGTGCGTTTTACAGGTTCGGGAAAAGGCGATCGTTACATCGGGAAATTACGAAAGGTACTTTGAGGACGAAAACGGCGTTAGATACCACCACATCATCGATCCCGCAGACGGTTATCCCGCCGACAACGGCATAGCTTCGGCTACGGTGATCGGCGACAACGGCACGGAGTGCGACGCCCTCTCAACAGCGATTTTTGTAATGGGCAGGGAAAAAGCCGAGAAGCTGTGGAGAGAAAAGGGAAGCTTTGAAATGCTTCTTGTGACCGATAACAAGGAAATATTTGTTACCGAGGGGATCTTCGGCAGCTTTTCCGACCTTTCGGGGTTTAAGGTGAACGTTATAAAAAATTAAATAAATCGGGGGCTGTAGAAAAACTATCCCAAAGCTTATAGCAATTGATAATTGATTTAAGTTTCCCAAAATTTTCAATCGGAGATATTACTTTTAACAATTGCGCTTACGATAGCTCTTAACCTTTATTAAAGTACCGATTTACTAATTCTTAAAACTACATATTATGTAATGTTTTCTTTAGCTCGGAAGCGAGAGCAGCGCGCCTCCCGCGGGGCTTAAGGTGACACCAAAGGAG
>JAMPHV010000021.1 GCA_023663265.1 Bacteroides sp.
TTTGGTGTCACCTTAAGCCCCGCGCGGGAGCGCATTCTGCACTCGCTTCCGAGTAAAAAAGAACATCACATAATATGCAGTTTTAAGAATTAGTCAGCCAAAGCTTGCTCCCTGTTGCGCTTAAACCCCGCGCGGGAGCGCACACTGCACTCGCTTTCGAGTAAAAGAGAACATCACATAATATGCAATTTTAAGAATTAGTCAACCAAAGCTTGCTCCCCGTTATACTTACTCCCCGCTCGGGAGCGCTATGCAGTTTTAAAAATAATGAACCACCAGCCCCATTCCGACAAAAAATCGGAAGCAGAACTCGATCCCGCTTCCGATCCAATTATGTTTCGTATTGCGCAGGGCGGCTTAAACGCAAGCCCTTTGACATGGTCCGTTAAATAATGTAATCAGCCAAATCGCCCTTGATAACGTCCGCATTGTCGGTATGAGCCTTCATAACAAGCTCCTTGGAAAGGTCTATGCTGAAAATACCCATAATAGACTTGGCGTCGATAGCGTATCTGCCCGAAATAAGGTCCACATCAAAATCGTACTTGGACACCGCGTTTACGAATTTTTTTACATCGTCGATAGTGCTGATTTTTACTTTGTACTCAACCATAATAAGATCCTCCTTATGATTTATTGACTTAATAGTAACAAATTTTCCGTTAAAAAGCAAGTGCTTTAACGAAAAATTTTACCGAAATCCAAAAATTTGGTCAATCTACCAAAAATTTGTCTATTCTTGAGAGATAATCCTTATAATTATCCGAATGGATTATCAAATCAAGGTCGGTGTTGGTCTCAAAGGTAAATAAGCCCATAATGCTTTTTGCGTTCACCTTGTAGCTTCCCGCTGCCAGATCAACGGGATAATCAAAGCCGCAGGTTATCCTGTTGAATTCCTTCATATCGTCCAGGGAATGGAGCGATATTTTTACGTTTTTCATGTCTTCGCCTTCTTAAAATATGATTGCCTGACAAATCCCTTTGTCTGTGATAATGATATCACTTTTTTTGTCAAAGTCAAGAGAGTTTTAAAATTTCACTCCGAAAAATTGAAATTTTTTTCAAAATAATGTATAATAGGAAAAAGAAAAATACTTTTTTGTAAACTTTAAACAATCACGGGTCGTAACTATGAATTTTTTGATTTTAACACAAGGCTGCAAGGTCAATCAGTATGACAGCGGCATAATTTCCGCCGCTATGCTCTCCGAGGGGTATACTCGGGCGGAGGAAAACGATATTCCCGATATCGTTATCGTAAATACCTGCACCGTTACCGAAAACGGAGATAAAAAGGCGCGAAGGCTTATTTCAAAGCTGCGGCGGGATTATCCCTCCGCGATCGTTGTTGTGACGGGCTGTTACCCGCAGGCGTTTCCCGAGGAGGCGGCGCTTGACAAGTACGCGGATATTGTGACAGGCAACTCCGAAAATAAAAGCATACCCTCTCTTATTGCCGAATTTGCGGAGAGCAGGGCGCAGAAAAGCTGCGTCAAGCCTCACGAAAGGGAATTTTATGAGCCCGAGGAATTTTTTCACAGCGATAAAACGCGCGCCTTCGTCAAAATAGAGGACGGCTGCGACCGTTTTTGCTCCTACTGCATAATCCCCGCGGCAAGAGGGCGCATACGTTCGAGAGGTCTTGACAATATCGTGAAAGAAATAAGGTTTCACGCGGCGGACGGTCATAAGGAAATAGTTTTGACGGGAATAAATCTTTCCTGCTACGGCTCGGATATCGGGCTGTCTCTTTACGACGCGGTAAAGGCTGCGGCGGAGGAGCCACTTATCGAAAGAGTGCGGCTGTCCTCGCTGGAGCCCGAGCTGCTCACGCCGAAAGAGATAAACAGGTTAGCCTCCGTTGAAAAGCTTTGCCCGCATTTTCACCTTTCCCTGCAAAGCGGCTGCGATTCGACCCTTAAGCGAATGAACAGACATTACACCGCCGCGGAATACGAGGAAATAACCGAAAATTTAAGAAAGGCTTTCCCAGGCTGCGCCGTTACCACCGATATAATGACGGGCTTCGCGGGAGAGACCGAGGCGGAATTTGAAAGCTCGCTCCGTTTTGCGGAGCGTATCGGCTTCGCGCGTATCCATGTGTTTACCTACTCGGTGCGCCCCGGCACCGCCGCCGCCTTAATGCCGAATCAAGTGCCCGAACGGGTAAAGGCAGAGCGCTATAACAGAATGACCGAGCTTGCGCGCAGATCGAGACGGAGCTTTTTTGAGAAAAACCTCGGCACGGTGCACAAAGCGCTTATAGAAAGGCAAACGTCGCCCGACTATATCAACGGATACACCGAAAGCTATATACCCGTGCGGATATACGGCGGAAAAGGAAAAAGGCACGATATCGTAAGGGTCAGGCTCACCGACGTTGAAGAGGATTTTTGCGTTGGAACGGAGATTTAAAAATTTTATTAAGCTTCGCCAAATTAAAAAAAAGAAATTTTGTATGATTATTTTCAGTTTTTTCGCGTCTTATCGGATTTTTTATGTAAAAAACAAACAAAATTTGTTATTTTTTTGTCAAACCCCTTGATATTTTCGGTAAAGTTTAGTATAATAATATAAAGGTAAAAACCCGATTAAAAAGTGTGGGCTTGCGGCTGTATTCCGAACGTGCTTCGGAAAGCCTCCCTCAGGCGCACGCTTGTAAAAACAAAATTCAGGAGGACTATTCCAATGGCAGTTAAAGTTGCAATCAATGGTTTCGGACGTATCGGAAGACTCGCATTCAGACAGATGTTTGGCGCGGAAGGCTATGAGGTAGTTGCCATCAACGACCTTACAAAGCCCTCTATGCTGGCTCAGCTCTTAAAGTATGACACCGCGCAGGGCGGCTACTGCGGCACGATCGGCGAAAATCTTCACACGGTTTCCGCTGACGATGAAGCAGGCACCATCACCGTAGACGGCAAGACCCTTAAGATCTACGCGGAGGCTAAGGCTGCCGACCTTCCTTGGGGAGAGATCGGCGTAGACGTAGTTTTGGAGTGCACGGGCTTCTACTGCTCCAAGGAAAAATCTCAGGCTCATATCGACGCAGGCGCAAAGAAGGTCGTTATCTCCGCTCCCGCAGGCAGCGATCTTAAGACCGTTGTATACAGCGTAAACGAGAATACTCTTACCGCCGACGACACTATTATTTCCGCCGCTTCCTGCACCACTAACTGCCTTGCTCCCATGGCTAAGGCTCTTAACGACTACGCTCCCATTCAGAGCGGCATTATGAGCACTATCCATGCTTATACGGGCGATCAGATGATCCTTGACGGTCCTCACAGAAAGGGCGACCTCAGACGTGCAAGAGCAGGCGCCGCCAACATCGTTCCCAACAGCACGGGCGCTGCCAAGGCGATCGGTCTTGTTATCCCCGAGCTCAACGGAAAGCTTATCGGCTCCGCACAGCGTGTTCCCGTTCCCACAGGCTCCACCACCATTCTTACCGCAGTCGTTAAGGGCAGCAACATCACCAAGGAAGGCATCAACGCCGCTATGAAAGCCGCTTCCTCCGAGTCCTTCGGCTACAACGAGGATCAGATCGTTTCCTCCGATGTTATCGGTATGAGATACGGCTCTCTCTTTGACGCTACCCAGACCATGGTTGCCAAGATTGCGGACGATTTGTACGAGGTACAGGTCGTTTCCTGGTACGACAACGAAAACTCCTACACATCTCAGATGGTAAGAACCATCAAGTACTTTGCGGAGCTTAAGTGATCGCGCCTTAATTAAATAACATAAAAACGACCCGTCTCCGACGGGTCGTTTTTATGTTATAAATATTTATTTCACAAAAGGATTTTCTCCGTCGTAAAGTACGCCCTTAGGCTTATTGTAGCCTATTTCCTCCGCGCCCAAGTAGGTCAGAACGTCAAATATCTGCTTTCCGTAATGACCGAAGGCGACCGCGCCGTGGTGGGGGAAATGGCCCTTGATGAGCACGTGACGGTAAAATCTCGCCATTTCGTTTATGGCAAACACGCCGATCCCGCCAAAGGAACGTGTAGCAACGGGAAGCACCTCTCCCTCCGCCACGTATGCCCTTACCTTACAGTCGGCTGTGGACTGCAAACGGAAAAACGTAATATCCCCGGGGATAATGTCGCCCTCAAGGGTGCCTCTTGTGATATCGGGCTCCTTATCGGGCTCCAAGCCTCTGTGCATAATGAGCTGATACTTCATCGCGGAGGAGGTGAGCTTGCAGGAGGGAGTGTTTCCGCAGTGGAAGCCCATAAAGGTGTCCCTTTGGGTATATCCGAATTTGCCCTCGATGTTTTCCTTAAAAATATCGGAGGGAACGGTGTTGTTGATATCGAGAAGCGTTACCGCGTCACCGCTTACGCATGCGCCGATATACTCGCTCACCGCTCCGTAAATATCCACCTCGCATGCGACGGGAATGCCCATGGCGGTAAGACGCGAATTTACGTAGCAGGGAACAAAGCCGAACTGCGTCTGGAACGAGGGCCAGCACTTGTTGGCGAATACCGTGAAGCTGCGGCTGCCCTTATGCTCCTCCGCCCAATCCAACAAAGTCAGCTCAAATTGGGCAAGCTTGGGCAGGATACCCGCCATTTTGTTTCCGTCTCCCAATTCCTTTTCCATATCCTTTACCGTATCGGCGATGCGGGGATCGTCCTTGTGCTCGTTAAAGGCGGCGTACAGGTCAAGCTCGCTGTTCTCCTCTATTTCTATGCCCAAATTGTAAAGCTGCTTGATAGGCGCGTTGCAGGCAAGAAAGTCCTGAGGACGGGGTCCGAAGCTGATGACCTTAAGGTCGTGTACGCCGATGATCGCTCGTGCAACGGGTACAAATTCCTTTATCATAACGGCTACCTCGTCGGGAGTGCCTACGGGATATTCGGGTATGTATGCCTTGATATTTCTTAAAGCCAGGTTGTAGCTCGCGTTGAGCATACCGCAGTAAGCGTCGCCTCTGCTGTCGCATAGAGAGCTGCCGCAAGCCTCCTCGGCGGCGGCGACGTACATAACGGGACCGTCGAAATACTTTGCTATGATGGTCTCGCTTGTCTCGGGACCGAAGTTTCCGAGATACACCACAAGGGCGTTGCACTCCGCTTTTTTACATTCCTCCAGCGCCTCCATGGCTTCCTTTTCGTTTTCGGCGGTTACGGTACATTCAAAAATTTCTCCGTACCTCCTGTATTCCGCAACCACCTTTTCGCGGCGGGAGGCTGAAAGGGACTTGGGGAAGCAATCGCGGGAAACGGCAATGATACCGAGCTTTACAACGGGAATATTTTTCATTGTGCTTATCCTTTCTTAAGGTTTTTTATAATTGTACCATAAAATTCAGCCGACTTCAATAGAAAATAAAAAAATTCGCGGAACAAAAACGTAATTTTCGGTTGAAAAAATATCCGGAATGTGCTATACTTATTTTAATAATATTTTTCGGATATTTTTGCGCGCTTTCCCGCTGCTTTTGTTTTTTCAAAAAAGACTTTCGGAGCTTGTTCTCACGGTTTTTCGGCGGCAACGCTGCGTTTTTATCTTACTTGGAAGGAGTTGCGTTTTATGGAACCGACTAATCAATTGCCCTGGATAATATTTGAGCTAAAGCAGCAGCTTTTTGCCGTCAGCACCGAAATGGTGACGGGTATCTCTCAGCTTCCGCCCATAACCAAGGTGCCCAACGCGCCGCCTATGTTTCTCGGCGTTACCAGCTCGAGAGGAAGCGTAGTGCCTACCCTCGATCTGAAAATGCTGCTGAATATCGGCGACGGCAAGGCTGAGACCGACGCGGCAAGGAAGCTTATAGCGCAGAAAAAGGAAGGCACGGAGGAATACATAAAAGAGCTCGAACGCTGCATAAGGAACAAGGACGAGTTTTCTCTCTCCAACACCAAGGAATTTTTCGGCGGCAGCTTCAGCAGGGAGCTGAAAAACGGAAGCAGCGCCGTCGCCAAGCTTCTGGCGGAGGTGGAGTCTCTGGAAACGGAAATGACCGAAAAGGCTTCGGCGGCGAAAAACGACGGCGCAAAGCTGCGGGAAGCGCAAAGCTGCGGCAAAAGGCTGATAAGAGCCATTGAGGAAGCGGGGGCAAAGCTTAACGACGCCTCCTACAGAATGGTCATTTTCTTAAGCGACGTGCCCGGCTCGGTGGAGCCCTGCCTTTGCTTTGTGGTAGACGGGGTCAAGGCGGTGGACAAGCTTGAAATGGTCGAGGAAAGAAGCGCCAACAAGTGCCTGTTTATGTCGGGCTACGTCTGCGGCGTCGCCCATAACGAAAAATTGAAAGGCGAGATACTTATAGCGGACGACAAGGAGATCGTCAAGATGGTCAACGTATACAATGAAAGCGTTGAAGAAAAAAACAAAACGAAAAAATAAGGAAATTTTTATGAAAAACAGATTTACAAAGCTTTCCGCCGTTTCGGTCTCTCTCGCGCTGCTTTTATGCGGCTGCGGCGGAAACGGAGGATATGATACCGCCGACAGGGAGCCCTCTTTCACCGCTCCGATCACCTCAAAGGCGGAGAACAGCGCCGCGGAGACCGTTGAAGCATCGGAAAACACAGACGCTTCCGAGACCGTTGAAACGGCGGAAAACACAAGCGTTTCGGAGACGGTCGAGCTTGCGGGAGGCAGGGGCACCATGCTTTCCCTCGATAACGGCGGAGCTCTTGAAATAAACCGCCTGTCCCGAAGCGCGGTCAGCAGTGAAAACGACGGCGTTTGGACGGTATTTGTCTATATGTGCGGCAGCGATCTGGAAACGGACCAGGGCTCGGCTACAGACGACCTGCTCGAAATGCAGGCTGCCACCGAAAGCTGCGGCAGGCTCCGCTTCGTTGTGGAAGCGGACGGCTCCAAAGAATGGTGGAACGACATGTGCGAGGACGGGAAAAAGCAAAGACTGCTTATAAGCGACGGTGGCTGCGAGGTGGTCTACAGCGGAGCTTCCACCGATATGGGCGACCCCGACACGCTTTCCGACTTCTTAAGCTGGGGGCTTGGCGAGTACGATTCTCAATACACGGTTCTGGATTTTTGGAACCACGGCGGCGGCAGCATAAGCGGAGTTTGCTTCGACGAGCTTCATAACGACGATTCCCTTTCCCTAAAGGAGATAGATATCGCCTTGGCTTCCGTTTTCAAGGAAGCATATAAGCCCTTTGAGATCATCGGAAGCGACGCCTGCCTTATGGCGACGGTGGAATTTGCCAATATCCTCGCTTCATACGGTAATTATATGGTGGCGTCTCAAGACCTTGAATCGGGCTACGGCTGGGATTACGGCTCCTTTGCCGAGGCGCTGGAGAACGGCGCGGACGACGGCGCGAGCGTGGGTGAATATATTTGCGACGGATATTACTTCAGCTGTATGGCAAGCGGAGAGGAGGACGAGGCTACCCTGTCGGTGGTGGACCTGTCAAGGCTTGACGCGTTCCTTACCGAGTTCAATTCGTTTTGCGCCGATATATATGAGAACATATGCGACGACGGCGGGCTTACCGAGGTCATCAAGGCGGCAAAAAGCGCCCTTAACTTCGGAGGCAACAACAGAAGCGAGGGCTACACCAATATGGTGGACCTTAAGGACTTTATTTATTACACCGAAGGTCTTTCAGACCGCTCCCGCAGCGTGGACGAGCTTTTTGACGAATGTATAGTTTACGCCGTGAACGGTTACAACTCCTTCTTTGCGGGCGGACTCAGCATATATTACCCCTTAAGCGTACAGGGCAGCAGCGAGCTTGCCGATTTTAAGGATATCTGCGTCAGTCCGTACTACATAAGCATAGCCGACATTTGCGCCTACGGAAGCGAAAGCAGGGGCAGCATCGACGGCTATGCCGCCGATACGTGGCTCGGCGGCAATACCGGATTTTGGTCCGACTCCGACATAGACGTATCCGAGTTTGGATATTGGGAATACAACGACGCAGACGGTCTCAACTCGGACGCGGGCAACACCGCGCTGGAATATGCGGTTGCACCCAATATAGACAGCGAGGGAATCTATAACTTCACCTTGACTCAAGACAGCCTTTACAATCTCGACACCGTATACTGCAACATAATGCTCAGCTACTGGGATGACGAGGACAACTGCGAATATATGCTGGACCTGGGCACCGACGACTATGTGGATATGGACTGGGAAACAGGCGAATGCAGAGACCTGTTTGACGGACTGTGGTTCGCACTGCCCGACGGTCAGCCTATCTGCTCTTTCCTTGTGGAAAGCGTTTACAACGACGACGAGACTTACAACATATACACCGCGCCCATTTACCTTAACGGCGAATACACCAACCTCAGAATAAAGCAAAGCTACGGCTACGACGTAGTCACCTCCGTTTTGGGCGTATGGGACGGCATTGACGAAAACGGAAGCGCCGCCAGAGACGTGTATCAGCTTAAGGCGGGAGACGTGATAGAGCCCTGCTACTACGCCTACGACGCGGAGACTCTCGAATATGCCTTCGACTTCTACGGCTGGGAGTACGTTTGCGACGGCGAGCTTAGGATCGACTACGACTGCCTGTACGACGGCGATTATTATTACGCCTTCGAGATATACGATTACTACGGAAATTCCCTTTACACCGATTTTGTGCTTTTCGGAGCGGAAAGCGACGAGTACGGCGGAATAGACCTTTTCTACTATGAATGATGAAACGAAAAAAATGAGGGTGCTTTTGGCTGACGACGACCCTGTCGTTACCGCTTCGCTGAAGATCATTCTTGAGGCTTCGGGAGAGGTCAGCATAATCGGCGTCGGCAGCAGCGGACAGGAGGCGGCGGAGCTTTTTCGGGAAACCAAGCCCGACATCTTGCTTATGGATATACGAATGGGAGAGGTCACGGGCATTTCCGCCGCAAGGACTGTTTTAAAGGAGTTCCCCGAAGCGCGCATACTGTTTCTGACCACCTTTTCCGACGACGATTATATCCGCGACGCGCTTAAAATAGGCGCTAAGGGCTATATATTGAAGCAGGAGTTCGACAGCATCGTTCCCGCGCTTAAGGCGGTGCTTCGCGGAAAAACGGTCTTTTGCTCCGACGTTACCGAAAAGATCGCGGGCTTTGTGGGGAAAAAGTCGGATTTCCGCCCCGAAAGCTTCGGTCTCGGCGAAAAGGAGATGGAGATCATTGAAATGGTGGGAAAGGGCTTCTCCAACCGCGAGATAGCAAGCGAGCTCCATCTGAGCGAGGGGACTGTCAGAAATTATATCAGCGGCATACTCCTCAAATTGGACCTTAGAGACCGAACCCGCCTTGCCGTTTTTTACTATGAGCATCTTAAACAATAATATGGGTAATTTATTGTGCAATATAACAAAGTTTCGTGTTTGCGTTTATTAAATTCGCTTATTTTGTTTTTTTTGCTTGAAATTTACGGCGAAAATTGTTATAATATATTCGGAAACGGGTCTTGTCAAGTAATCGTGCCATTATAAGCCGCATACCCGACGCAGGCGATTTTCCGCCAAGCCCGTAAAAGAAGCTGCCGAGGCTGTATTATCACGACATAAGCTTAAGGCTTTAAAGGATAAGCTCCGCTTTACAGCGTCTTCAAGTAATACTGAAAGGAGAAATGCTTCTTAAAGAAGCATTATCAAAGGAATGAAATCTATCAAATCAAAAATTCTGCTTTGGATTATTCTGTTGTCGGTGCTTCCCGCAGTTTCTATCAGCGTTGTTTCCGCAATAATGTCGTATAATTCCAGCATAGATTCCGCCAAATTGGAGATGCAGACGCTTTGCGACGACTCCGCCGAGAGGGTAAAGAACCAGCTCGA
Organism: Bacteroides sp.; assembly: GCA_023663265.1. Taxonomy (GTDB): domain Bacteria; phylum Bacillota; class Clostridia; order Oscillospirales; family Ruminococcaceae; genus Ruminiclostridium_E. The sequence goes on from JAMPHV010000021.1 coordinate 9,786, forward strand.
GCTTTATTTGAGCGTTGCAGAGGTGGGCGGCGCGACCTTCGATCTTACCTTTAACGATTTCCCCAACGATCTTGACCGTCAAAAAAGCATGATCGACGGCATAGCTCAAAGAGAGGGACTTGACGCCGCCAATATAATAGACGCCGACGGTATCGGCCGCTTTGACGGCAGAGATTACAGCACCCGCGAATATTTCAGAGCCGCCATAAACGGAGACAGCTATATTTCCGATCCCTTACAGTCTCCCGAAACGGGACAATTTTCGATAGTGTTCGCCGCGCCTATTTGGGAAAACGGCGTGGTGGACTCCAACGTGGTCGGCGTTGTACGCTTTGAGGCGCCCCCCGAGCTGCTTGTCGATCTGGTGGACGGCATCAACATCGGCGGCGAGGGCAGAGGCTACATAGTTAACAAGGATGGTCTGATAGTGGCTTATCCCAGCGCGGATATCATTGCCTCCCAATACAACGTTATCGATGAGGCGGAGGCAAATTCCGCCCTCGCCGATTATGCCAAGGCTATCACACGCGCGACTATGGGCGAAGAGGGCAACACCGAGTATTACAGCGTACAGTACAACGATCAGATGCTTATCACCTATGAGCCTATCAATACCGAGGCAAACGGCTGGGCGATCATTACGGAGGTCTCCAAGAGCTCCTTTATGGAGGATCTTTACCTCACGATAATCATCACCGTTATACTTCTTGTGGTATTCGTGGTTGTAGGCATAATTATTGCGACTATGGTAAGCACGCAGATCGTTAAGCCCATCATTATCTGCTGCGACAGAATCAAGGCTTTGGCTATGGGCGACGTAAGCTCCTCCGTCGAGGTCATTCAGAGAAAGGACGAAACGGGCATTCTCTCGGCTTCAACAGGCGAGGTCGTAAAGAAGCTGAACAGAATGATAAGCGATATCGAGCGTATCTTGACCTCTATGGCAGCGGGCAAGCTGAACGTTGACACGGATCAGAACGCAAACGCCTATGTGGGCGACTTTTCCGAGCTTATTTCCTCCGTTAAGGAGATCAACAAGGAGTTCAGCTCCGCAATGGGCAAGATCGAGGTAGCGGCGGATCAAGTTTCCGCAGGCTCCGATCAGGTTTCCGCAGGCGCACAGGGCTTGTCCCAGGGCGCCACCGAGCAGGCTTCCTCCATTCAAGAGCTGGCGGCTACCATTAACGAAATTTCCGCCAAGACCGACGAAAATCTCAGCGACTGTATCACAGCCAAGGACAGCGTTACCGCAACCACCGACCTTATGAACGAGGCAAATGCTCAGATGAGAAGCATGACCGAGGCGATGGACAGGATAAACGTTGCTTCCTCCGAGATTGGCAAGATCATCAAGGCTATCGAGGACATTGCGTTCCAGACAAATATACTTGCGCTTAACGCCGCCGTTGAAGCCGCTAAGGCAGGCGAAGCGGGCAAGGGCTTCGCGGTAGTAGCCGAGGAGGTAAGAAACCTTGCGGCTAAGTCTCAGGACGCGGTAAAGAGCACCGCTTCACTTATTGTAGAATCCAACAACGCGGTCCAAGACGGCGTAAGAATCTCAAACGAGACCGCCGCTACCCTCGAAAAGGTAATGGAAGCCTCCAAGCAGGTAAACGAGATCGTTTCCAAGGTCGCGGAAGCAAGCGAGATGCAGTCCGTTTCCATTCAGCAGGTAACCGTGGGTATCGATCAGATTTCGTCCGTCGTACAGAACAACTCCGCTACGGCAGAACAAAGCGCGGCTGCTTCCGAAGAGCTGAACAGCCAGGCTCAGCTGCTTAAGACCTTGGTCGAGCGCTTTGAGATCGCCAGCGATTCGGGCATAGAGCTTGTATAACCGCTGTTGCTTGTTTAAGCTATCCTTTAATGGTTCTCCATTTTTGAAAAATAAAACAACAAATAAAATCAGCTGTCGCGCTGCGGCAGCTGATTTTATTTGTTGTTTTATTTGTTTGATTGCCGATATTATCGGTTCTCCAGTACTTCAATGCTTGCCAGCTTAACCGCGACGCAGAAAATCTCTATTGCCTTTTTCATTTCGTCAACGGTGGGGAAGGTAGGAGCGATTCTTATGTTTCTGTCTCTCGGGTCCTTTCCGTAGGGGAAGGTGGCTCCCGCGTCGGTAAGCACGACCCCCGCCTCCCTGCAAAGCTGCACCGTTCTCTTGGCGGTACCGTCCAAGCCGTCGAAGGCGATAAAATATCCGCCGTTGGGCTTGTGCCAGCTTCCTATCCCGAGAGGCGCTATCTCCTTGTCAAGAGCCTCCAAAACAACGTCAAATTTAGGCTTTATAATGGCGCGGTGCTTTTCCATATGCTCCTTTATACCGTCGAAATCCCTAAAGAAGCGGGCGTGTCTGAGCTGATTCAGCTTATCGTAGCCGATGGTCTGATACGCCATCTGATTTTTCACGAAGTTGATATTAGCCTCGCTTGCGGCAAGTACAGCCAATCCTCCGCCGGGGAAGCTTATTTTTGAGGTAGAGGTGAAGATATAAACCATATCCTCCTTGCCCGTTTTCTTGCATTCCTCGAGAATATTCAGCAGATGATCGGGAGTGTCGGTAAGATGATGTACGCAGTAGGCGTTATCCCAAAAAATACGAAAATCGTCAGCCTTAGGCGAAAGGTTGGCGAAGCGTCTTACAACCTCGTCCGAATAGGTTATTCCGGTGGGATTCGAGTACATTGGAACGCACCATATGCCTTTTATTTCCTCGTCCTCGGAAACCAATTCCTCTATCATATCCATATCTGGACCGTCAGCCTTGTAGGGAACGGTGATCATTTCTATTCCCATGCTTTCGCATATGGCAAAATGCCTGTCATAGCCGGGAGCGGGGCAAAGAAATTTTACGCGCTCGTTTTTGCTCCAGGGCTTCTTGCCGCCCATAACCCCCAGCAGCATTGCTCTGGCTATGCTGTCGTACATCATGCAAAGGCTGGAGTTCCCGCCCACTATTATTTCGTACCTGCCAACGCCGAGCATAGCCATAAACAAGCGCTTAGCCTCGTAAATGCCGTCCAGCACGCCGTAGTTGCGGCAGTCAACGCCCGTTTCGCTTATATGCGCGCCGTCAAGACAGTGCAAAAGCATATCGTCCGTCAGATCAAGCTGAGAGGAAGCGGGCTTGCCTCTTGACATATCCAGCTTAAGACCCTCCGCCTTGTATTCCTCGTATTTTGCCAGCACCGCGCTTTTTTCCGCCGCAAGCTGTTCCTTTGACATATCCTTGTACATTTTTATCGACCTGTCCTTTCATCTGATTATGTGAAATAAAAATATGAATACGGCGGCGGCTTTAATATGCAAGAATGAGCTTCGGCAAAAACCGCCGTTGTTCCGTTCAAAACAAATCATTACACCTTTATTATATTTCAAAGCTCAAAAAATTGCAAGTTGTTTTTATAATTCCTGCAAAAAGCTTGTATAATTTGTAAATAAAAGCAAAAAAATGAAAAAACAGCCCGCTTTTTTAGGAAAAATGCTAATATATATTTTACCATTATGCTTAGGACCAAAATATTTTTCGATAAGGGTATGGTTGGATTTTTTGGCTTTAATATACGTTTTTTATAAACAATTTCACAATTTCAAACCTTCAAAATTGTATTTTTTGCACAAACTCTCCAAATTTGTCGAAATTGAGGAAAAGCACTTTACAAAGCGTTATTTTTGTACTATAATAAACAAATGGGAATTGAAATTCGTATTTTTAATTCTCCCTTGATTACCGAACGCTCGTTATTTGAGCGCTCAAAGCTTTCTTCTAAAGAAAGGAATGGTATTGAATTGTATTTGGAAAAAGAACTTCCGCTGATGTTTGCAGATCGTCCGTCGGGCTCGGTGGCTGTTGAGGAAAAGTCAAAGAAGGCAGTCTCCTCCGTTGCGGTAGTTTCCTCGCCCGTCCGCACAAAAATAGCGGAAAAGCCCGTTTATGATTTCATAAAGCGTATATTCGACGTGATAAGCTCCTTTTTGGGACTTGTGGTGTTAAGCCCGATCTTTCTTGTGATATCGCTTATGATCACCTTTGAACGCTCGGGAAAAGGCGTGTTCTTCAAGCAAAAGCGGCTCGGAAAAAACGGCAGATACATATATGTGTATAAATTCCGCAGTATGATAAACGACGCTGAAAACGTGGAAAGATGGCTCAACAAGAAACAGATAAGCCAGTACTACAGGGAATATAAGGTGGGAGACGATCCCCGCGTCACAAAGGTCGGCAAGATGCTTCGCCGCACAGGCTTGGACGAGCTTCCGCAGCTTATAAATATTTTAAAGGGCGAGCTTAGCTTGGTTGGACCGCGTCCAATACAGGAAACGGAGGCGGAGCTGTACGGAGAGGACAAGGACCTGCTTCTTTCAGTGAATCCGGGCTTGACGGGCTATTGGCAGGTGTACTGCTCGGGTGATGTTACATATTCAAACAAAAAACGTCAAAAAATGGAGCTCTATTACGTCAGACACCGCAGCTTAGGCTGGGATATCAAGCTTTGCTTCGCAACCGTAGGCGCGATCGTAAGAAAAGCAAAACGAGGTCAGTGATTTAAAATAATTCCATAAAGTTTAATTCTTATAAAAATCAACACACAGTATAATTGCTGCCGCAGCCGTAATAAAACACGGGTGCGGTAATTTTTTTGAAAAAATACTCAAAAAATCAAGACAACGCCCTCCTCTTATGCTATACTGTAATTACGGAAAATCGATTGACCGAATACAGAGCGGATATGCTTTGAAGCTTATACTAATTCCAAATAGAATTATGGACAAAATTTTACAAGGTTCATAATTCTATTTGGAATTACACCCTAAGCACTATTTCCAAATACTCCTATTCATTTGTCTATCTTTGTATTTGGAAATAGTATTAGAAAGGAGGCGCACCCGTATGAAAAGCTTTTGCGTTTTCGTGGACGCGGTAGAGTATATTGAAAAAAATCTTCAAGAGCCGATTACACAGGAGGAGATCGCGGCGGCATGCTGCTGTTCCCTGTCGGCGCTGCAAAAGATATGGCGTTACTGCACTCATACCACGTTGAAGGAATATATTTCCAAGAGACGCTTGACAAGATGCGCGGAGGATATTCTCGGTACGGAAATGACCCTTACCGAGATCGCAATGAAATACGGGTACAACTCCCCCGAGGTCTTTTCAAGAGCTTTCTGCAAGCTTTGGAGCATTCCGCCCTCAAAATTTAAGGAAAAATGGCATTCGTCGGGGATCTTTCCGAGAATAATCCCCGATGAAAAGAAACTTGAAGGAGGGACCTTTATGGGAAGAAGAGTTGATATTTCGCAGCTTTACGACGAGCTTCAGGCGGCGTCAAAAAAAGACGGCTACGTGCTTTGCTTCGATGTGGTGGGGCTTGATCCCATCAATAAAAATATCGGCAGAGGAGCGGGCGACAGCGTTATACTGGAAGCCTTCAAGCGTATCGACGCAATGGCGGGAGACAGCATAATCGCTTTCAGAGTCGGCGGAGACGAATTTGCCGCGGTAACGGGGGAAAGCGACAAACAAGCCGTCGAGAAAATGGCGGATAAGGTAATTGAGCTTAACGGGCGCACCGTGGAATGGGAGGGAAGAGAAATACCCGTTTCGCTGTATGTGAGCGCCTTAAAGCTGACCAACAGCGGCAGACACGTTGCCTGTCAAAATTTTTTCGACCGTATACAGGAGGTCACAACGAAAAACAACCAGGTAGGAAGAGTAGTTTATTTTGAATGACGATCCAAGGCATAGCGGACTGAAAAAAACGACCTGTCGCAGGAGACGGGTCGTTTTTTATTATAATAATTAACAATTATCAATTTTACACAGTCCTTTTTACAGTCATAATAATTTATCTGCAGTTCCTGTCTTTTTTTTACAAATCTCTTGAAATAACCGTCCGATTTTGGTATAATAATACAGGAATAGGGCTGAGAATTTGTCTCGAGCCTTAACAACCTAACAATAATTAACCCGAAAGGAGCTTAAAGCATGATTAGTTACTCACATGAAGTTGAGAAAATGTGCGTTGTTGCCAAGGGACCCAAGCACGGTCCTGCGCCCATTCCCGAAGAAGGCAAATGGGTAAAGCCCTATCAGATCGCCGACATAAGCGGTCTTACGCACGGCGTGGGCTGGTGCGCACCTCAGCAGGGCGCCTGCAAGCTGACCTTAAACGTTAAGGACGGTATTATAGAGGAGGCATTGGTTGAGACCCTCGGCTGCTCCGGTATGACACACTCTGCCGCCATGGCAGCGGAAATTCTTCCCGGAAAGACTTTGTTGGAGGCTCTTAACACCGACCTGGTCTGCGACGCTATCAATGTCGCAATGAGAGAGCTGTTTTTACAGATCGTTTACGGACGTACTCAGACCGCTTTCTCCGAAAACGGTCTTCCTATCGGCGCGGGTCTGGAGGACCTGGGAAAGGGTCTCCGTTCGCAGGTGGGCACCATCTTCTCCACAAAAGCAAAGGGCGTTCGCTACATGGAAATGGCGGAGGGCTACATAACCTCCTTAGGACTTGACGCAAACGGCGAAGTTATCGGTTATCAGTTCGTTAAGATTGGAAAGATGCTTGAGGATATTCGCCACGGCAAGACGCCCGATGAAGCATACAAGGCTAACTTAGGACAGTACGGCAGATACGACGAGGCAGTCAAGAAAATTGACCCTCGTGAAGAATAATAGGAAAGGAGATAAAGATTATGGCTAAATATGAAGGTCAGGAAAGACGCGCCGAAAAGGTAAACGCGTGCCTTGAATCCTTAGGTATGAAGGAAATCGAAGAAGCAAGAGATCTTTGCCTTTCCAAGGGCATTAACGTTGAAGAGATCGTTAAGGGCGTTCAGCCGATCGCTTTTGAAAACGCCGTATGGGCTTATACTCTCGGCACCGCTATCGCTCTCAAAAAAGGTATCTCCAAGGCTTCCGACGCTGCCGCCGCTATCGGCGAGGGCTTGCAGGCTTTCTGTGTTCCCGGCTCTGTTGCGGAAAACAGAAAGGTAGGCTTAGGTCACGGCAATTTGGGCAAAATGCTGCTGGAGGAGGACACCAAGTGCTTCTGCTTCCTGGCGGGCCACGAATCCTTTGCCGCGGCTGAGGGCGCTATCGGTATCGCAAGGACTGCGAACAAGGCAAGAAAGGAGCCCTTGAGAGTTATCCTCAACGGCTTGGGCAAGGACGCCGCTTACATTATTTCCAGGATCAACGGCTTCACCTATGTTGAAACCGATTACGACATTTCCAACGACAAGCTGACCGTTGTCCGCGAGGTCGCTTTCTCCGACGGAGACAAGGCAAAGGTTCGCTGCTTCGGCGCCAATGACGTTACCGAGGGCGTTGCGATCATGAGAATGGAGGGCGTTGAGGTCTCCATTACGGGCAACTCCACCAACCCCACCAGATTCCAGCATCTTGTGGCGGGTACATATAAGAAGTGGGCTATCGAGAACGACAAAAAGTACTTCTCCGTAGCTTCGGGCGGCGGCACGGGACGTACGCTCCACCCCGACAACGTTGCGGCGGGTCCCGCCTCCTACGGTCTTACCGACTCTATGGGCAGAATGCACGGAGACGCTCAGTTTGCGGGCTCCTCCTCCGTTCCCGCTCACGTTGAGATGATGGGTCTTATCGGCATGGGCAACAACCCCATGGTCGGCGCTACCGTGGCTTGCGCGGTTGCGGTAGAGGAAGCTAATAAGTAAGGCTTTTCGTTTATCATAATAGTGGCTGTAAAAAAACGACCTGTCATAACGGGTCGTTTTTTGTCATAATAAGTCCTTTGTATGTATATTGCCTCCAATCAACACCTTTTTACATTATACAGAGTGTCAAGTCGAATCTCCCCCGACATATCCGCACGCACTTCACCCTTGCCCTCTTGTTCAAGTAAAATTCAATAGAAAAACGGTCCCGCCGACCTTAAAAATCAACTCTTTTACCATTGTTTTTTTGACAAAAAAATGATACAATTATCAGACAGGAAACGACAAGGAAAACGGAGAAGCTTGAATTATGGAAACCTTTAAAAAAGCTGCAGCGGCGGGATTTATGATAGGCATCGGAGCGATCGTTTACATAAGCTGCGACAGTAAGCTTGCGGGCGCGCTGATGTTCACGGTGGGGCTGTTCGGTATCTGCTCCTTCGGCATGAATCTGTTTACGGGAAAGATAGGCTACATCTTTTCAAACAGGAACAAGCCAAACTGCCTTGTAATATGGCTGGGGAACCTCGTCGGAGCCTCGGTCGGCATGGCTCTTGCGCGTATCGCGAAGCCGTCCTTGCATACCGCGGCAAGGGAAATGATGAATGCCAAATTGCAGCAAAGCTATATCGGCATACCGATCTTAGCTCTTTTCTGCGGCGTTCTGATGTATATTGCCGTGGAGAATTACCGTGCCAATCCTCATGGAGCGGGGAAGGTCGTCGGATTATTTCTGTGCGTGGGGACCTTTATCCTGTGCGGCTTTGAGCACAGCGTGGCGGATATGTGCTACGCGGCGCTGGCAGCGGAAAATATCGGGGATATTTTGCGGTATACGGTGTTTCTGATCGCCGTATCGGTGTTTAACGGCATTGGCGCGCTGGCGGTGCGCTTTCTGACATCGCAAAAGGAAAAGTGAAAAGCGCAGCAAAATACTGCTCCTCGGGAAATATCTGTACAATAAAACGCACTTTGATTTAATATCAAATTGATATGTGTACAATAAAACGTACCGATACCTATTGAAGCGTCCCCTCCTTTTATGCTAAAATACAGTTATGAAAGAACTGCTGCTGTTTTGGCGGAAAGGAGAGAAAAATGCTTGAAATTATTTTTACCGTTTTAAGTATGGCTGTGATAATGTCTATGTTTGAGGAGAGAAAACCTAAGCAGCTCCATGTGGCAAAGCGTATGACGGCGGCTGCGTGCACGGCGGCTGCGCTGACTGCCGTCAATATGGCGTGCGGCTTCGCGCTGACACGCATATTCGGAGTGCTGGCGTTGATCTCCTTGATCTGCGCCGTAACAAAGTGCATTGGCGATATGATAATATGCGGACTCGAAAAGATAAAAAGAAAAAACTATCCCAAATTTTCAAAAATTGATAATTGACAATTGTCAATTATTATAATAAAAAACGACCCGTTTTCGACAGGTCGTTTTTTATACTAATTCCAAATAGAATTATGGACAAAATTTTATGGGGTTCATAATTCTATTTGGAATCACACCCGAAACACTCTTTCCAAATACTCCATATTCATTTGTCTATCTTTGTATTTGGAAAGAGTATTATACTTTTTTCGTCATGACCGTTACTCGTTGATATAGATCGAGATAGCCTTCTTGATGGACTTTTCATATGCCTCCTTGCCGTACTTGTCTACCTCGTTTCTGTTCTTTTCGCCGTGAGTCAGACAGCCTGCGCCGCCTATGCAGCCGCCCACGCATGCCATACCCTCGATGAAATTATTGGGCAAAACCTTTTTGGAAGCCTTAAGCAGCGCTATTTTGCACTCCTCGATGCCGTCGCAGGCGATAGCGTTAAGCTTGAAGTCGGTGGGCTCCTGCTCCTTTATCGCCTCCTCAACCGCGTCCGCAAGCCCTCCGCTTCTGGCAAATATTCTGCCGTAATAGGAGGCGTTGTCGAGAACGCCCTCCTCCAGGGTGTTTATCTCAAGACTTTTGCCGTCGAACAGAGCTTGAAGCTCCTCAAAGGTTATAACGCTGTCTATGTACGGCTTTACCGAATCCTTTCGGAACTCCGCTTTTTTTGCGGTGCAGGGTCCGATAAACACTATTTTGCAGTCGGGGTCCTGCCGCTTGATATACTTGGCTATCTCGGCCATGGGGGAAAGATTGTGAGAAATATTTTCCTTAAGCTGCGGGAATTGAGTTTCAACGTATTTTACAAAGGCGGGGCAGCAGGAGCTGGTCAAAAACTCCTTTTCCTTCAGCTCCCTTGCTTCCTTATACGCCACCAAATCCGCGCCCAGCGCCGCCTCTATCACGTGGTGAAAGCCGAGCTCCTTGATTCCCGTTACCACCTGACCTAATTTAGCATAGCTGAACTGGCTGGAAATAGAGGGGGCAATAACGGCGTATACCTTGTACTTGGAATTGTTCTCGCTCTTTTTGATAATATCGATAACGTCCAAAATAAAGCTTTTTTCCGAGACCGCGCCGAACGGACACTGATAAACGCAGGTGCCGCAGGAAATACACTTGTCATAGTTTATGGCGGCGCACTTGTCCTCGTTCATGGAAATAGCGCCTATTTTGCAGGCGTTTTCGCAGGGTCTTTTGCTGTTGGTTATGGCGCTGTAGGGGCAAACCTTTGCGCAGCGCCCGCACTCAACGCACTTTTCCTTATCGATATGCGCCTTTTGGCTTCTGTCAAAATAAATGGCTCCCTTGGGGCAATTGTCCTCGCAGCGGTGCGCAATACAGCCGCGGCAGGAATCGGTGACGGTATAGCCGCTGACAGGGCACTCGTCGCAGGCTATCTCTATTACCTCTATAACGTTGGGATTTGACTTGTCGCCGCCTGTGGCAAGCTTGATACGCTCCGCGACGATCGCCCTTTCCTTGTAAATGCAGCAGCGCATGGTGGCTTCCTTGCCCTTGACTATAATTTTGGGAATATCGTTGTAGCAGTCGAATAATCTGTCCTCAAAGGCACAGCGCGCTACTTCCCTCAGCACCTTGTATTTAAGATACTGCACTTGCGTGTCGAATTTTCTCATACAAAACGGTCCTTTCTCGATCCGTTAAAAATAACTTACCTTAATTTTCTTGCCCATTGCCTTTAAAGCGTCGGAAAGCTGCTCCACCAGGCGCATTTTTATGTTGAACCCTATGGGCAGATCGGGATTTTGATGGGCGGGATTTGACGCTCTTCCTACGAAAAAGTTGATGTCTGTCGCCTCCTCGAACAGCATTCGGGAGATAGCCGAGGCTCCGTCCAAGCCGTAGCTCCAGTCGTTGAACTTTTCGTTGTCGGAAATATAGCTTTGCGCATACAAAACGACGCGGTTTATGGTGATCACTCCCTCGGTGACCAGGTCTACGCCGTCAATGGTCGCGGTGGGCGGGATCTCGGGGTCTAAGTATTCCAAGCTGGGCAAAACGGGCTTTCCGAGATACTGTCCCGCCAACGAGGAGGTGGTGCCGCCGCATACTATGTGCTTGCCCTGCTTGGAGAAGAAAAGAGACATCATTTTGGGGACGTCCTTAGGGTCGGAGGGAGGACCGATCATAAGGTTTACGGGCTGTCTTTTCCTTATCTTTACCGAGCATACGGTGGTGTCGTCTCCCGGGTTGCCCCCATACAGCTTGTTACATTCGTCCAGCAGCACGGTGGTAAGCGCCTTTGCGGTATAATCCGCGCTGTAATTTTTTTCCATGTAGTCTATTATGTTGTCCCTTTGCCAGCCGTAATTCAAAGCCATTCCCACGCCCGCGTGTATACAGCCGTCGCTCATTAAAATAAACACGTCGTTTTCCCGAAGCTTGACCTTTGAGCGGTATATGGTCTTTCCGCCGATTTCCGTTGAGGTTTCGGGATAGACAAAGTTTTTGCCGTCACGAAGCAGGATAACATGGGGGTTGTCATACTGGATTATCTCCGCTTCCTCGCTGCCGTATATTTTCAGAATGGTAAAGGTGGAATAAGCTACGCCTCTTACCTTGCATACAGGGAGAGTTGAGGCAATAGTGCTGACGCATTCCTCAACGGGCATAGACTGCGCCATCATGGTGGAAATTATCTTGGAGGTAAGCGTGGAAAGAATGCACGCCTTTACGCCGCTTCCCAGCCCGTCCGCCAATACCACTATTTCCGTATCGTCGTCGGGCTTCACCACGCTCACCTGGTCTCCGCAAAGCTGCTCGTTGACATGATTAAGGCTGTAATAACCGATATCCGTACAAAGGTTGTTCATATTGCATTACCTCCCTATAACTCACGATTTCGCGGATAACGATTCTTTAAGCTTGGTAAGGGCGATCTTGGTCTCCGCAGTTGTTTCGCCAAGCAGAGAAGCGATCTCTTGAACAGCCGTCATTTGCTTTTCGATCACCTTGTCGGTGATCTCTATCGTGCTGCGGCTCAATTCGTCCTTGCTGCGCCGCGCCAGCTCCTCGTCGGTAACGTCGCGCATAATGCTCATCACGATATGATAGCTCGGGTCATAGATCAAGGTCTGCTCGACATACTTGTTGTATTCCGCAAGGTAAATGCGCTTGTCGTGGATATTGACCCCGCTCTCTATGACCTCGAAGAAGGGCAGCGGATCGAGTATGCGCACCACCTGCTCGCCCAAAACGTCCGACGCGTTTGCTATATTCATAAGCTTAAGAGCCGACTTGTTTATCTGCTGCACCTCGAGAGACTCGTTAAGAACGATAATTGCGTTGGGTGTGTTCTTTATAATGGTATCCGAGAAGCTCTCCGCCTTTTCCTTCAGGAAGGGCAGGCACATTGAAAGGTCGGCCTTTCCGTTGAATACCGCCACAGCCTTTTCGCGGCAGGTGTCATAGCCGCAGCTTCCGCAGTTCAGCTCGTCCTCGGGGCTTCTCTTTCCCATTTTTCTTAAAATTTCATCGATAGCCTTGCTTCCCGGCATCATTCGCTTAACTCCGAGGAATTTTATATCCTTTGACATTTCCTCGTCGGAAAGGGGAGTTGCGTTAAAATCAACAGCCTTGGCGTACTTGTCCACTATTCCCGTATTGGTCACAAAGGCGTGTCTGTTCCTTTCGATAACGGGACCGCTTACGCAGCTCCCGTAGCAGGCGGACATCTCGATAAAGCACTTGCCCATTTTTCCGCTCACTATTTCCTTGAGAGCGTTTACGCAGTTTTCCACTCCGTCAATGTGGAGATATGTATAATCGCTGTTTTTACATTCCATGGAACGCAGGATTCCGCCGCCCGTGGGGAAGAGACGCGTTTTTCCGCCCTCCTCCGCCTTGTCCTCGGCGGGCTCGAGCTCTACGTTTTCGTCCTTGAGCCATTGGGTAAGCTCCTCGAAGGTCAGAACGCAGTCAACTATCCCGGGATAATCCTCCGCCTCCGCCTTTTTGGAAATACAGGGACCGATAAACACGGTCTTTGCCGTCGGATCTCTCCGCTTTATCTCCAGGGAGTGCGCCTGCATAGGCGATACTACCTTTGCGAGATAAGGGAGCGCCTCGGGAAAATGCTTTTGTATAAGCAGGTTCACCGAATGACAGCAGGAGGATATGATAAGCTCCTGCTCCCCCTTATCCACCGTTTCGTCATACTTTTGCTTTACCGCGGTGGCGCCCTCGGCTGTTTCCTCCGCATCTGCGAAGCCTAATTTTTTTAACGCCTGTCTGAGAGCGGCAATGGTGAGCCCCTCGTAATTTGCCACAAAGGAGGGGGCAATGCTGGCGATAACGGGAGCGCCGCCCTTAATGAGCTCCTTGGCTTTCTCCGTGTCGTTTTTGATCTCCTTTGCGTTTTGGGGACAAACCACGAAGCACTGACCGCAGAGTATACATTCCTCCTCCACGATAAACGCTTGATTTTCAAAAAAGCGTATCGATTTCACGGGACAGTGGCGAATGCATTTATAACAGTTCTTACAGTTGGATTTTTTTAGCTTAAGGTACTGTGACATTTTATGACCGTTCCTTTCCGTATACTTAAAATCAAGCCGAAATGGTTCAACTCTCCGCCAAAGCGGGTTTTTTGATGTTTTCCTCAAAAAATTCCTTAAAGCTATCCTCGTTCACACCGAATATCTGATCGTTGACCTTTACCGAAACGCCGTTCATACAATGCCCCAGACAAAAGGCAGCCGATACGCTGACCCTTTCGGAAAGCTCGTTTTCCTTTACGGCGTTGTTGATAAGCTCTATGATCTTATACGATCCTCTTATATGGCAGGAGCTGCCAACGCATACATTTACGTTTACCATAATATGTTCCTTTCGCCGTGCAAAGCGGCTATATATTGTTATAAATCAAGTTATGCTGACATAAAGCCAGCATAACAAGGAGGATAGGTTATGATCGCCGGGAACGATCACTGATACTCGCAGACGCTTGCCCAGTTGGTAAGAAATTCCTTTTCTTCGGGCTTGCCCTTTGCGAGCTGAGAGGCCGCAACGATAGGCAGCCACTGCTGAACGTACTGCTTGGGAGTGTCGTTGATGTCGCAGAAAAGATTAAGATATTTTTCCGCGATCTCGGTGTCGTTCTTAAGGCTGAAGCGCAGATAGGTCCTTGCCGCGTCCGCGCCCGCGTTGCCCTGGGTGGCATGCGCCCAGTCTAAGATATAAGGAGTTCCGTCGCTTTTCAAAATAACGTTTGTGGGAGTAAAATCGCCGTGGCAAAGCTTGGCGTGCTTGGGCATGCCGTCAAGACGGGCGGAAAGCTCGTATCTTGTGGTAGCGTCAAGTCCGCTCAAGGATATCTTTCTTCTCATCTTGTCCTTGAGCTTGGTCAGCAGCGCGCATCTGTGATTGTGGATATCGAGCTGTATCTCCACAAAAAGCTTAAGATAATCCTCCAGCAGAGAGGGGTTGTCTTCATAGGATTTGGCAAGTGTCTTGCCCTCGATGTAATCGGTAACGATACACCACTTGCCGTCTGCCATGCAGACCTCCTGTATTTTGGGTACGTTTATTCCCGTTTCCTCGACCCGCGCAAGGTTGAGCGCCTCGTTCAAGATGTCCGCCTTGGAATAATTTTCGTTGAATACCTTGATCGTTACGTCGCCGTCACGGTAAACGGTTTTGTCTTTTCTTACTGCGATTACGTTGTCCAGTTTCATTATTGTGACCGATCCTTTCCGAGATTGTTTGTTTATGCTGATAACCATTTGAATTGCGGATACATCCGCAATTCAAATCCTTTTGTATTACTTGCCGTAGTACGCCTTAAGATACATTGCCTTGATCTCTTCCATAAGAGGATAGCGGGGGTTAGCGCCCGTGCACTGATCGTCGAATGCCTGCTCGGTCATTTCGTCAAGATTGTCAAGAAACGCCTTTTCGTCAATGCCGTATTCTTGAATGGTTCTCTTTATGCCGATCTTTTCCTTGAGCTTGGCGATCTCCTTTATAAGATTTTCGACCTTTTCGTCGTCGTTCTTCCCGCCGAAGCCCATAGCGTCGGAGAAAGCGGCGTATTTAGCCTTGGTGCAGGGGTGCGTATACTGGGAGAAGGTGCCCATTTTAACGGGAGCCTCCGCGCAGTTGAAGAGAATCACTTCCTCGATCATAAGAGCGTTGGCGATACCGTGAGGAATGTGGTGGAACGCGCCCAGCTTATGAGCCATAGAGTGACATACGCCGAGGAACGCATTTGCGAACGCCATACCCGCAAGAGTTGAAGCGTGAGCCTGCTCCTCTCTCGCCTTGGGGTCGTTTGCGCCGTTTTCATAGCAGGAGGGAAGATACTTGAATATCAGCTTGCCCGCCTCGGTAGCAAGACCGTCGGTAAAGGGAGTTGCAAGAGTAGCCACATAAGCCTCGAGAGCGTGGGTAAGGGAGTCGATGCCCGAAGCGGAGGTAAGTCCCTTAGGCGCGTTCATCATCAAATCGGCGTCAACTATCGCCATTTTGGGCATAAGCTCGTAATCGGCAAGAGGGTATTTGATGCCCGTTTTTTCGTCGGTAATTACAGCGAAAGGGGTCACCTCGGAGCCTGTGCCGGCAGAGGTGGGAACGGCAACAAAATATGCCTTTTCTCCCATTTTGGGGAAGGTATAGATACGCTTTCTGATGTCAACAAAGCGCATCGCCATATCCATAAAGTCAGCCTCGGGGTGCTCGTACATTACCCACATGATCTTAGCCGCGTCCATAGCGGAGCCGCCGCCTACCGCGATAATAACATCGGGCTGGAACGCCTTGGCTACCTTGGTTCCCTCCACGGCGCACTCAAGAGTGGGGTCGGGAGCAACGTCCGAGAACGTTGTATAGGCTATCCCCATTTCGTCAAGCTTGTCGGTGATCGGCTTGGTATAGCCGTTATTGAACAGGAAAGAGTCGGTAACGACAAACGCTCTCTTTTTGCCCATTACGCTGCCCAATTCGTCAAGTGCCACAGGCAGGCAGCCTTTTTTAAAGTAAACCTTTTCGGGTGCTCTGAACCAAAGCATATTTTCTCTCCTCTCCGCTACTGTTTTGATATTAAGCAGGTGCTTTACGCCTACGTTTTCCGATACCGAGTTGCCGCCCCAGGAGCCGCAGCCCAGCGTAAGAGAGGGAGCAAGCTTAAAGTTGTAAAGATCGCCGATACCGCCGTGGGAGGAGGGAGTATTTATCAAAATACGGCAGGTCTTCATTCTCTCGAAATAATCCGCCATTTTCTCGGTCTCGGTGACTTGATTGATGTAAAGTGAAGCGGTGTGACCGTAGCCGCCGTCCGCGATCAAGTGCTCCGCCTTTTGTACCGCGTCCTCGAAATTCTTGGATTTATACATGGCGAGAACGGGGGAAAGCTTTTCGTGCGCAAAGGGCTCGGAAAGCTCCACGCTGTCAACCTCGCCTATAAGTATCTTGGTGTCGGCAGGCACCTCAAAGCCGCTGAGCTCGGCGATCTTGGCGGCTTTCTGACCTACGATCTTAGCGTTAAGAGCGCCGTTTATGATAATGGTCTTGCGGACCATATCGAGCTCCTTTTTGTTAAGGAAGTGACAGCCTCTGTACTTAAACTCCTCCTTGACCTTGTCGTATATCTTCGAGTCAACTATCACCGACTGCTCGGAGGCGCAGATCATACCGTTGTCAAAGGTCTTGGAATGAATAATGGAGTTGACCGCAACAAGGATATCGGCGGTTTCGTCAATGATGGCGGGAGTATTGCCCGCGCCTACGCCGAGAGCGGGCTTGCCTGAGGAGTAAGCGGACTTGACCATTCCGGGACCGCCTGTGGCAAGGATAATATCCGCCTCTTTCATAATGGTGTTGGTAAGCTCGAGAGAGGGAACGTCGATCCAGCCTATTATACCCTCGGGAGCGCCCGCCTTTACGGCAGCCTCAAGAACGACCTTTGCCGCGGCAATGGTGCAGTTCTTGGCGCGGGGGTGAGGGCTTATGATGATGCCGTTTCTGGTTTTTAAGGAAATAAGGGTCTTGAAAATGGCGGTGGAGGTAGGGTTGGTGGTGGGAATGACCGCAGCAACGAGGCCGATAGGCTCCGCCACCTTTTTGATGCCGAAGCTGTCGTCCTTTTCAATAACGCCCACCGTTTTGGTGTTCTTATAGGCGTTATAGATGTACTCCGCCGCGTAGTGGTTCTTGATGACCTTGTCCTCGGCAATGCCCATGCCCGTTTCCTCAACAGCCATTTTCGCCAAGGGGATTCTCTGAACGTTTGCGGCTGTTGCGGCAGCCTTGAAGATAGCGTCAACCTGCTCTTGGGAATAGGAAGCGAATTTTTCCTGCGCCGCCTTTACCTGAGCGATCTTTGCCTCAAGCGCTTCAACGCTGTCCACGATTTCGGGTACCGCTTTTTGTTTTCTCATGGTGTTTCTCTCCATTCTTCGTTGATTTTTTGTTATCCGCCCCTGTATATCCCTATATATAAGGACGGTTATTTCACAACAGACCTCCGAAAAAATTTTTCTTTTTTCGGCATTTCTTAGCTTGTTAAAATTTTAACACCTTTTTGGATTTATGTAAAATGTTTTATAAGAATACAGACATATAAAAAAATATATGTCAATATATTTAAAAAAATATTTTAGCCTTTTCGGGTTTTTGTGCAGGCAGTATAAAAACCCGAAAAATGCCTGTCTGAAAGGAAATTTTGACATTGCGCGCAAAGGATTGAAATGTTAAATTTTAACAAAATAAACAAATCGTATAATATAAAAGGTATATTTCAAATTGTATAATACTGCTTTTTATGTTGTATCGTAAAATCAAAATCCGTCGGCGAAGCCGACACCTTAATTATCAATTGTCAATTATCAATTAAAAAACGACCCGTTTCCTACAGGTCGTTTTTCAGCTCATTTTCTGATTTCTCTTCTCAGCTTACCAGCAAGCCGCTGATATAAATTATTGACGCTCCCTCGATATTTTCGGGTACTATCTTGACCGTATGAGTGCCCTTTTCGGCAAAGGAAGCGATCTCCGCCGCCTCGGCATAGTTGCCCCAGCCGCCGGGGAAGCGTGTGTCCATCGTTTCGACAAGCACATCGTCAACATAAACGTCAAGCACCGTTCCGCCGCCTGTGACCTTGCCGAACAAAAGACCTATATTCTTTGCCTCAACATTCTCGAATACGATGCAGGTATCCTTTCCGTCAAACAGATTCGAGCCTCTTGCGGTCCAGCAGCCCATAAAGTTGCCGAAGTTGGTATCCGTCTTGGCGCTGATCTTGCCCGTGGGGTCGGCGGCGTCGCTGTTGGCGGGGGTGATAAGATCGGCGTCGGCAAACTTATCCTTTGTATAGGGAGTGGAAAAATCGCTTTCCTCGCCGCTTATACCGTCCTTTGATTCATTTACGGAGGCAAGGTAGTGGGTGATGATATCAGTGAGCACCTTGTGTCCCTCCGTGTTGGGGTGGATATTATCGTCGGAAATGTCGGTCCACTCGATATAACCGTTGTTTATAACGTCAAGAATAGCGTTTCTGTAAGATATAAAGGGCAAATCGTAGCTCTTGGCTATATCGAAGTGATAATTCTGGAAGGTGGTGCCGTTGTCCTGCGTCATTCCTATGCAGACTACGGCGGGAGCGCTGTCGGAGCTCCATATTTTTCTTAACAGGCTGTCATAGCTGTTTACGTTGCGCATGGTGTTTTCGGTGGTATCGTTAACGGAAAACTCAACGAATACGATGTCGGGGTCGCTGCTCAGAACGTCGCGCTCAACTCTGTGAACGCCTATATAAGAGCCTGTTGCTCCTATACCTGCGCGAACGTAGTTTATCTTTGCCGAGGCAAAGGTCTCTTCAAACCAGTTGGTTACAAGTCTTGCGTAGCAGCCGTCGTCTCCCGCGCTGGAGCCCTGGGTTATGGAGCCGCCTATGTAGGCGACCGTGATTTCCTCTCCCGCTTCCGCTCTCTTCATGGCTTCGGCAAGACGCACTTGATTGCCGAGATTGAGCTCGGACAGCGCCACCATTCTGTCGGTAAGGGCTCCGCCCAATGAGTACTCGGTGGTCTCAACGCTGTCGGCATAGCTGAAATCGTCGTTTCCGCCTACGGCAGGGGGCGTTTCGCTGTCGTTAACAATGCCTATATCCTCGGGAGTTTTTTCCGCACCGCTTCCGTTGTCAGCGGTATTTTCGGTGTTCTGCGCGTTTTCTCCGTCCGTCGCCCCTGCGTTATCGGCAGTCGGCGCGGGATCGACGCGGTTGTCGCTGTCGCCGTTGCATGCCGCCGCGGTAAGCAAAAGCGCGGAAGCAAGCATAACTGCGGTTATTTTCCTTAACTTCATTTTGATTCCTCCGTAATTATTTAAAGCTTATCTGTTAAAATATATAATATCAAAAAAAAGCGGAAAAGTCAAGAGGAACGTTTTTTTAAGCACGGAAATCAATTTTCAGAATAAAATTCATTTTTAAAAATTTTTATTGTGATTTTAGCTGTTTTAAGAGATGTTTTTTTAATTACGTATATTCACAAAAATGTGCATAATATACATAAAATTGATTTCCGTGTTTTTTAAGTTTCCCCAAAATTTCTAAACCGGAGATACTGTTTTATTATGATTGCGTTAAAGATAATACTTATTTTTTATAAAAGTACTGATTTACTAATTCTTAATATTGCATATTATGTAATGTTCTCTTTTACTTCGGAAGCGAGAGCAGCGCGCCTCCCGCGGGGCTTAAGGTGACACCAAAGGAGGG
>JAMPHV010000022.1 GCA_023663265.1 Bacteroides sp.
ATCCCCCTCCCACCCCCTTTTCCCCGCTTTGAAAGGGGTTTTAAAATATAACTTGATATTCCGCTTTTTAAAAATGCCGGAGCTTAAAATTATAACTGCCAATGTTTTATAATGATTTATTAAGCTTTAATTAAAGCTCATTCTGCTTTTTATTCAATGCTTATTTTCGTTTTAAGATGTGCGCTTTTACTTTTGTCGCAACGATTTCCAAATTTTTCCTTGAATTTTGAGGAAACTTAAATAATTGCATATATTGCATTTTTACGCAAAAAATGATAAAATAACAATGTTAAAATAATATGGATAGTATACCGAAAGGACGGGAGCAATGAAGGACGGATTTATAAAGGTCGGAGCGTCCACCCCCGAAATAAGGGTCGGGGACGTTGAATTTAACGGCGGCAGCATTATAAAATGCGTAAGAGAAGCCGCCGAGGCGGGAGTAAAGCTGCTGGCTCTGCCCGAGCTGTGCGTAACGGGATATACCTGCGGCGATCTGTTCGGACAAAGACTTCTTACGGAAGCGGCGGCAAGGCAGCTTGACAGAATAAAAAAAGAGACCGCGGACCTGAATATAATTTTCGCCGTGGGACTTCCCATTCCGAAAAAAGGCAAGCTGATAAACGGCGCGGCGGTGGTTTACAGAGGAGAGGTCTTGGGAACGGTGGGAAAAAGAAATCTTCCCAATTACAACGAGTTTTACGAAAAAAGGAATTTCACCGAGTTCGACGAACCCCCCGTTGTTTTCAGATGCAGACAGATGCCCGAGTTTTCCTTCGGCATAGAGATATGCGAGGACCTGTGGGTCTGCGAGCCTCCCTCCGCGAGGCTTGCGGCGGGAGGCGCGGAGCTGATTCTGAATTTAAGCGCCAGCAACGAGATGATAGGAAAATCCGACTACCGCAGGAGCTTGGTCACGGGACAGAGCGGACGCCTTATCTGCGGCTACGTTTACGCCTCCGCGGGAGACGGGGAAAGCACCACCGACCTGGTTTTTTCGGGGCACAGCCTTATTGCCGAAAACGGCGTTTTGCTAAAGGAGACCAAGCTGTTCCAAAACCGTCTTATAACCACCGAGATAGACCTGTACCGTCTCGCCTCCGAAAGGCAGAAAAACACCGCGTTCCCCTCATATTCCGACATTGACGTTGTTGAATTTGATATGGAGCCGGAGGAAACAAAGCTGACGCGGTATATAAGCGGTACCCCCTTTGTTCCCTCGGAGGAGGGCAGCAGGGCGCAAAGGTGCGAGGAGATACTGCTGATGCAAAGCAGCGGGCTTAAAAAACGTATAATGCATACAAACGCAAAAAGCTTGGTGATAGGGATATCGGGAGGCTTGGACAGCTGCCTTGCCCTTTTGGTGTCGGTCAAGGCTATGGACCTTTCGGGACGCTCGCGCAAGGACATTATCGCGGCGACCATGCCCTGCTTCGGCACCACGGAAAGGACCAAAACAAACGCCGTAAGGCTTTGCGGGGAGTTAGGCGTTTCCCTTAGAGAGATAGACATCACTAAGTCGGTTTTGCAGCACTTTGAGGATATAGGACACGACCCCGAAAACCGCAATGTGGTTTACGAAAACGGACAGGCAAGGGAAAGGACCCTTGTGCTTATGGATATCGCCAACGAAACGGGCGGGCTTGTGGTAGGCACGGGCGACCTGTCGGAGCTGGCTCTCGGCTGGGCAACCTACAACGGCGACCATATGTCGATGTACGGGGTCAACGGGGGAGTACCCAAAACCTTGGTGCGGCATATAGTAAAATTTTACGGCAACGCCTGCGGCAGCGAGGGCTTAAGACAGACCCTTTACGATATTTTAGACACTCCCGTAAGTCCCGAGCTGCTTCCCGCCGAGGACGGCAGGATAAGTCAGATGACCGAGGACCTGGTAGGACCCTACGAGCTTCACGATTTCTTTCTGTATTATGCCGTGCGCTGGGGCTTTTCCCCGAAAAAAATATTCAGACTGGCGGTATACGCCTTAGGCGGCAAATATGAGAGGGCGGTCATTTTAAAATGGCTCAAAAGCTTTTACGCCAGATTTTTCTCTCAGCAGTTCAAGCGTTCCTGTCTCCCCGATTCGCCGAAGGTGGGTTCGGTCACCCTTTCGCCCCGCGGAGACTGGCGTATGCCGTCGGACGCGGTCAGGACTGTCTGGAGCAGGGAGCTTGAAAAGATAGAACCATAATTAGAGGTAAAGACGCTCCTGCCGAAATGATAAATTCCGACAGGAGCGTCTTTATACGAATCGTCATATTAAGCAAGGAGAATCGGCATGCTATTTTCATTCACATTGGTGATATCATAAACAAAGTCTCGGTCAAGCTTGATAGGTTCGCCTTTTCCCTCGTCGGGCCAACCGAAACCTGTGAAAGAGACCTTAAGAGTGTATTTGTTGCTGCGGTCCTTGTCAAAGCTTACGCTGTAATCCATTTGTACGAAATTATCATATTTTGCGCCCGTTTCGTACAAGTACGGCTTAAAGCCGTCATTTACCGTACTGTATACTTCAAAGAATTTTGAATCACCTATGCTTGTGTTGCTTGTAAATACAGGAAATTTTTGATAATAACCCGATTTTTCCAATTCGCTGTAATAATTTGAAGCTGAATCGGCATCTTCGACGGTGCCCATAAATCCGCCTCCGTGCATTACGCCGTCGGTATAATCAAATCTCAGCTGATTTGCGTAAATAAAAAATACCGCAAGAGCAGCACCTATTATTACAGCCACCGACAGTAACGACACACCAATGATTAAAAATAACTTTTTTTGTTTGGTCATTGCTTATTTTCCGCCCCTCTGATCATAAATGCTTTAATTTTTATTCGAAACGCTCAAATAATTACTTTAAGGCAAGCTTATTTTAAGTATATTATTTTTTTAAAAAAAATCAATAGGCAAAATAAACAAATAAAACACGCCTATTTATCAAATTCAACATTTTTAGTACGGCAAAAGCAAGGTGTAATTACAATATATTCTCCTCAAAGAAAAAAGTCTTCCGTATATATCGTATATATTATATATTGCTTTTTTTAGAAAAAAATGCTAAAATAGAGTATAATGAGCTTTATGATTTCTTTTTGTACTATGCGGTGCGCCGCGGATTGTTGCCAAAAAAGATATTCAGACTGGAGATTTACGCTTTTGGTGATAAGTACGAAAAAGAGGTTATTTTAAAGTGGCTGAAAAATTTTTACAGGAGATTTTTCTCTCAGCAGTTTATACTACTTCACAATCATCTTGTAGACAAAATTTTACAGGGTCTGCAAGATGTACTCCCTAAATACTAATTTTTGATCGACAGCAAATAATGTCTATACTTTGATCGAAAATTAGTATCAAGCGTTCCTGTCTCCCCGATTCGCCGAAGGTGGGCTCGGTCACCCTTTCGCCCCGCGGAGACTGGCGTATGCCGTCGGACGCGGTCAGGACTGTCTGGAGCAGGGAGCTTGAGGAAATTCCCGAATAAAATCTAACGAGGAAACGGTTATGAAAAGCCATATAAACACTTCCGATACCAAAGCCGATCTGACTGAGACGGTAAATACGAAAAAATACTATGCCGCCAGGGGCGACGGGCTCTCGGCGGAAAAGCTGAAAAGCGAAGCAAGCTTTAAAAGCTATCTGAATATGCTGTGGGACTTTGCTCAAAGATATTGTGTTATTGTGGCAGCTAAGGGCTCTCCCTGCGGCTCGAAATATACCTCTGATATCTCAAAGGCGTTTATGGATATAGGCTTCGGAACCGACCTGCGCGGCAGGGACTTCTGCGGATATGTGGGAATGATAGATTCCGACAGGATCGTATTTGAGATGCTGGAGCCCGACGTCAAAAAAGCAATAAACGGCTCCGCCTCCTTGGATACGGGAGATGAGGTCGCTGTTTTCAGCTCGGGAGACAATGCGCTGGAGGTAAACAAAGGACTTATTTCCGTTAACGGAAGAGAGTATTCCCCAAACGGGAGAGGTCTTAATTTCGTGGTTTACGACAAGGTCACAAAAACGGTGATAGACGCGGTTTCCTTTGATACAAGCGGCGATCTTTCGTCTTTTAGGGCAGATGATTACGCGAAACGCTTCAAGGAATTTGAACAGCGGCATCCCGATGTAACAGTGCTGGGGTTTAATGTAATGCACTTTCCCTATAAACACCCTACCCCGATTGAACAGACTATACTTCAAAGAGGCTTGGTATATCACAAGCTGATGAATGAGCTTGAAAGCTGTCGATTTGTTCTGAACAAATATTTTGAAGACGAGGCGATCCCACAGGTGCTGGAGATACCCTCCTCTTACCGCGATCTGTACGGAGTGATCCGCTTTTCGGACAAAAGCGGCAAATATGTCAATATCGTTGACGGTCACAGGATCACCGCATATCAGCCCGACGACGGAGGTAATATAAACGTATACATATGCGGAATATGTCTGTCCTTCGGCTTGGGCACGGACGACAGCCGCACCGTTGCCTCTTATTTGCAGATGCTGTTTAACGAACGGCTTCCCGACCGCAAGGTGACCGTTCATAATTACGGAAGCTTTCTTGAAAACGTTGACGAGACAAAGGAGGTTTTAAAGCTTATCGAAAATCTGCCCGTAAAAGCGGGAGACGTAATTTTATGGAATGCCGACAGTCACGTTATAAACCGCGCGAACGTACCTATGATTGACATATACGATTTTGCCGAAAAGTCTCACAGCGAGGATTATTTTTTCGATATGTACCACTATACCCCAAGCGGGTATCGTATTGTTGCGCAAAGGCTTTATGAAGAGCTTACCGACAGAGGAGCGGTTAACGGCAAGCTCCCCGTTGATATGCAAAGCAGCTGCGGCTTCACCCGAACCCTTTCGGAGGAATTGGAGCAATACAAGAGCATATTAAGAAAATATTATGATGAAATGTTTACTCCCGCGGTAGGCGCCGTGGTAATGAATTGCAACCCATTTACCTTAGGTCACCGTTATCTGATAGAAAAAGCGCTTGAAATGTGCGATTTCCTTATAATATTTGTGGTGGAGGAGGATAAATCGGATATTCCGTTCGAGGACAGATTAAGACTTGTGGACGCAGGCGTAAAGGATATCTCAAATGCGGCGGTCATTCCGGGAGGTAAATTTGTGATCTCCTCGCTTACCTTTTCCGAATATTTCAACAAGAGGGAAATGCAGGACAGAACGATAGATGCTTCTCTTGACGTTTCCGTATTTGCGCGGGAAATTGCGCCGTGTCTGCATATTGCAAAAAGATTCGCAGGTTCGGAGCCCTTTGACAGCGTAACGCGTCAATACAACAATTCCATGAGACGAATTTTGCCCGAATACGGGATAGAGTTTATCGAAATTCCAAGAGCGGAAACAAACGGGGAGCCGATCAGCGCCTCCAAGGTCAGAGAAATGCTTGAAAACGGGGATCTTGAAGGAATAAGACAGCTCGTCCCCGACGCTACCTTCGAATATCTTTCCGAGCTGCTCGAAAAAAACAGATAAGGAGATCATTATGAACACCCTAAACAACATAATCAAATTCACCTCCCCCGGCGACTTCGCAAAGTGGGAGCAGGAGTGTCAGCCTATCGGAAACGCTTATATGGGCGCAAGCTTTTTCGGAGGCATACAAAAAGAAAAGATCGTTTTGAACGAAAAGACTCTTTGGACGGGAGGACCCTCGGAAAACCGTCCCGATTATAACGGAGGCAACAAGCCCGACAGCTATCCTTACGTAAAAGAAGTGCAAAAACTGCTTTACGAGGGCAGGTACAATGAAGCCTTGGAGCTGCTCCCGAATCTGACGGGCGGCGACAGTGGCTCGGGCGCCTATCAGCTTTTGTGCGATCTTTATTTGGAGCAGGATATAGACGAGAGCAAGGCGAAAAATTACATACGCCGTTTGGATATGGATAAGGCTCTGTTCAGCGTTGAATTTACCGCAGACGGAGTAAAATACGCCCGCGAAGCCTTTGCAAACTACCCCTCCAACGTGATCTGCCTTAAGCTTTCCGCGGACAGGGAGGGAGCGCTCGGCTTCAAGCTTTATTTGGACGAAATACAGCGGGGCGGCAGGGTCGAGGCTGAAAACGGCGCCTTAAAATACGGCGGCGAGATACCCGACAATAAAATGAGATACTATGCCGAATTTAGGGTGGAAACGGACGGAGAGATCAAGACCTGCGGCGGCAGTCTCGAGGTCTCGGGCGCCGCAGAGGCGGTGATATATATTACCGCCTCCACCGATTACAGCCCCAAATTCGCCGATAAATACAGAAACGGGATCGATCCCGCCGAGCCTGTCAAAAAAAGACTTGACAAGGCGGCTTCAATGGGTTATGATAAGCTTTACAGAGAGCACGAGGAGGACTATACCGCGCTGTTTGACCGCTGCAGGCTTTGCCTTAACGGAGCGGCGGGGGAGCCGCTGCCCGCCGACGAGCTGGTCAAGGGCTATAAGAACGGCGATGTAAAAACGAGGTCGATGCTGGAGGAGCTGTATTTTCAATTCGGACGGTATATGCTGATCTCAAGCTCCCGCGCGGGAACATTGCCCGCCAATTTGCAGGGCGTGTGGAACGAAAGCAACTGTCCGCCCTGGAACTGCGACTACCACATAAACGTAAATTTACAGATGAATTACTGGGGCGCCTATAACACCAATCTTGCGGAAACGGCGATACCGCTTGTGGATTTTCTCGACGGCCTGCGCCCCGCGGGAAGAGTTACCGCCAAGGAATATTTCGGGATAGTGTCGGACGATTCCGCGCCCGAAAACGGCTGGACGGCTCACACGGCGGTGAATCCCTTCGGCTGGACCGCGCCGGGGTGGGATTTTTACTGGGGCTGGTCTACCGCCGCCGTGGCGTGGCTTATGCAGAATATTTGGGAGCACTATGAGTTTACGGGAGATCGGGAGTATTTGGAAAAAAGAATATATCCCATTATGCGGGAAAGCGTCAGATTTTACAGTCAGTGGCTGATCTTCGACGATAAACAGAACAGACTTGTGTCCTCTCCCACCTACTCCCCAGAGCACGGTCCCGTTACCGTGGGCAACACCTATGAGCAGTCGCTTATAGAACAGCTTTACAAGGATTTTATACAAGCTGCCGAGCTGCTGAACAGGGACGAAGAGCTGACCGAGCGGATAAAAAAGGACGTGACCGAGCTTAAGCCCTTCGGAGTAAACAAAAGGGGACTTTTAAAGGAATGGTACGAGGAGGATGAAGAGGATTTCGACTTTTCCAAGACGGAAAAAAATCACCGCCATATAAGCCACCTTATGGGCTTGTACCCGGGAAAAGCCATAACCTCCTCCACGCCCGAGCTGATGAAAGCCGCCATAAACACCATGAACGACAGGGGCGACCGCTCCACGGGCTGGGCGAGAGCCTACAAGCTTAATCTGTGGGCGAGAACGGGAGACGGCGAAAGAGCCTATAAACTGATGAGCGGACTTCTGAGCGACTGCACCTTTGTGAATCTTTTCGATTTTCACCCTCCGTTTCAGCTTGACGGAAACTTCGGCGGCAGCGCGGGCATCGCGGAAATGCTCCTCCAAAGCCACGAGGGGTATATAAACCCCTTGGCGGCGATACCGAGACGCTGGAGCGAGGGCGAATTTGAGGGGCTTTGCGCCAGAAACGGGTTTGTGCTGAACGGAAAATGGAAAAACAACGGGCTCGTTTTCCTTGACGTAAGGTCAAACAACGGAGGCCGCCTTAAAATAAAGTGCAGCCCCGAAAAGATCACCTTAAACGGAGAAGCCGTCGAATTTACAGCAGAAAACGGCATAGTCGGCTTAGACACGGTAAAAGGGGGCGAATACAGGCTTGAATTTGTATGAGCGGCTTGAAAGAATAAAGAATAAAAGCGTTTCTCCCGTTACGCGGGAGGATTTTCTCCGATCGGCGGCGTTTACGGGCTACCGACCCGAGAAGCTGCCCTTCGGCTCGGATTACGAATCCGAGCAGGCAAAAAGACTCAGATACGCCCTGTACACCGAATACGACAAGCTTTTCCGCAAGGGCTTCAAATATTTCCTTACGGGCGGCGCTATGGGCAGCGACCTAATGGCGGCGGACGTGATATTGCAGCTCAAAAAGGAATACGGAAAACAGGCGAAGAACGTTATGAGCATAATCTGCCTGCCCTGCCACGAGCATTTCAAAAGCTGGGCACCCGCGGAAATAGAGCACCTTGAAAAAATACTCTCGGGGGACACATCCGCCTTTTACGTTTCCGACCGCCCGTACTACGCGGGCTGTATGCAGGAAAGAAACAAGTATATGGTAGATACCTCGGCGGTGCTTATCGCAGTCTACGACGGAAAGCCGGGAGGAACGAAAAACACCGTCGATTACGCAAGGAGCCTCAAAAGAAAGATCGTCTCTTTCAGACCCGACAGCGGTATGAGGGTAGAGCTGTTCAGCAAAAAAGCCGACGCTACGGGACAGCTCAATTTAATGGACGGGGACGAGGACGATTACGCCGAATTTAATTTAAATTAGATCAGATCAGAAAGGAAAAGCTATGTACAAGGATCAACTGTGGAACGACGATTGGCAGTTCTGTCTTACCGAAAACGACGCGCTGTCAATAGAAAATATTGACGGGGAAAGCTTCACGGATATCGAGGTGCCGCACGACTGGCTGATAGGAGATACCCGAAACCTTTACAGAAGCGGCGACGGCTGGTACCGAAAGCGCTTTTCGGTAACGGAGGAAATGCTGAACGGAAAGGTTTTCGTGGGCTTTGACGGCGTTTACAACGACTGTACCGTTTATGTGAACAAAAAGCCCGCAGGCGATTGGAAATACGGCTATTCGAGCTTTTGCTTCGACGTCACCGAGCTTCTGTCGGCGGGAGAAAACGTAATTCACGTCGCAGTAAGGTACAAAGCCCCCAACTCCCGCTGGTACAGCGGCGCGGGTATCTACAGAAGCGTTTATTTAAGATTAAGAAACAAGGCTTATATCGAAAACGACGGCGTATATATCTCGCCCCGTCCCGAGGGCGGGTCCGGCTGGAAGGTTTACATCGAAACGGAAAAAATCGGCGGGGACAGGCTTGTCCACACTATCGAGGCTCCCGACGGCAGAGAGCTGGGCTCCGCCGAGGGCTTGTCCTGCTCGATAGAGGTAAAGGACCCCGTTTTGTGGGATATTTACAAGGGGAATCTGTATACTCTGAAAAGCGTTTTGTACGATAACGGCGAGATCGCCGACGTGCAGGAGAACGTTTTCGGCTTCCGCAGCGCGGAGCTCGATCCCCAAAAGGGATTTATCATCAACGGGCGCAGAGAAAAGCTGCACGGAGTATGCATGCATCACGATCTGGGCGCGTTGGGCGCGGCTATGAACGAGGCGGCGCTAAGGCGGCAGCTTGAGATATTAAAGGGCTTCGGCGTCAACGCGATAAGAACCAGCCACAATATGCCCGCAAGGGAATTGGTGAGAATGTGCAATGAAATGGGCATTTTGCTGGACAGCGAGTGCTTTGATATGTGGGAAAGCCCCAAGACCGAATTTGATTACGCAAGATTTTTCCCCGAATGGTACAAAACCGATATAAAGGCATGGGTAAGGCGCGACAGAAACAGCCCCGCCGTGATTATGTGGTCCATAGGCAACGAGATAGGGGACACTCACGCCTCGCCGCGCGGGCTCGAGGTGGCGAAAATGCTGAAAGAAGCGGTATTGGAGCACGACCCCAAGGGCAACGCCGTATGCACCATCGCCTCCAACTATATGCCGTGGGAAAACGCCCAAAAAGTCGCGGATTATTTAAAACAGGGCGGATACAACTACGCGGAGCATTTATACGAGGAGCACCACCAAAAGCACCCCGACTGGTTCATCTACGGCAGCGAGACCTCCTCCGCGGTGCGCTCCAGAGGCATATATCACCTCCCCGCCTCCGCCGACATACTTACCCACGACGATCTGCAATGCAGCGATATGGGCAACAGCTGCGTAAGCTGGGGCAGACCTATGGACCAAGCGTGGATCATGGACAGGGACAGCGATTTCTGCGGCGGTCAGTTCGTATGGACGGGCTTCGACTATATCGGAGAGCCCACGCCCTACAGCACCAAAAACTCCTATTTCGGCATAGTTGACACGGCGGGCTTGTTCAAGGAGGCTTATTACTTCTACCGCGCCGTATGGACGGACGGAAGCATTGCTCCCTTTGTCCATATACTTCCCGCCTGGGATTTTAACGAGGGGCAGGAGATAGAGGTAAGGACCTATTCCAACTTAGAGGATGTGGAGCTGTTCTTTAACGGCGAATCCTTGGGCAGACAGCATATCGATCTGCTGCACGGAAAAACGCTTTACGGAAGCTGGAAGCTCAAATACGCCAAGGGCGAGCTGGTGGCGAGAGCCTATAACGAAAACGGAACAGAGGCGGCATTTGACAGAAAAGCTTCCTTCGGCGAAGCGGCGGAGCTGGTCATAACCCCCGAAAAAACCTCCCTCAAGGCGGACGGCCGCGACCTTATCTTTTTGAGGATAGGCGCGGTGGACGAAAAGGGCGAGCCCGTAGCCAACGCCCGAAACAGGATAAGGGTCGAGGTGAGCGGCGCGGGCAGGTTGGTCGGCTTGGACAGCGGCGACTCCACCGATTACGACAGCTATAAGGGAAACAGCAAGCGGCTGTTTGGCGGTATGATAACTGCGATAGTTGGGTCTGTATTTGAAAGCGGAGACATCAACATCGCGGTATCCTCCGAGGGGCTCCCCACCGCAAGGCTTGTGCTGACGGCGGCGCCCTGTGAAAGAGAGGAGGGCGTTTCCGCTCCTCACAGCTGCTTCCCCGTTTACGTCCAGCCCGAGGACAACAGCATTTCCGCCCGAAAGATAGAGCTTTCCGCAGACAGGACCGCTTTATGCAAGGAAGCTCCCTCCGCCGAGATAAGCGCGGCAATACTGCCCTCAAACGCAAGCTTCAAGGATATTACCTGGAGGTGTATCTTAGAAAACGGCATAGACAGCCCAATTGCGGAGCTTGTACCCAACGGCGGCAGAGCTTTGGTAACCGCTCGGGGAGACGGCAGCTTCATTCTCAGGGCAATGTGCTCCAACGGAAAGAATCACCCCGAGATCGTCAGCGATCTGTATTTTACCGCCGAGGGCTTGGGAGACGCGCTTACCGATCCCTACAGCTTTGTTTCCGCTTCTCTTTGGTCCTTCTCCAACCTCACCCCCTCCGTGGTGGACAAGGGCGCCGTCTCGCGCATAAACGAAAGGACCGTCATCGGCTTTGACAACATAGATTTCGGCAGCTACGGCAGCGACAGACTGACCCTTTATGTCGGGAACGGAAGAGCGGACGCTGTGGAAATACAGCTTTGGAAAGGGAATCCCGACAACGCGGATACCAAGCCTCTGCTTCTTGACACTCTGAGCTTTGCGCCCAACAACGGCTGGGACAGGTTTATGCCCGCCGACTTTGAGCTTCCCGAACGGTTAAAGGGCATAACCTCTATCTCCTTCGTCATTTCCAAAAACTGTATCTTCGGCGGCTTCGAGTTTAAAAAGCTCGACCGTTCAAGAGCCAAGCTTCAAAGCGCGGAATACGACAGCGTTTACGGAGACGATTTTGTTATAAACGAAAACAGGGTCGAGCGTATCGGCAACAACGTGGTCATAGGCTTTAAGGAGCTTGATTTCGGCGCGGAGGGCGTGACCAAGATCACCGTAAGAGGCAGGACCTCCAATCCCGTAAATTCCGTTCAGCTTCGCTATACCCCCAAGGGCGGAAATCAGATAACGCAGCTTGCGGAGTTTGAGCAATGCGGCGAATACACCGAAAGGACCTTCGAGCTCGACCCGATCCGCGGAGAGGTGAGCGAACTGAGCTTTGTGTTTATGCCCGGCTCGGATTTTGATTTTGATTGGTTTAGGTTTGAGTGATACGCGTTAAATATTTAACAGCAAACCCCCTTTTAATTTGCGGATTTTATCCGCAAATTAAAAGGGGGTTTGCTGTTAAAACGCATTATTATCTGCAATAATTCTCCAAAAACTCTCTCATACATTCCAACGCTCCCTTGTTTTCGTCTATTTTGACCTTAACGTTGAGCCTGCCCGTCATATTGAGGGAAATTCGGTTTTTCATGCTGTCGCTGCATGCCCCTATCATTTCAAGATCGGGCTTTTCCATATAGAAAAGCAAATACTCCCCGCTCTGCACTACCTCGTCGATTCCCGCCTTTTCCGCCTTGCTTCTCAGCACCGCAACGCGGATCAGTCCGTAAACCGACTTGGGCACGTCGCCGTAGCGGTCGATAAGCTCGTCGGTCATATCCAGCATATCCTGCTCGTTTCTGACGGAGGCGATCTTGCGGTAACAGGTTATGCGCTGCGCGGAGCTTGGGATATAGCTCTCGGGGATATAAGCGTTTATCTTTATGTCCACAAGGCATTCCTTTGTCGGCTTTGCCGCTTCTTCCTTTTCGCCGAGCCCCTGCTCTTTTACAGCCTCGTCCAAAAGCTTTAAATACATATCGTAGCCCACCGCCGTAAGATGACCCGACTGGCTTGACCCCAAAATAGAGCCCGCGCCTCTTATCTCCAGATCTCTCATGGCTATTCTGAAGCCGCTGCCGAATTTGGTGAACTCCCTTATGGCCTCGAGCCTTTTGGCGGCGACCTCGGAGAGGACCTTGCCCCGCTTAAAGGTAAAATACGCAAAGGCGCGCCTGTTGGTTCGCCCTACGCGTCCTCTGAGCTGATGAAGCTGAGCCAGTCCCATATTCTCCGCGCCCTCTATTATCAAGGTGTTGCAGTTGGGAACGTCTACGCCCGTTTCTATCAGCGTGGTGCATACAAGCAGGTTGATCTCGCCGTTTAAAAGCCTGCTCCATACCTCTAACAGCTCGTCCTCCTCCATTTTTCCGTGAGCGATACCTATGGCTGCCTCGGGCACAAGCTCATGCAGCCTTGCGGCGCAGTTCACTATGCTTTCAACGCGGTTGTGGATATAGTACACCTGTCCGTTTCGGCGCAGCTCCTTGTTTATGGCGGAGGCGACTATCCCCCAATCGTGCTCCATAACATAAGTGGTTATGGGCTGCCTGTCCTGCGGCGGCGTTTCGATAACGCTCATATCTCTTATCCCCGTCATCGCCATATTCAGGGTGCGGGGAATAGGCGTGGCGGACAGCGTCAGGATATCCACCCCCGAAAACATTTCCTTAAATCTTTCCTTGTGGGCGACGCCGAACCGCTGCTCCTCATCTATGATAACAAGACCCAAGTCCTTAAATTCCACGTCCTTCTGAACAAGGCGGTGGGTGCCTATTACCATATCCACCGTCCCCTTTTTCAGATTTTCGAGCGTCTGCTTCTGTTCCTTGGGAGTAACAAAACGGGAAAGCAGAGCCACCCTTACGGGATAGCCCTCCATTCGTCTTAAAACGGTCTGATAATGCTGCCACGCCAGCACCGTTGTGGGGCAAAGCAGAGCGCACTGCTTGCCGTCGCTTATGCATTTAAAGGCTCCTCTTAAAGCTACCTCGGTCTTTCCGAAGCCCACGTCTCCGCAAAGCAGTCTGTCCATAGGCGAGCTTTTTTCCATATCCGACTTTATTTCGGCGGCGCACCTTAGCTGGTCGTCTGTTTCCACGTAGTTGAATCGGTTTTCAAACTCCTCCTGCTCCCTGCTGTCGGGAGAAAAGGCGAAGCCCTTGCTTTTCAGCCGTTTGGCGTACAGCTCGGTCAGCTCCCCTGCCATTTCCTTTGCGGCCGCCTTTGCCTTGGTTTTCGCCTTCTGCCACTGGTCGGTGTGCAGCTTGGACAGCTTGACGGAGGTCAGGTCCGCGCTTCCTATATAGCGGGAGATCAGATCGAGCTGAGTGACGGGCACATACAGCACGTCGGTGCCCGCATACTTTATTTTGATGTAGTCCTTGCTTACCCCTCCGTCCTTTATATTTTCCACGCCCTCAAAAACGCCTATCCCGTAGGTATTGTGCACCACTAAGTCCCCCGGCGCTATTTCGTCGAGGGAGTTTATTATTTCCGCTTTTTTTCTCTTGGGCGCAGCTTTCTTGATACTGGTCACCGCCGTGTGGGACAGGCATACATATTTTGCGTCGGGATAGTCGAAGCCCGCCGAAAGCATTCCGGGCAGTATAACGACCTTGTTTTTTGCGGGCTTGCTGCAATTCGGGGAATAATCCGCGCTTATGCCGTCGTCGGACAGGTCCTCCGCAAGGGTTTTTCCCGCCTTTTCGGTGCCCGCGAAAACCGCCGCCGCATAGCCGCTGCTCAGATAATCGTTAAGCTGCTCCTTTAAAACGCCGTATTCGCCGCTCCACAGCGAAACGGAGTTCGCCTGCATCGGAATGATCAGATCAAGCTCTGTCCCTCCGCCTCTTATGAAATTGTCCAGATAAAGCCTTAGCTTTTCGCTGAGCCGCTCGGCGTACTCCGCCTTGGTAAGACAGTACGTATCGAGCCCTCTGCAAAGCGTGCCCTCCTCGAAAAGAGCTTTCAGCTCCTCGGTATGCTGGGCGCAGGCGGCGCGGAGGTTTTCGGCGCAGCCCGTATTTTCGCAGACTATCGCCGTCTTTACGTAATCGAAAATGCTTGCGGGCTTTTCGCAGCACAAGGGGAAATACTTGTCTCCCATCAAGGTAAGCCCGCTTTTCAGCCTGTCGATATCCCGCTTCAGCTTTTTTACCGCCTTGTCCGCGTTTTTCCCCTTTTGCCTCGATATCAGACCGCCGATCTTCTCTGCCAGCTCCTCCCTGCCGCAAAGCAGCTCGGTGTTGGGGGCGATCCTTATTTCGCCGATATCCTCCGTGCGCCTTTGAGTTTCGGTATCAAAATACGCCATTTGGTCTATTTCATCACCCCAAAATTCTATCCTCACGGGCTTTTCGCTGTTTATCGGGAAGACGTCCAGTATGGAGCCTCTTACCGAAAGCTGACCCCGCCCCTCTACCGCGTCAAACCGTGAAAATCCCGCCGCGATAAGCTTTTCGGTGAGCTTGGTAAGGTCGTGCTCCTCTCCCTTTTTCAATACGACCGAATTTGCTTTAAGCTGCGCCTCGGGCAGCGTGAGCTGCAAAGCGGAATCGGGGGAGCACACCGCCATGGGGAGACTTCCCTCGGACAAGCGGTACAAAACCTCTATCCGTTTTCTTGTGTACTCGCCCGACACCGCCTCCGCGTCTCCCAATGTCATATCCTTGGCGGGAAACAGGAGGGCGGTCTCTTTACCGCTTAAGGTGTTGATATCCTCCGTGAGCCTTGCGGCGTCCGCCTCGGATTTCGTAATAACCAGCACGGGCGCTTCGCCGCAGTAGGCGAGTCTCGATAAAAGATGCGCCTTGTGTATTCCCGCAAGACCCGTTACCAAGGAGGGTCTGAGAGGATTTTTCATCGCCTTTTCGGCGCGGACAAATTCCGGTAGGTTTTGTGCGAGATTTAAAAAGTATTCCATTTGTCTGCCTTTCCGCTGTTTTATAGAGGTATATTTTGGGGGTTTTTTTATAAACGACAACAGGGGGCTGTTTTGGTTTCGGAACAGCCCCTGTTTTTAGTTTTAATTTCAAATATATTTTCTAATTTCTCGACTGACTGTCCTTTAAAATAACGTCATGCGAGCCGCCCTCGACGATGCTTGTGGAGGAAACTAAGGTAAGCACCGCTTTTTCCTGTAATTCGGGAATGGAAAGACAGCCGCAGTTGCACATGGTGGAGCGGACCTTTGCCAAGGTGCGCGTAACGTTGTCCTTTAAGCTTCCCGCGTAAGGCACGTAGCTGTCAACGCCCTCCTCGAAAGACAGCTTCTTGTCGCCGCCCATGTCGTAGCGCTGCCAGTTTCTCGCGCGGTTGGAGCCCTCGCCCCAGTATTCTTTGACATATGTGCCGTTCAGCATTATCTTGCCCGTGGGGGATTCGTCAAAGCGGCTGAAATATCTGCCCAGCATTATGAAATCCGCGCCCATGGCAAGGGCAAGGGTGATATGATAATCGTGAACTATGCCGCCGTCGCTGCATACGGGTATGTATACGCCCGTTTCCTCAAAATATCTGTCTCTTTCCTCACAAACCTCGATAAGCGCGGTGGCCTGTCCTCTGCCTATGCCCTTCTGCTCTCTTGTGATACAGATAGAGCCGCCGCCGATACCCACCTTTATAAAGTCCGCGCCGCAGTCGGCGAGAAAACGGAAGCCCTCCTTGCTGACCACGTTGCCCGCGCCTACCTTTACGGTATCGCCGTAACGCTCTCTTATCCAGGCAATGGTGAATTTCTGCCAGTCGGAGTAGCCCTCGGAGCTGTCTATGCAAAGCACGTCCGCGCCCGCCTCAACAAGAGCGGGCACGCGCTCGGCGTAGTCTCTCGTATTTATGCCCGCGCCTACCACATAGCGCTTGGCGGAATCCAGCAGCTCGTTCTGGTTGCTCTTATGATTCTCGTAGTCCTTGCGGAAAACAAAATAAAGCAGTCTGCCCTCTCCGTCTATTATGGGGAGGGAATTGAGCTTGTGGTCCCATATTATGTCGTTGGCTTCCTTTAAGGTGGTGCCCTCGGGAGCGGTCACAAGCTTATCAAAGGGCGTCATAAACTCCTTTACCTTTACGTCGGTAGCCATTCTTGAAATGCGGTAATCTCTGCCCGTTACTATGCCGACCAATCTGCTGTCGGCGGTGCCGTCCTCGGTTACGGGCATGGTGGAGTGCCCCGTTTTCGCCTTTAGGTCAAGAACGTCCTGCAAGGTCATTTCGGGGCTAAGGTTGCTGTCGCTTTTAACATAGCCCGCCTTGTAGGTCTTTACTCTTTTTACCATTTCCGCCTCCGCCTCAACGGATTGAGAGCCGTATATAAAGCTTATCCCGCCCTCTCTCGCAAGAGCCACCGCCATTTTATCGTCGGATACCGACTGCATTATTGCGGAGACCAAGGGAATATTCATGGATATCGCGGGCGCTTCGCCCTTTTTGAATTTAACCACGGGAGTTTTGAGAGAAACGTTCGCGGGGATACACTCAGCGGAGCTGTATCCGGGCACCAACAGGTATTCCCCAAAGGTATGGGAGGGTTCAGAGTAAATTTTAGCCATTTCTTTCTCCTTTCTTTTACTTTAAATCAAAATTCATTGCGGTTTTCCAAAGCTCGCTGCAGGGTCACCTCGTCCGCGTACTCGAGGCTGCTTCCCGCGGGAAGCCCGTACGCCAATCTTGTGACCTTTATTCCCAAAGGCTTTATAAGGCGGCTTATATAGGAGGCGGTGGTCTCCCCCTCGATGGTGGGATTGGTCGCCATTATGACCTCCTCCACGTCTCCGCCCAATCTTGACATAAGCTCCCTTATGCGGATATCGTCGGGAGCGACGCCGTCCGCGGGGGAAAGAAGACCGTGCAGCACGTGGTAAACGCCGTCGTACCCTCCCGCTCTTTCAAAAGCGGAAACGTCCTTAGGGGATTCCACAACGCAGATCGTTTTTCCGTCGCGCCTTTCGTCCGAGCAAAGGGAGCATATCTCCATTTCCGTGAAATTCTGACAGCATTTGCAGAAATTTACCGATCTGCGCGCCTTTAATATGGTGTCCGAAAACTCCTCCACCTGCTCTATCGGCATATTCAGTATATGATAGGCGAGCCGCCCCGCGCTTTTCATTCCGATCCCGGGGAGCTTGGCGAGCTGCTCCGAGACCAGAAGCAGGGGAAGAGGGCTGTATTCCGCCATATCAGAACAAGCCGGGCATATTGAGACCGCCCGTAACCTTTTCCATTTCCTTGGTGGATTCCTCCTCCACCTTTTGGAGCATTGCGTTAACGCCCGCAATTATAATATCCTCAAGGTCCTCGGGATTTTCCTTGTCTATACAGTCGGGATCGAGCTTAACGGATTTTAAGACCTTGCCGCCCGTCATGGTGAGCTCTATCATGCCGCCGCCCGCGGAAACGGTAAATTCGGTTTCGTCGAGCTTTTCCTGAACCGCCGCGATGTCGTCCTGCATTTTCTGCGCCTGCTTTATCATCTGATTCATATTTGCCGCGCCCCTGTTCTGATATTCTGCGGGTAATCTTGCTTTCATAGTGTTGTCTCCTTTTGATGTGTAATTTTTAAATTTTGTGTTATCTGTCCTTGACTGTGACCTCTATCCCCATTTCTCTTGCTCTGTCCAAGAACGGGGCGACAAGGTCCGCCTTTTCCTCCTCTGCGCGCTTTCTTTCGGGAAGCGTAAATATATCCAGTCTTCCGCCCATAACGGTTTTGACCGCGTCGCGAAGCTTTACCGCCCGTCTGCCGTTTTGAAGCATGGACATAGCGGCGGGTGGAGCGTCCACATATATTTTTCCGCCGTAAAGATACGCCGAGGCGCTTTTCAGAATGTTTTTTGAAGCGGCGGGCAAAAGCGAAGCGATATCGTTCCACTGTGCCAGCGGCTGTATATCCGAGGGAAGCTCCACGTTGCTTTCGGGTATGGGAAGCGGCGGCTCCTCATTGTCGGCTTTGTCGGCTTTATCGGTTTTCTCCTCGGCTCGTTTTGCTTTGGGCGCACTTGCCTCGGCTTCTCCGCCCGCGGGGCTTTCCTGTTTTTCTTCTTCCGCGGTCTCCGCCTCTTGTACGGGGGGAGCGGCACGTGTAATCCCGACCGCGTCGGGCGGAGCCTCAAACACCGCTTCGGGCTCCTCATAAGGCGGAGGCGGCGCGCCGAAGGACGCCGCGTTTTCATAGGGCGGCGGCTCGGGAGGCGGAATATTTAAGGGTAAGCTGTCCAATCGGTTTTCCAAAGCGCCTAACCTTGCCGCAAGCGCCTTGACGTCGGAGGTGAGCCTCGGGGAGCACATTCGTATCAGAAGCTGCTCGGTAAGGAGCCGCGCCTGTCCCGTCTGCTTCATTCGGTTTATATTGTCCAGGCTGTCGGACACCAAGTCCACCTGGCGCATTATCTCATCGGGAGACAGCCTTTGACACTGCTCCGCGTATCGCTTAAGCTCCTCGTCGGTGCCCTTTGCAAAGCTGCCGTCAACGGTTTTGGTCAGCATAAGATTGCGGTAATGAAGAGCCAGCTCCTCTATAAGGCGGCACAGGTCCTTTCCCGCTCCGATAAGGTCGTCCAACAGCTTGAGAGCCGCGGCGGGCTTTCGTTCTATGGCAGCCTCCGAAAAGGCGAAGAGATAGCCGCTGTCGGCAATGCCGCTGCATTTCCGCACCGCCTCCTCGTCCACCCTGCTGTCGGAGGAAATGCATTGATCCAAAAGCGACCAGGCGTCGCGCATTGCGCCGTCCGAAAGACGGGCGATAAGCGCGGCGGCGTTTTCCGTCAAGGTAATGTTTTCCTTTTCCGCAACCTCCAGCAGACGCTTTTTCGCTTCCTCGGGATCGATCTTGGAAAACAGAAACTGCTGACATCTCGACAGAATGGTGGCGGGCACCTTATAGTATTCGGTGGTCGCCAATATAAATATCACATGCTCGGGGGGCTCCTCAAGCGTCTTCAGAAGCGCGTTGAACGCCGAGTCCGAAAGCATATGCACCTCGTCGATGATATATACCTTATATTTACAGTCTATGGGGGCGTATATCACCTCATCGCGTATCTGACGTATGCTGTCCACACCGTTGTTTGACGCCGCGTCTATCTCGATGATATCGGTGGTGCCCTCCGCCGTTGCCCTGCACGCCTTACATTCTCCGCAGGGGTTCCCGTTTACGGGAGAAAGACAGTTTACCGCCCTTGCCATTATTTTGGCGCAGGAGGTCTTTCCCGTGCCGCGTGTGCCCGTAAAAAGATAAGCGTGGGCTATCTGACCCGCGGCTATCTGATTTTTTAGGGTGGTGGTTATGTGCTCCTGAGAAATAACGTCGTCAAAGGTACTTGGACGGTATTTTCGGTATAGCGCTAAATACATTTGATGAGTTCCTTTCATCAGAGTTGTTAAATTCCTAACATTCCCTTTAATTGAATATTGAGCCTCTCATTACGGGGCGGGTTACCTGCTCACAGTCGGAGATCCGCTTAATGCTGCTCGGTTCCCCGCCTGACATGGTTCACGGCACCGCCTTGAGCAGGGCTTCCCGCTCCCGTAATCAAAGGCCCAATTGATTTATTAGGAAATTGTTAAATTATATTATAACTCATTTGCTTTAAAAAATCAAGGGGTTTTTCGTTTTTTTCGTTTTTTTATGTAAACATCAAAATTTCACTTGCATTTTTACTCTTCGGGCTGTATAATGTATAGTATAGTATGACTATAAAATCAGCAAAAAACGGAAAAAGAAAGGATATAACACAAAATGCTTTTAAGATTACTGGTAAACACCACCGATGCGGCGCCCGAGGGAAACACCCTGGTGACCCTGCTTACAACGCTCCTCCCCCTCGTGCTGATGGTGGCGATCTTTTACTTCCTGCTTATCCGCCCCGAGAAAAAGCGCAGCAAAAAGATGAGAGAAATGCTGGACAATCTTCAGGTAGCCGACGAGGTAGTGACCACAGGCGGCATTATCGGGCGCGTTCTTTCCGTTAAGGAGGACACCGTGCTTATCGAAACAGGCAGCGACAGAACAAGACTTCGCGTTTTGCGCTCATCTATCGCGGAAAACAGGACCGTTCACGATGAGGTGCAGTCTTGATCCGGCGAGGGAGCAATAAAATCAAAGTAATTTTTTTCGGACATTCCGCATAGTATTAGGGGAATGTCTTTTTATTTTACAACGCCGCCGCTCCGCAAAGAAAGGAATCGCGCCCATGAAAAACTTAAAGCAGCATATTTACCGTCCCTTTGCCGTTTCCGCGGCGGTAGGCGCGGTATCGGTCCTTATCGCCGCCGCCGTCTGTTCCGCGGCGGTCTATGCCATGCAGCTTCCCGTGGAGATATGCGGAGCCCTCGGCGTGCTCTCTCTCGGCTTCGGCTGCTTGGCGGCGGGATATACGTTAGGACGGAAAAAACAGCGCCATGGCATAAAGCAAGGCGTTTTATGCGGCTCCGCGCTGTTCCTGCTATGCGTTTCGGCAAGCGTCATTTTCGGATCGGTCACGGCTGCGGGCTTTTTCGCCAGACTTGCGGTCTGTATAGTATTCGGAGCAGTCGGAGGCGTGATCGGAGTGAACAGACAGATTTACAAGTGATAAAACGCGAATGTCTCACTGTAAAGGAGCTTGATGTTTTGTAAAGCATAAAGTAAATCCTATTTACCTGCCGCTGTAACCGTAAAAAGCGGCAGGTAATTTTCTGTAAATGGTATTGACTTTAAACCGCGACTGTGATAAAATTCTACATAGTATATATTACCGAATACTAATGAACGGGGTTTAACAGGAAGGAAAAACAAATGGTTACCATACGCAACTTACAAAAAAGCTACGGCAGCTTTAAGGTCCTCGACGGTCTTTATATGGACATACAAGACGGCGAGGTCTACGGCTTTCTCGGAAAAAACGGCTGCGGCAAAACCACAACCATGAATATTCTCTGCAACGTCATTCCAAAGGACGGCGGAGACGTTATCCTCGGCAGCGGCTCCGAAGAGGAAAAAATAAAAATAGGCTATCTTCCCGAAACGCCCTCGCTGTTCGGATATATGAACGGATACGAGTATTTGAAATATATCGCCGCCTGCTGCAAATACGAGGGAGATATAAACAAGCGGATCGATGAGGCGCTTGAGATAACGGGAATGAGAGAGGGCGCGAAAAGACGCATCAAGGGATATTCCCGCGGTATGAACCAGCGTCTGGGTATCGCCTCCATAATATTCGACCACCCGCAGCTGCTCGTGCTGGACGAGCCCACCTCCGCCCTCGATCCCGAGGGACGCGCCGACATTATGAACGTTATCCGCGTCCTGTCGGAAACGGGCTGCACCATTATACTGTGTACTCACATTTTATCCGACGTGGAAAAGGCGGCGGGCAGCATAGGGATACTTAAAAACGGAAGAATGGCGGTGGAGGGAAAAATTTCCGATATCGTATCGAGCTATGCTAGAAACGAGATAGAGATAAAGCTGTATAAAACCGAGGAAGCGGGTATTGCGGCGATAAAGGCGATGGAGATCCTGCCGCAGGTGGATAAGGTGGATTTTTACGGGAAAACGGGCACCTTCGTTATACGCACCGCCGAAACGGAAGAGCTTACGAAGCGGCTGCTGGAATGCTTTGAACGAAATTCACTCGTGCCGAGAGAATTTAAAACGGTCACCGAGGGCTTGGAGCAAATTTATTTAAAGGTGGTAAACGGCGATGCTTAAAATCGGAATAAAAAAGGAGCTTATGTTTTTTACCCGTTCGTTTAAAATGGGCGGGATAATTATAGCGGCGCTGGTGCTCGCCATAGCCTCCCCCCTGCTTATGAAGCTGTCGGGCGCAATGATGAGCAGTCTCGGCTCGGCGATCTCCGACAATTCGGAGTACGGCGAAAATTACCCCGAGGCGAATGTGAACGTCAGCGTTAACGGCTTTTCGTCCGGCAATTTGGATTACGAGGATATGCTCGAGCTGTTCGATACCGAGAACCTTGCCGTTTTGGGTCTTATAAGCGCTTTCGGCGATCTCACCAACACGCTTCTGCTTATTTTTATGATAGTTACCATGTACAGTGCGGGCGGAGAGCTCAAAAAACGGTCCATGATAATTCCTCAAAACGCGGGCTTATCCGCGGGGCTGTATGTTCTGCCGAAATTTCTGCTGTATCCCACGGCGGCGGCGGTCTTCGCCTTTGCCGGTATGCTTGTGAGCGGTCTTACCACCGCGATAGCGTTTAG
Source organism: Bacteroides sp. (assembly GCA_023663265.1). Lineage (GTDB taxonomy): Bacteria > Bacillota > Clostridia > Oscillospirales > Ruminococcaceae > Ruminiclostridium_E. Next base: position 22,739 of record JAMPHV010000022.1, read on the forward strand.
CGGCGCATATGAAACGGATACGGCGCGGCTGCTTTTGGCGGCGCTGGCGGCGGCGGTATACGACGGGTTTATAGCGGCTTTGTATTTCACCTTGGGATTATGCACCGCGCGGGCAGGCATTGCCACGATCATTCTTTACGGCGGCAGCGCGATACTTTCCGTTTTGTTCACCTCTTTCGGCGCGGATAAGTTCCACCCCTTTGCATTAAGAGACGTCGCGCAGGATATACTGACAGGTCAAGAGATCGACCTTGTGAATCTTTGGGGCAGCGTCGGCGTTACCGCGCTTATAATACTGCTTTGCTATTTCGTAACGGTTTTCGTTATTTCCGCCAAAAGGATAGACAACAGGGGAGAGGAGGGCATAGAACTCTAAAAAACCAAAACTTTTACAAACTTTTTAAAAATCCCATTGCATTTCCGAAAAATTTGTGATATAATAAACTAAAATACTGTTAAAACAGAAAAAATTCGTTGTTTTATACAAAGTAACGTTAAAAAAATTAGCAAAAAATACACTTTATATTTACGGAGGGATTAGCTTTGGCACGTGTAACTGTTGATGCGAATAAATGTATAGGCTGCAACGCCTGCATAAGAGCCTGTCCTGTACCGTCGGCTAACAGCTCGGACGGCAATACCGTCCATGTTAACTTTGACGAATGCATTCGCTGCGGAGAATGCGTAAAAGCGTGTCCGCACGGTGCGAGAGACTATGTTGACGATCTGGACACCTTGATGGATCTGATGAAGGCGGGAAACGTTTCCGTTATAGTTGCTCCCGCGATCAAATCCGCCTTTGACGGATATTGGCGTCATGTACTCAAGTGGCTGAAAACCAACGGGGTCCACGAGGTGTATGACGGCGCCTTCGGCGCGGATATCTGTACATATATGCATGTGGAGTATCTTAAGCAGCATCCCGGCACAAAGGTGATATCTCAGCCCTGCGCCGCAATAGTAAATTACGCCGAAAAGCATAAAAACGATCTGCTCCCCAAGCTGTCGCCCGTTCAGAGCCCCTTGCTCTGCGCCGCGATATACATAAGAAAATATCTGAAAAACGACGATATCCTTGTGGGACTCACGCCTTGTCTTGCCAAAAGCGACGAATTTTTAAATACGGGCATAATTTCCCATAACGTTACATTCAGAAAGCTTGACGAATTTTTTAAGAACAACGGCATAAATTTTGAAAACGGAAGCTATTCCGATTTCGAGTTTTCCGCCACAAGAGGCTTTGACGGCGCATTTTATCCTCTCCCCGGCGGTCTTAAGGACTGTCTCAAGGTTTACGTCCCCGAAATGAACGTAATGACCTCCGAGGGCTCCGGCAAGGTTTACGACGATCTTGAAGATTACCTTAAGACCCCCGCCACCAAGCTGCCCTTGGTATTCGACGTTCTGTCCTGCGAGTTCGGCTGCAACTCGGGCGCAGGCTCACGAAAGGATTTCAACACGTTCAGCGCTTACGATATTATGACCAACGCCAAGATGTGGACAAGCAGGCACAGTCTTGCCAAGCGTATGCATAAGAAGCTGTTCAAGCTTCTGCGCCTTGATGATTTCTTAAGGACCTACGAGAACAGAGTCGTTACCACGCCGCCCACCGAAAGCGAGCTGGACGAGATATTCAACAGCATGGGCAAGTATACCGAGGTGGAGAGGCATGTTGACTGCCACGCCTGCGGCTATAAGACCTGCCGCCATATGGCGTATTCGATTTTTATCGGCAACAATACTCCCAGCAACTGCACCGTATTTGAAAAGGAAAATATCAATAAGCTCAAGGAAGACGTTGAGCTTGAGCACAGCCAGCTTTCCGCCTCCGTTCAGGAGATACGGTCGGAGCTGAACCTTTTGCAGGAGAAGGTCGGACCTATCGCGGAGCATTCCGACGAGAACCGCGAAAAGAACGATACCATTGTCGGAGAAATGGAAGCGCTGCAAAAGGATATTGCCGACATCAACCGCGCGGTGGACGAGATCTGCGATTCCGCCAAGAACATCGGCAACGGCATTCACGGCTACAATAAAATACTTAAGGACATCAAGTCAATTGCGGAGCAAACAAATATCCTCGCCATCAACGCCTCTATCGAGGCAGCCAATATCGGCGCGGCAGGAAAGAGCTTCGCGGTGGTAGCCGATGAGATACGTACCCTCGCGGTAAAATCCGATGAAACGGTAAAGCGTGCCGAGGAGCACACCAACGCCATTTCCGGAAACCTGGAAAGCATCAACAGCAGCGTGGGCAATATCGCCAAGCGCATAGCCGACACCAACGATACAGCCAACGCTACTCTGCAATCCGTAAGCGAAATGAGCCAGAGCACCTCCGATATAAGTAACAGCGTTAACGAGGTATTCTCCGTTGTGGAGGAGATTCACTCAAGCGTTGCCAGCATAGCGGAAAGCTAAGCTTTCATATCAAAAAAGACTGTAAAAAAAGAGGCTGTAAAAAAACGATCCGTCGAAAACGGGTCGTTTTTTTATAGTAATTGACAATTGACAATTGATAATTGACAATTAAGGTGTCGGCTTTGCCGACAAATTTTGATTTTTGCGGTACAAATTTATAAGCTTGACGTTAGTATAGCATTATCATAATGAACTCAGTTAAATAATGCATAAACGTAAATTTAAATCACGCGGCGAAGCCGCTCCACAATTATCAATTATCAATTGTCAATTATCAATTATCAATTTTTTAAAGTTTTAGGATAGTTTTTTTACAGCCCCTTTTTTGTTATAATAATTACCCAACCTTTTTCTTAAAAAGTATGTCTGTATTATGTTGAAAGCTTTCAAAACAAGACGGAAAGGACAGTGAATCTATGTATCACGGTCAAAACGACGAAACCCTGGTAATGCTCACCTTGGCGGGAGAACAAGCCGCTTATGAAGCGCTGGTAGCCCGCTACGAAAAGGCGGCGGTGGCTTCCGCCGCGTCGGTGACGCACAATCTGCATTTGGCGGAGGATTCGGCGCAGGACGCTTTTATAACCGCTTGGATAAAGCTGAATATGCTCCGCGATCCAAGCAAGTACGGCGCATGGGTGTGCCGTATCGCCAAAAACTGCGCCAAAAATACGGTAATGCGGTTTCGGAGCTTTATCAGCCTTGAGGACGCCGAAAACGTCATAGCCTCCGACGCCGAACAGGGCTCGCCCCAAAATACATGCGAGCTGTCCGAGGAAAACACAATGCTCCATGAAAGCATAGAAAGGCTGCCCGAAAGGGTAAGGCGGATAATACGTCTCCATTATTTCGAGGACCTATCCGTAAACGAGATAGCCGAAAAAATGGGGATTTCCGCAGGCACGGTAAAGTGGCAGCTTCATGAGGGCAGAAAACGGATAAGAAAGGAGCTTTGCGCAATGAACGAGGAATATAACGACACATTGGTCCAAAGAGTTATGAAAAAGGTCGAGGAGTTAAAGCAGTGGCAGTATAAAAACAGCAAAAACGGCTTTGAAAGAGTGTATAAAGAAACGCTTAAGGAGGTCGGGGAGCTGCCCGAAAGCATGGATAAATATCACGCCTTGGCGGACGTTTTAATGCGCGGCTGGTGGTGGATAGCAGGGGACAAGAACGACGCCCTGTTCCAACGTATCCAAGAAGCTGCGGAAAAGGGCGGAAACGACGAGGTAATGGAGTTTGTCACCCTTAAAGAGGACGATAAGCTGTACGGCGATACAAAAATCGAATTTATCCTTAACACTCAGATCCCAAGGCTGGAAAAATCGGGCTTTAAAAAGGCGCTTGCAGCTCAGTGGAATATGCTGGGAGAAATTTATTTTGGAGAAAAACAACCTGACAAGGGCTTCGAGGCTTACGAAAAGCTGCTGTCTGTTGCCGAGCCCTCAAATCTGTACTATTCTTACGCAAAGGGTGTCATAGAAGCGGAGAAAATGTGCGCCGAGAAGTTTAAAGATACTGATCCTAACAAGTACCATATTACAGCCAATGCGTTGGAATACCGTATTACAGAGGGAACGCTTCGCCTTTGGTACAATAAGTGGTACAACAAAGGATATCTCTTTTCGGATAATGTGATGGGCAACACTTTGTACTACGCTACGGCGTGCGACGGAATGTTTACAGCAAAGGGGCTTAATGTCGGTGAAAGGTATATAGGCTCCGACGGCAGCACCCTTGAATACACAAGCGGCAGCGTTTTCGTAACAACGCCCTGCGGCGATTTTGACAGCTGTCAGCTTTGGACGGTCGGCTGTCACGATCAGAGAGTGATAAAAACCTATTACAAGGAGGGCGTTGGTATCGTCAAATCGGAAAGCCGGTATAACGGCTTTACCGAAACAAGACTGCTTTGCGGCTATGACATTAAGGGCGGCAGCGGTCCGATCCCCTTGCATAAGGGCAACAGGTGGGAATATACCGCAGGCTTTGACCCCGAATTTAAAAAGCAGAAAACGTATTTTACCGTGGAATACTGCGACGGAAAAACCGCCATGATGTACGGAGTAGACAGCATGGAGCGCGTTAAGTACGACGACAATTCTTGGGTGGATATGATCACTCAAATCAGAAACGAGTATTGCAGGGTAAGCCCCAATTTTATCGACCAAGAATTGGTTGACGTAAGCTATCCTATCAAAAGAGCAAGAGAGCTTGCAAAAACGCCTGTGGAAAAGGCTCATACAAGAGCTGCCTGTTCCGTTATGGAGCGCATATTTGCCACCGACCCGAGATTCAATCTGAATTATACAGAAACGGGACACTGGAATTTTTTCAATCGCGACGTTGTAAACAGGGAGAGCGGAAAAATTTTTATCACCGATGATTTTCGCTGGTCCTTCGAGTGGAAAAACATTACAAACGGCAATGAATCTCACCCGATAAAATCCATATTGTATAATGATATTTACAGCATTTTAAACGACGGCACGGGCTGCATTTGGAACGATAAGTGGGTGGACGGCTATAAGGAAACGATTACCGCCGAGCCTTGGTATCAGAACTATTGCAAAACCGATATATGCTGCGAAAATGCGGGTACCGTGAAAACCAAGGCGGGAATTTTCGACAACTGCATAAAGCTGTCTCTTGATATAGGGGACTACGGCGAATATGTGAGGTACAGGAGCGGTAAAAAGGACTATTACTTTGCTCCCAAAATCGGTATTGTTAAGGTTGTCAATTATTCCCGTATGTTTCAGTGCGTTTTCGAGCTTGCGGAATACGAGGGCGAGGGAGAGGGCTACATGCCCGCTGCCGACGGCATGATACGCAAATATGAGGCTGTTGGTCTTACCGACGGATACAGAGCGGGCGCAGAATATATTTATGCCGCAGACGAGGACGGACAGCTTTACATATTCGAGGACAGGTCGGGCGTTCGGAAAAAGCCCGAGATAATTACCGATTACGGCGTTGCTGCGGGGGAGGTTTTGGAGGAAGAGTTATGGCGGCAGGATAAGCACGGCGAAAGCCGCCTGCGCCACGATATAAACAACTTTAATCTGCTTGTACACAGCGTAAGCCGTCCTAACCGCTGTTGGTGTGCTCCCGAAAAGAGGACTGCGCAGTCAAAATTGCATATGAAAATTTACGAGACGTTGGGCGAGGGCGGAGAAGTACCGAGGGCTTGGCTTGGGCATTATGCTTATTCCTGTTTTCTCGCGGCTTGTTCCTTAATGGGCAGCGGCAATACCGAGGAGGGCTACGAGTACCTGGACAGGAGCTTTGATTTGTTTCAAAAATGGTACGATATTCCCGGCAATACGCTTTTGGAAACGGGAAATGAGTTGATCCTCGGCGGTATCAAGGTGGTCATGGGAGAAAACCTTATCCAACTGCCCGACGGCACAAGAGAGCCTATAATCATGAATAACCTAAATATCTTTGAGTATAGCACAGGGTTTATGTATTACGCTATGACCGCCCCTCACGGCTGGGAATGGTTTAACGGAGTAAGGGATGAGGAAAGATTTAAAAGGGCTGTCGAGAGGGCTAAGAGTTGGCTGGATAATTAGATAAAAAGGGACTGTAAAAAAGGGGCTGTAAAAAAACTATCTTAAAGCTTCAAAAAATTGTCGATTATTATAACGAAAGTTAAATTTCTAAATCAGAGATACTGTTTTTATGACTGCGCTTAAGATAATGCCTTAATTTTCATAAAATCACTGATTTACTAATTCTTAAAACTGCATATTATGTAATATCCTCTTTAACTCGGAAGCAAGTGCAGTGTGCGCTCCCGCGCGGGGCTTAATGTAACAGAGAGCAAGCTTTGATTCCGCCGCATCCTTGCGGCGGTTTGGGCTTGCTCCCTACGGCATCCTGCCGTACCA
>JAMPHV010000023.1 GCA_023663265.1 Bacteroides sp.
CCTCCTTTGGTGTCACCTTAAGCCCCGCGGGAGGCGCGCTGCTCTCGCTTCCGAGTATAAGAGAACATCACATAATATGCAGTTTTAAGAATTAGTCAGCCAAAGCTTGCTCTCTGTTACACCTAAGCCCCCCGCAGAAGCGCACACTGCCCTCGCTTCCGAGCAAAGGAAAACATCACATAATATGCAGCTTTAAGATTAAATCCTTCATCAAAGCTAACTCCTTAAAAAAGACCCCACCTATACGGCAGGGTCTCATTTTACACATTTTCTTTCAGCTAATAAGCCTAAGCCAAGTTGAGATTTCACTGTGCAAACCCCTCCCGCAAGCTCGGTCAATTCACGCTTCTTGGCACGATCCTTGACTTATTTGCCCTTTCATTTTATGACGCCTTTATCTTATTTCCGTTCCTGGATAGTAAAATCCCAATATCTCCCTGTAATCGTAATTCCAGAAATTAGCTAAATTGTTTGCGCCGTGCTGGCTTAAGCCCACTCCGTGACCGTATCCGTAGGTGGTAAAGGTGAACTTATCGCTGTCGGCGCTGTAGGAAACGTCGAAGCTTGCCGAGCGGAGGTTGAAATCCATTATGTCCTCGCGCATAACGCGCCCCGTAATATTGACGGTCTTTCCGCTGTTGTTGACATATTCGGTCTGTCCGCCTATGCTGAACGTGCCTACGTAAACGCTGTCCACATAGTCCTTTATGGCGAACCAGGTGCCCGGGTCTCCGCTTAGGTCGATACCCGTGGCGTTCCTTACATAGCTCCTTATCTCCTCGGAGGTGAAAGAGGTCTTAACGCCGTAGTTGGGGTCGTAAAGCGCGTCAAGCTCGCATTTCTGACTTGGCAGATAAGGATACTCTATCCCCCATACGCTTTTCGCCGAGGCGGTATAGCCTGCCGTTGACGCTCCGTAAACCGCCTGTATCAAGCTTCCGTCATAATATATCGCCTGTCCCAAAACCTCGTTAACGCATGCCTTTACCTTGTCGTTAGGCGTTCTTACCGCCACATAAGGCACGTTTCCGCTTTCGTTGTAATATTTTATGTAGGTGTAAGCCGCCACAGCCTGCGCCTTGATCGCTTCCTCGTTAAAGCCTCCGCCTATCTCGCCCATTACCACCTGCGCCAATATATCCGCCGCGTCGGCGGTAACGCTGCCTCCGCTTCCCGTATACCTGACGGTAAGCTCTCCCGCGTAAACATTGGCGGGCGGAGCTGTTTCCTCGGACGTCTCTTCGGACGTCTCCTCGGACGTTTCCTCCGACGTCTCCTCGGCGGTCGTGGTCTCGGGCGGAACATAACCGCTGTCGTCAATGCTGAAAACGTCGGGAGAAGCGGTTTCCTCTTGAGAAACGCTGTCGGGCTCGCCCTCCTCGAACTCCATGGGAACCGCGCTTGTTGTATCGGCGGGGGTCTCCTCGGTCTCCTGCTCCGCTTCGCTCTCGGAGGAGGTTTCCTCCGCAGTGGTCTCTATATGATCCTTTTCGGTCGCCTCCGTTTCGGCGGAGGAAACCACCGCGCTGACGGGCGCTTCCGTATACCCCGCAGGAACCGTTACCGCGCCGTTCAGCTCAAAGGGCTTGGCTTGATTTGACACGTCAAGATCGGAATAATCGGGAAAGGTGATATCGTGCGGACCGTTGACCGCAGCCGCGGAGGCAGTCTCCTCCGACTCCGCAGGGGTCTCCTCGGGAATCCGCTCCGTAAGCTCGCCAGTGTCCGCCGTTTCCTCCGCAAGCCTCGAATTGCTTATACTCTGTATTTTTTCGGTGCTTCCGAAAAGGAATATATACCCCAAGGCAATGACCAAGGATATAGTGATTTTGATCAGTGAACCTTTTCCCATTCCGTTTCCTTTCACAAAGAGCTTGTCAGCGCTTCCCTTGCTTTAACCGTTAAAATCCTTTATCCAAGAGATATCCCACTGTCTTCCCGCCCATTGATTGCCGTAGGATCTGTAATACGCGTCGAACATCTTGCGCTTAACGTTCCCGTTTTCGTCGTTGCCTCTGTTGTCGATAAAGGTCTCGGGGTCGAGAATGGAGCTTTCGTCGTCTCTCACCTTTCTTGCCACCACTACAAGGCGCATATCGGAAAACATCGAAAAATCGCAGGTGGAAAGGGTCAAAAGCTCGTCCCCGTATTCCAGGTCGATCCCCGTATAGTAATAGCTCCTGTCGAGACATTCCGCAACATAGCTGTCAAATTCGCTTTTGCTGTTAAAGGTAACGCAGCTTTGATAATTGAACACCTCACCCAGGCTTTCGGTGGTGTTGGTCAAAAATACCGCAAAAATAAGATATTCGTTTTTCTTGTATATCGTATCGTAATTCAAGCGGTAATTTTCCTTTATAAAGTCAAAGCCCTGTGTTCTGAAATAGGACAGCGGCTCGAACATATTTCTCGTTATCAGATTATGTCCGTAAATTATGGTGTTGGCGGGGTGGGAATCTGCGGTTATCGGCACCTCGTAGTCCGCGAAAATGGTGCCGTTGGCGGTGGGCTGCTTGTCAAAATTGTGCTTGAGATAAAATTCGTTGTCCTCCGCCTGTAAAACGGGGTAGCCTATCCACGGGTACATCTCTATCCAGCCGACCATATCGTTGTTTCTCTCGTAAAGCTCCGCGTACTCCTGCAATATCTCAACGTGCTGCTCCTCGGTGTTCCCGCTGCTGTCGGTGATGTGCATCGGTATCGAGATAACGCTGCCGTTGCTTTCGCCGCGCATATTCTTTACGTCCTCCATCTCCTTATTTATATTTTCGGAACGGATAAAGTAGAAGTAAATAACGCAGACGGTAGCCGCTATTAAAACAATAATTGCGGCAAGAAAAACTATTTTTCTTATAATTTCGCCCGTCGAATCGCCCTTGCAGGGAAAAAGCGACTGGGCAAGGGTCTGTTTTTTGTATACCTTTTTGTTTTTTTTGTTTACCGGTTCAAAATTCGGCATTTTATTCGCCTTTCTTTGTAAAAATAGAAATTATTCCGCGGCGGAAGTAACGACAGCCTCTCCCGGCTCTAAGTTGTCAAGACTGTCCACCTTATCGCTGTATTTGTCGAAATCCTTAACGAGCGAAACGTCCCAGCTGCGCCCTTTCCATGGGTAGGCAAGTCCCCTGTCGTAATAGGTGTCGAAAAACAGCGGGGAGGGATTTACATAAGCCTTGCTTGTATCCACCTCGGCGCTTTCTCCCTCGCGTACCTTTCTTGCGAAGAGGGCGAACCGCGCGTCCACGTTTTTGCCCATCGGGTAGTAGTAGCAGGTGGACAGGGTGATTATCTGATCGCCGTATTCAAGGTCAACGTCGGTATAGAACGTGCTTCTGTCCATTATATTGCCGATAAAGTCCATAAATTCATACTCGCTCTTGAACTGTCTCTTGCGGTAATAGGGGTAAGGATAGCCGTCCTTATCCTCGGTGTTGATGAAAATTCCCGCAAACACCTTATATGTACCCTCCTCGTAAAGAGTGTCGAACTGAATGGTGGGGTACTGAGCGTAGTAGTCAAGGAAAGCGTTTTCATCGAAACCGCCCAAGCTGTCGCTGTAATAGTGCGAGGAATAAGGGTAATAGTGGGTGAGCTGCGCGAAATATTCGCCCGACTGCATATTGTGACCGTAGAGAACAAGATTGTTGGCTTCCTCCATGGGAACGTGGTTGTCGCAGAAAATGGAGCCGCTCTTGCTGTCCTCGCCGTAGAAATTGCGGTAAAGGTAGTAGTCGGTGTTCTCCAGTCCCTCGCGCATCATAACGGGATAATTGATATAGTGCCCCGCCTTTATCCAGCCTACCATATCGTTGTTTTCCGCGTACAGGTCAACGTATTTGTCAAGAATATCGGGCTGCTCCTCTTTTATCTCCTCGACCTTTTGCTGATCTATCTTAAAGGTGCCCGAGGCGTTCATTTCCACCATATCCACAAGGCTTTCGTTCATATCCTCGTCCGCCTTCTGCGATGAAAGATCCGTAAGGATATAGACCCCGCAGGCGATAAACACAACAAGGCACAGGATAACGATTATTTTTCTTACGACAGCTCCCGCGCTGTCGCTTTTGTTGGGTATAAACATTCTTACAAACGCGTTTTGGCTTTTCTTAACATGCTCCGCCATGATAGCTTCCTCCCTTGCTTAATAGCTTAACAGCTTGCTTGTGTCCCAAGCTCTTTTTGCGTAGGCGCTGCAAATATTTCTGTCCACCGCCTGCTGCCAGCCCATCCAGTAGTAATTGCGATAAGCCTTGCTTGTGTCCACCTCGGGGCTTTCTCCCTCTCTTACCTTTCTTGCGAAGATAACGCAGCGCACGTTTTCATATTCGGAACCGAAAGGGAAATAACAGGTGGAAAGACAAATTATCTCGTCTCCGTAGGTCAGGTCCACATCGGTGAATAAAACGCTCCTGTCCATTATATCGAGTATATAATTGTTGAAATCGTCCGCGTCCCGGAAAAGCTGTCCTCTCCGCAGATAATTGTATACCTCGCCGTACTGCTCCTCCGTGTTGAACAGGCATGTGGCGAACACCTTATAAGTGCCCTCCTCCGCCAGGGTATCGAAGTTTACGGTGGGGTGCTTCTGATAAAAGCTTAGGGTAAGGTCTGCGCCGGGGTCGGTGTTGTCCTTGTCATAATAATATCTTGTGAGCTTTGAAAAAGCTACCGAGGAATAAGTGTTGTGACCGTAAAGCACCAAAAAATCCGTGGCGTCGCCGTTTTCCGAGAATTTGCTCCTGTTGTCAACGAATATCGTGCCCGACTTGCTGTAATTTCCGTAAAAATCGGTGGTAAGATACTTGTCGTTATCGGTGTACTGGACCACGGGATAATCGATTATTCTGTCGTTCTCACCTATGTTTATCCAACCCACAAGGTCGTTGTTTATGGCGTAGAGGCTCATCAGCTCCTCGCGGAGATAGGGCTTTTCCTCCTTTATCTCCTTGATCTCCTCCTCGTTAAGATTAAGGTTTCCGCTGCTTGCCTGCTGCTTTATGTCCTGTATCTGTCCCTCGACCACGTATTTCTGGACCACCTCGCTGGAGACGTCCTTAATAAGCGAGCCTCCCGTTATGACAAAGGCAATGACCGCCCCTATAAAAACTATTTTTCTTATGACCTCCGCCGCTTCGTCCCCTTTTACGGGAAAAATCGACATCAGAAAGCGCGTGAAAGCGCCTTTTTGCTTTCCCTTGCTCCTTGCGGCAGGGGGTCTGACCGTATAATTTACCATTTGCTTCACCTTTCTTTGGTTTTATATATTGTATTTATTCGCCGTCGTAGCTTAAAAGCTTGCCCGTGTCCCATGTCCTCCGAGGCTTTGCGGCTGAAATGCCCGCGTTTTCCAACTGCTCCCAGCCTTTCCAGTAATAGGTCCTTACAGCCTTCGATACGTCTACCTCCTCGCTTTCGCCCTCTCTTACCCGTCTGGCGAAAATACCGTAGCGGGAGTTGCGAAGCTCGGTGTTTATTGGAAAGGCGCAGGTGGACAGGCAAAGTATCTCGTCTCCGTAGGTAATATCCACGTCGGTAAGCAGACAGCTCCTGTCCATTATATCGAGAATATAGCCGTTAAAATCGTCCTTGTCCTTGAACGCCTCGCCGTATCTGAGATAGTTATAGACCTCGCCGTACTGTTCGTCCGTGTTGAAGAGACAAACGGCGAAAACCTTATAGACCGACTTCCTCGACAGGGTATCGAAGGTTATCGTGGGGTGCTTTTGATAAAAGCTTATTGTCTTATCCGCCGCGGGGTCGGGATTGTCCTTGTCGTAATAATACCTGCCCAGCTTTGAAAAGGCGGTGGAGGCATAGGTGTTATGTCCGTAGAGTATGGTAAAATCCTGAGGCAGACCCCTTGTGAACGTATTTCTGTAATCGGCGAATATGGTGCCCGATTTGCTGCTGGCGCCGTAAAAATCCACATTCAGATATTTGTCGTTGTCGCTTGTCTGAACTACGGGCAGATCGATTATCTTATCCTCGCCCCCTACGTTTATCCAGCCGATAAGATCGCTGTTGATATCGTAAAGGCTCATCATTTCTTCTCTTATAAAGGGCTTTTCGCTCTTTATCTCTCTTATCTCCTCCGCGGCAAGGTTTAAGCTCCCGCCGCTTGCCTTGTCCTTTATATCCTGTATCTGAGCGTCAACTACGTATTTGTGGACCATTTCCTCCGAAACGTCCTTTATCAACGCGCCTCCCGTTACCGCAAAGGTGATCGTGGCGCCGATAAACACTATCTTTCTTACGATCTCTGCTATATCGTCGCCCTTATAAGGGACCACCGATATGAGCAAGCGCTTGAAAAAGCTCTCCTGTTTTCCCTTGCTTCTTGCGGCGGGCGGTCTTACTGTATAATTGACCATTTTAATCACTTTCCTTTTTGTAATATTTCTTTTGCCTTACAAAAATGCCGATTATTCAATATTTCCGTTCTCGCCCAAAATTTCCTTTTCCAGAAGCCTCAGCGCGGCAAGGACCGCCTGAGACCTTATATATTCCCGCTCGGTCGTATCCTCGGGGCAGCCCGCGGCAGTGAACGAAAAGCGCTCCGCCTTTGAGGAGCCTTTCCCGCAAACGCCGATCCATACCGTCCCCACGGGCTTTTCCGCAGTTCCGCCCGTGGGTCCCGCGATCCCCGTGGCGGAGATGCCGTAGTCGCTTTCCGCGATCCTCTTGATCCCCTCCGCCATAGCCCTTGCCGTTTGCTCCGAAACGGCTCCGTATTTTTCAAGATACTCCTCGGGCACGCCCAGCTTATCCCGCTTTATGCTGTTGGCATAGCTGCAAACGCCCATCTCGAACACCTCCGAGGAGCCGCTGACCGAGGTTATGGCGGCGGAAACCAGCCCGCCCGTGCAGCTTTCGGCGGAGGCTGCTTTTTTTCCGAGCCTTATTAGTAATTGTACTACATTTTCCGCCTGTTTGTCAATATCTCTTTTGATCTCTGCGCTCATATTCTATATATTACCTGCTTTTTTTCATAATTCATGAGATTTTTACAGCTTAAAATCCTTAACGGTTATCCCGTCGATCGCCTTTTTTATCAGCGGCTCGAAATCGAACCGCGCCTCCTCCTTAAGCACGTCCTCCAAAATCGGCTTGGTCTTGGGGTGCTTGGGGGTAAATACCGTGCAGCAGTCCTCGTAAGGCAAAATAGAGGTCTCAAAGGTATCTATCCTTCTCGCGATCTCGACTATTTCTTTCTTATCCATTCCCACAAGAGGTCTTAAAACGGGAAACTCCGCCGCCTTGTCGGTGCAGCCGATAGCCGCCAGGGTCTGGCTTGCCACCTGCCCCACGCTTTCCCCCGTAATAAGCGCGCCGCAGTGTCCCCTTTCGCAGATAACGTTGGCTATTTTAAGCATAAGCCTGCGCATAATAACGGTGAAGTAATCACCGTTGCAGTTATCGCGCAGCGCCTCCTGTATCTCGGTAAAGGGAACGCAGTAGAAGCGTATGCTGCCGCAGTACTCGGTAAGCCTTTCGCAAAGCGTTTCCACCTTCATAAGAGCTCTTTCGGAGGTGTAGGGCGGGCTTTGAAAATGTATAGCGTCCACTCTTAAGCCTCTTTTCGCCATCATATAGGCGGCGACGGGACTGTCTATCCCGCCCGACAGCAGCAGGAGCGCGTTTCCGTTGCTTCCTACGGGCATTCCGCCCACGGCGGGTATTTTTTCCGCGTTGACGTAGGCTCCCTTGTCTCTGATCTCTACCAGCACCGTTACATCGGGACTGTGAACATCGGTTATCAGGTGGGGATAAGCGTCCGACAGAGCGCCGCCCAGCTCCTGCTGTATCTGCGGACTGGTAAGGGGAAAGCTTTTATCTGAGCGCTTAGCCTCTACCTTAAAGCTTTTCGCCTTTTCCAGAACGTCCTTTAAATAGGGCACCGACTGCTCGACGATCTCTTTAATATCCTTTTTGAATACCGCCGACCGCTGAACGGCGGCGATCCCGAAAATATGGCTCACCTTTTTTACCGCCATATCCAGATCGCAGCTATCCTCGAGCGGCTGAACGTATATGGTTGACTGTCGGCGGGTGACCTCGAATTTTCCGAGCTTATCCAGTCTTCTTTTTATGTTTTTGACCAGCATATCCTCGAAATTGCTCCTGTTTAAGCCCTTTAGAGCAATTTCGCCGTATTTTGCCATAATAACTTCCATTTTTTGACCGTTCCTTTCCTCTCCGATTCATCGCCGAAATCTTTTTATACCCGCCTCTAAAGCTTCCGCCAGCAGGTCGGTCTCCGCTTCTGTGTTATCCCTGCAAAAGCTTACTCTTATCGCGCTGTCCGCTCTTTCCCTTGAGAACCCGAAAGCGTCAAGAACGGGGCTGAGCTTTCCCTTGGAGCAGGCGGAGCCGCTTGAAACGTATATCTCCCTTTCCTCGAGAAAATGCAGCATTATCTCGCTTCTTACTCCCAAGACCGAGAAATTCAGTATATTGCTTATACCGTTTTCGGGGCTGTTTATTATAACACGATCCAGCCGCTTCAAATGTTCCGCAAGTCTGTGACGCAATTCCGAAAATTTTGTGACGTTATCGGGATATGCCTCCACGGCGGCTTTCAGCGAGGCTATCAGCTCCACGGGCTCGGTGCCCGAACGCATTCCCTTTTGCTGACCTCCGCCGTACACTAAGGGAAGCGCGCGTACGTCCTTGCTTTTATACAGCGCGCCTATACCCTTAAGCGCGTGCAGCTTGTGCCCCGAAAGACTGATCGTATCGCCGTACAGAGGGACCTTGCAAAAGCCCTGCACGCCGTCTGTATGTACGGTACAGCCGGGATTTTTTCTTTTTACACCCTCATAGACTCTTTTGGTATCGATAACAAAGCCCGTCTCGTTATTCACCGCCATGACCGAGACCAAAACGGTTTTTTCGTCCACCGCTTCGATTGCCGCCTCCTCAAGCTCCCCGAAATCGCGGGGCTTAAGCGAAATTACCTCAAAGCCCCTTTCCGAAAGCTTTTTTATGGGCTCGCTCACGCTGGGGTGCTCTATCGCCGTTGTGACGATCCTGCTCCCGCGTCTTTTCAAAGCCTCCGCCGTTCCGAAAAGAGCGAGGTTATTGCTTTCCGTCGCTCCCGAGGTGAAAAAGATATCCCCCTCCCTGCCTAACCGTTTTAGGATGGAGGTCTTGGCGGAATTGACCAGCTCCTCCGCTCTTACTCCCATATGATGAAGCGAGGACGGATTTCCGAAGCAGCCCGCCGCGCACGCTAAAACCGCCTCGGTCGCTTCCCCGCAGGGCTTTGTCGTGGCGGCGTTGTCCAAATATATCATTATTTGCTGTATGACCCTTTCGTTTGTATAACATATAGTATGTTTATTATACCACAAATCCCCTTATTTTGGAATAGTATATTTTTGAAAATTTATCGAAAAATAATTCCAAACCCACCAATACACTCTAAGCACTGTTTCCAAATACTCCTGTTCATTTGTCTGTCTTTGTATTTGGAAATACTGCAAATACCCGGAAAGGATTTTTAGGAAAATGAAAAGAAATACCATAACAATGACAAAACGCTGCTTTGTAAGGATCGTAAGCTTTTCCGCCGCCCTGATATTGGCGTTCGGACTTATGGTGCTGGAGCAGAGAGGAAAAGCGGGCAGCTCGCAGCTTCGTATGCAGAATACCTATATGAGAGCGGTGGAGGACCTGTCGCTGAGTCTTGAAAATATAAAAACAACTCTCAATAAGGGCTTGTACACAAACTCTCCCGCCATGATGAACCGGCTTTCGGGAAAGCTGTGGAGCGAAGCGGCAAACGCCAAGGCTGCCCTGTCGCAGCTTCCCATGGACGAATTAAAGCTGGAGCAGACCTATAAATTCCTGTCCCAGGTGGGCAACTACAGCCAAAGCCTCTCAAAGAAATTCGGACAGGGAGAAACGCTTACAGACGAGGAAAAAAACAATTTGAGGACCCTCTACGGCTACGCCGACGACCTAAGCGGAAAAATGTGGCAGGTGGAACAAAGGATAGAGGACGGAGACCTGACGCTTTACGACCTTTCGGGGGCGGCAAACGGCAGCGGCGTCCAAAACGTCACCGAGGGCTTTACCGATTTTGAGGAGGGCTTTTCAAATTACCCCACCTTGATATACGACGGTCCCTTTTCCGATCACATTCTTGAACGAAGCCCGCTCATGCTTAAGGGACAAAGCGAGGTGACGCAGGAGCAGGCGATGCGTAAGGCGTACTCCGCCAGCGGAGAGGACGAGCTTTCGGTAACAGGGGAGGAAGGCGGAAAAATGCCCTCCTATGTTTTCGAGAACGAAAACACCACGGTCTCCGTGACAAAGCAGGGCGGCTTTTTCAGCTATATGCTGAAGTACCGCCCCGTGGAAAACCCGCAGCTCGGCGCCTCCGACGCGCTGAAAAGAGCGAAAAAGTATCTTGATATGTTGGGTATAAGCGAGGTGGAGGAGACCTATTACGAAATAAACAACGGCGTTTGTATCTATAATTTCGCAGGCGAACAAAACGACGTGATACTGTACACCGATCTTATAAAGGTCGGTGTGGCACTCGACAACGGCGAGATCATGAGCTTTGACGCCAGAGGCTATATCACAAATCACACCTCACGCAAATTGGGGGAGCCCGCCCTGACCGAGGAGGAAGCCGAGAGCAGACTTTCAAAAGGGCTTACCGTTTTTGAAAAAAATCTTTGCGTTATCCCCTCCGACGGTCTGAACGAGCGCTACTGCTACGAATTTTACTGTGCGGACAGCGAGGGAAGACAGCTTTTGGTCTATATTAACGCCGACACGGGCGAGGAGGAACAGATACTGCTGCTGGAGATCGGAAGCAACGGCAGGCTTACCGTTTAGAAAACTTCCGTATTACCCGAGATTTTACAAAATTTGGCAAAAAAATAACAAAAGGGACTGCCTTTGCAGTCCCTCATTTGTTAAAAACGCAAAATAAAAGCAATTTCGCTTGACTTTTTTTGTTTTTACAAGTAAAATACATATTATGGATATATAATAAATCTTGTGAGTATAAACGGAAATATAAAGGAATGAAAATAAATTATGAAAAAGACAACGCGTTTCATTGCGCTGCTGTTAGGTCTCGCGTTTATGCTGACCGCCTGCGGCGGTACGGGCGAAGAAACCGATAACACGCAGAACAGCGATATCATAAGCGACGTGTCGGAGACGGACGGCTCCGAGACGAAAGAGACCGAGCCTGCCGCCGAAAAAACGGACGCCGCCTCCGAAACGGAGACGAGAACGGAAACCGCAATAATTACGGAAGCCACCGAGGAAACCGACGAAAGCGATCCCATAGATACGGAAAACCAGGTAGTACAAACGGCGGAGACACTTATAGGCATCCCTTTCGCCGAAAACGGCGCCTCCCCTGCGGACGGCTTCGACAATTCGGGCTTTATTTATTACGTTCTGCGTGAAAACGGCTTTATAACCTGTCCGCGCCTTACGCAGGATCAAGCCGCCATGGGCACCCATATCGGCTACGACGAGCTGAAAAGCGGCGATTTGGCGTTTTTCTGCACTGCCGACAGCGGAAACCCCGATTTCGGGGGTATCTATATAGGCGAGGGTCAAATGATATATTCGCCTATGCCGGGACAAACGGTAAAAATTGCGGATATAAGCTCCGATTATTGGAAAAGCACCTTCGTTACGGGGGTAAGTCTTTCTTAACGGGTTCTTATACGCGTCATTTCCTCAAGCTCCCCGATAATTTTCTCCATAGCCTCCGTCCCCGGCATATGACCGCTGTTTTTTATTTTTACAAGCTTAAGGTTTTCGTTGGGACATTCCCCGAGGAATTCCTCTATCGCCCTTGTGGAGGTGACTATATCCGTATCGCCCTGTATTATTTTATAAGGGATATCGATACCCGACAGCGTGTCTCGCAGATCAAGCTCCAACAGCTCCTTTATAAGGGAGCTGTTTTTCTTGTAGCCGTTAAGCATTACCGCCTTAAAATCCTTAAATCGGTAATCGGGGCTGTTGAGAACGCCTAAAAGCATTTTGCCCACAGGCGCCTTTTCCCCCGATTTACAGTTATATCCCTCGGTATACTTTCTTATGTAAGCCATTATTTTTACCGTGTTTTCCGTGCTGACGGTTTTTTTCAGCTCTTCGAGCTTTTTCTTTTCGCCATCGGGCATTTTGGAGTTTTCCAAAGCCGCGTAGACCTCGTCGTTATAGGTCATATTGCAAAGCACTTGACCGTAGGTCGCCACGCCGTCCACCTCAGCCCTTCCGCCTGCGGCGGTCAGCGCGGCAAGCACGCTTCCCCACGACATTCCCAAAAGATAAAGCCCGCTGCACGGCAAAAGCTTCCGAACCTCCCGAACCAGATCCTCCGTCATACGAACGAAATCCGCTATTTTAAAGGAATCGTCGATAATGCGGTCGTTTGCGCCGCAGCCGAGCTGATCCCAGCAAACCAAGGTCAGCCTTTCTGTGATCTCGGGAAACAAGCCCCTGCACCCCACGGAAAAGGGTATCGGAGACCCGGGACCGCCGTGCAGGCAGATAACGGCGGGATTGGTTTTCTTTTTTCCGTCAAGCATTATTTTCTGAGTAAAGCCGTTCAGAACAGCCTCACGCACCCACGACACCTCGCTGCTTTCAATGATTTGCTTCCTTTTTCGGTTCATACCGACCCCCAATCTCCGTTAAGCACTCTCCGATAGTCCTCGTAGTTTGCCTTAAGCAGCTCGGGCGTGTTCAGCTCGTAAGGGCATTTCGACTTGCATTGTCCGCAGTCAAGACAGCTCTCGATCTGCTTCATATTGTTTTGCCAGGTTTCGGAAAGCCAGTTCTCCGAGGGCGCTCTGCGAAGCATGAGCGACATTCTCGCGCAGTTGTTTATCTGTATACCCATCGGGCAGGGCATACAGTAACCGCAGCCTCTGCAAAAGCTTCCGCCCAGCTCCCGCTTATCCCTTTCGATCTCTTCCTTTATCTCCTCTGTCATAACGGGGGTGTTATCCATATAGGAAAGCCACTGTTCAAGCTCGTTTTCCCTCTGTACGCCCCATATCGGCAGCACGTTGTCGTATTGTCCGATAAAAGCGCAGGCGACGCGCGAATTGGTGATAATGCCGCCGCCAAGCGCTTTCATGGCGATAAAGCCCATATTGTGTTCGCGGCACCTGTCCGCCAGCGCCAGCTCTCTTTCCGAGGACAGATAGCTGAACGGAAATTGGAGGGTCTCGTATAAGCCCGATTCTATACACTCCTCAGCAACGCCTATCTTGTGCGCGGTCAGTCCGATATGGCGTATCATGCCCTGGCGCTTGAACTCCTCCATAAGCTCGTACATTCCCGTTCCGTCCTCGGGCTTGTAGCACTGTCCCGCACAGTGAAACTGATATATGTCTATGTAGTCGGTTTTTAACGTCTTAAGCGAGGTCTCGAGCTGCCGCTTCATATCCTCGGCGTTCTGCGCAATGGTTTTGGTGGCTATAAAAATACTTTTGCGCACGTCGGACAGCGCCGCCCCTATTTTTTCTTCGCTGTCGGAATACGCTCTTGCGGTATCGTAAAAGGTGATCCCGCCGTTAAAGGCCTTTTGCAGTATTCTGACCGACATATCCATGCTGTCCCTTTGGAGAGGCAAGGCTCCGAAAGCGTTTTGAGGCGTGGTTATTCCCGTGCTGCCCAAGGTGATTTTTCTCATTTCCGCGTACCGCCTTTCTTTTTTATTTATTTTTATTTTATCATAATACCGTTTTAAAGTCAAGATGAATTAGCTATAATTTACAAAAACACTTGACAATTGTTAAAAAATATGATAAAATTTTATAAAAGCAGTGTTGTTTAAAGGAACATTACAGCGAAACGGAGATGACAGTATGAGTGATTGCCGCGAAAAGATGCTGGAGCTGATGCTTGACCAGGAAATATATGTATATTTTTATATAGATTATGAAGCGAACAGGTGGTATTTGGAGAAAAACCCTCATCTGCCCGAATTTTCCATGTCCGAGGTCTATAATCCCGTTGACGCTGTTTTAAAGGAGGGAAAATTAGCGGAGGACGATAGGGACAGATACGGGCTTTTTGCGGAGAAGCTCCGTAACGGCTCCGCTGTCAGCAGATCGGACAGATTCTTAAGGACGCAGTTTCGCTTAAGAGCTCCCGACGGCGCAAAGGAATGGTATGAGATCGAAATATTCCCGAAATTTGTGGATTATTCCTCCCGCCCCATCATTACGGGCACCATTCACAAAATGAACGAGAACGAAATAAAAAGCCGCAATATCATCAACCTCTATACCAACGACAAAAAGCCCTCTATCTTCGCCGATCTTATGTCAAAGCGCATACGCGAGGATACCGACCATAAATACGCCGTCGTTCAGTTTGACGTTATCGGCTTTAAGTTTATCAACGACCGATACGGAGAAGCCTTGGGAAACGAGCTTTTGGCTCATTTCAACGATGTTTTGGAAATATATTGCTGTAACAATATGCTGTTTTCGCGGCTCAGCGCGGACGTATACATGATAGTTATGACCTATGAGGAGCTTTCGGATATTTACAGCTTTATACGCGGGCTTGAAGCCGCTTTGAGCGATTATAAGGAAATAAAATACAGCTTTGCATTCGGAGTTTATTTGGTGACCGACCGAGGCATCTCCACGCGGATAATGGGCGACGGAGCGGGTATGGCGAGAGCCTCGATAAAGGGCAACGCTCTTGAAAATATCGGTTTTTACAACCAGGATATCAAGAACAGCATGAAGAGCAAACGCACCATTGAGGATAAAATGAGGTCGGCGCTCAAAAACGGCGAGTTTGTTATGTATCTCCAGCCCAAGTATAACATTCCCGATTCCTCGGTCATAGGCGCGGAGGCGCTTATAAGGTGGATCGACCCCGAGGTCGGCATTATACCTCCCAACGAATTTATACCCGTGTTCGAGAAAAACGGTTTTGTGGTAAAAATAGACGAATACATATGGGAATGTGCCTGCAAGCAGATCAGAGAGTGGATCAACGAGGGCTATCCTCCCATTCCCATTTCGGTAAACGTTTCGAGAGTGCACCTTGCCGACTCTAAATTTATCGACAAGCTCGACGGTCTTATAAAAAAATATAATATCCCCCGTCACCTATTAGAGCTTGAAATAACCGAGACCGCCGACAACATAAACGCCAACGAAATGATACAGCTTGCCAAAGAAAACGGCTTCAAGCTGCTGATGGACGACTTCGGCTCGGGATATTCCTCCTTGAACACCTTAAGAAGCACCCCCTTTGACGTGATCAAAATAGACCGTATGTTTTTCTCCAAGTCCATGGAATCGGAAAGAGGGCAGAAGATCATTTCCCATACGATCTCAATGTCAAAGGATATCGGGCTCGAGCTCATAGCCGAGGGCGTTGAAACGCGGGAGCAGGCGGAATTTTTAAGCGACTGCGGCTGCAACTCGGCGCAGGGCTTCCTGTACTCGAGACCCGTGCCCGTGGATATGTTTGAGAAGCTGCTTAAAAAGGCATAGCTGTAAAAGGTGTTGTAAAAAAACTATCCCAAAGCTTCAAAAAATGATAATTGACAATTATTATAGTCATGACGAAAAATGGGATGTAAAAAACGACCTGTCGAAAGCGGGTCGTTTTTTTGTAATAATTGACAATTGACAATTGATAATTATCAATTTTTTAAAGTTTTGAGATAGTTTTTTTACAGCCCCTTTGATTTTTATTCTATACGGTGATCATATCCCTCACGGCTTCAAGCTTGCTTTCGCCGATGCCGTTTACCTTGGTCAGCTCGTCCGTGCTGTCGAAGCCTCCGTTTTTCTCTCTGTACTCGACTATCCTGTCGGCGATGGTCCTGCCGATACCGGGGAGAGCGGTCAGCTCCTCCGCCGTGGCGGTATTTATATTTATCAGCTCGGGCGTTTCGCCGCTCGGCGCTTTTTCCTCGGCAGCCGCCGAGACCCCGAGCGTTTCCTCCGCGGCGGTTATCTCCTTTACATAGACCTCGTCGGACCTTCTTGTAATATCGTTAACCAGCAGGACAATGACGCAGGCGGATACGAATATAAGGGAAAATAGCCAAAATACCGTCTTTTCTTTCATTTTGCCCGCTCCCAATAACATATATAGTTAGATAAACTTATTTATATCTTATTTTTGCAAATATCAAGGATTTTTCGAGTTAATTTTATCATAAAAGCAACGGTATGTCAAGTGAGAGACAGATATTTCTACCGTTAATCGGTAAAATTCCTTAACTTCTGTCACCAACAAAAAATCTTGCTTTTTATTTTTAATTAGTAAAAAAATATAACAAATATGTCGTTTGTTGCTAAAATTGAATATGCAGGCTATTTTAGGTTGACTTTTGGTTTATTTTGTGATATTTTTATAGTAAACTCGAAAGTATATTTTGGATTATCGTTGACATTTGTGCGCAGGATGTTACAATAATTCAATTATATAAAAATAATAATTACAATTATGAAAGGAATTTATTGCAATGAGAAAATTTATGTTAGCATTGACAACCGCTTTTGTTATCGTGTGTATTATGTCAGTAACGGCAGTTGCCGCTTCTGCTCTTAGCGCCGAGGTTGAATCAGAGCAATTCAGATTTTACCCTAAGCTTACTGATGATACAGAGCATACAAGTTTGGCACATGAACACAAATACTCAAATATCGGATTTGTAGCAACCAAATTGGAATCCGATATTACTCAGAACTTATATGTTACGTTAAAACATAACCCTTTTTTATTGTATGAGCAAGTTGGTGAAAGAATAATATGTACTTCCAACAGAGTGGGCGGTGGTTTCACATGGGAAGAATGTTCAACAAGCGGTAAATACAAATGGTCGGCGCAAAAGTACTCCGATACAGCTTATGATATTGACTGTTATTTTGTATGCGGCTCTATATCTGATGGCAATTTTAAAATTAAATAGTTGATTTGTGTTGATGTGCTTTTAAGAATAATCGCAGATTGGTTTTATTGCTACCTAACTATCTTGTTATCTTTCAAAAAATAACGAGGTAGTTAGGGGAGCAATATAAGACAACATTTTACACAGACTCAGATAACGGAGATAAATATGTTCACATCAGCAGAATATATCACCTACGACAGGCTCGTTCCGATCATTATTGCTTTTTTTATTGCCGTTACGGTCCTTGCGGTAAATATTGCGGGGCGGAAACGCAAATGGTACGAGCTGATAACTCTTGCGGTCGTGTTGGGAGGCTTTGTGATCCTGATATCCTTTAATATCACGGAAATAACCATGTATCCGAAGCACCCTGTTTACGGTATCGGGCGCAGCTTTTTTCTTCAAAGATATTCAAAGCCTTTTAAATACGCGGCGGTATTGCTTTTTAACCTGTTTTTTTACTCCGCGTCTTCTTTTTATTCGGCACTTGTATCCGAAACGACCTTAAAAAAGCTTATGCTCAAAAACACGGTATTGTTTGTGCCGCTGAACATTGTTTTCTTTCTTCTGCTTGTTTCCAATATCGTGTCGCCGACATATTTCGATCCCGTAAGCTTCGCGGAAATATATATCGGCTCATGGCTCGGGTTCGCGGCAGCCGCAAAAATAAAAAAATTTATCCGTAAAAGGTGGCAGTATGATAAAGATAAGTAATATTGTAAAAACATACGGTCAAGGAGCAAACCGCGTTACCGCTCTTAACGGACTTTCGTTCGAGATCGGCGACGGCGAGGCGATCGCCGTCACGGGAAAAAGCGGAGCGGGAAAATCCACTCTTTTAAATATCATCGGAGCCGTCCACCGCCCCGACAGCGGAAATGTGGAGTATAACGGGACGAATATTACGGAGCTGAACGAAAAACAGCTTCTCTCGTTCAGAAACAAGCGCATCGGCTTTGTGTTTCAAAATTATCGGCTTATCTCCGAGCTGACCGTTAAGGAAAATATCACGCTTCCCGCCCTAATAGCTTCAAAAAAATACGACAAAGAGCGATTCGAGCTGCTTACGGCTTCCTTGGGAATAGACGGGCTCCTGCTTCGGTACCCCAATGAAATTTCGGGCGGAGAGCTTCAGAGAGCGGCGATAGCGAGGGCGCTCATAAATAAGCCTGCCGTTCTGCTTTGCGACGAGCCGACAGGAAATTTGGATTCGGAAACGTCGGCGGCGGTCATGGAAACTATCTTAAAAATATCGAGGGAAACGAATCAAACCGTTATAATTGCGACGCACGACAGCGATGTAATGAAATACACCGACCGAACTCTGCATATCAAGGATGGTATGGCATGAAAATTTTATTATTGCTTTCGTTCAGACTTATATCGAAGCACAAGGCAAGAAGCGCCGCGGTGGCGCTTTTGTATGCCGTTGTGTTCTTTGCGCTCTTTTTTGTTTCGGCTTCGGTCTGCGCATATATCGACTATATGTCTTATATGAAGTCCGCCTTTAAGGACACGGTAATTTATTATAAAAACGTGACCGTTGTTTTTGCGGTATCGGGTCTTGGCGTTGCTGCGGCGGTAACGGCGCTTTGCGGGATAACCCTGCTGCTGATACGGTGCCTGAAAAGGAACGGTGAGCTGTTCCCGTATTACGGATTTACCTTTAGGCACTTTTTGACCGTGCTGCTGCCCATGAACGCGGTCTTGTCGTTATCGGGCGCGGTCGCGGGGCTTGCGGCATTACCCTTGTCCGATATTTTTATTGAAAAAACGGGCATGTCCTTTAACGGCTTTACGTTCGTTCCGTATTTGGTCTGCGCTGCGGTCTCCGCTCTTTCCGTTTCTTTTTTTGCGGCTCTTGCGCTGTATAGGGGAAAAATAAAAAAGCCTGTCCGCACTGCCTCGGCAAGGAAGCTTCCCATATCGAGCGCGCCGCTTCTCATAGGAGTAAAAAGCTTTATCTTCGATCCGTCCTTTTCCGAAACAGCGGCAGCCGCCGCTATAATACTTGTATTAGGCGGCTTTTTCGCGAATGTGGTCGAATTTGCTTCCTTTCTGAATAACAGCAGCAGCTACGATATCGCCGTTTACGCTTACGACACCTCTTATACGGGCGAATTGATGGCGCATACAAACTGCTTCTTCGGTATGACCGAAAACGATCTTAAGACGTTGGAAGCCGTCGGAGGTCTTTCGCTGACCGCGTCAAGCGGCAGTCACCCCTTGGTGAGGGAGCGGGACGGCAGCCTGACCGACGTTTTCGGCGAGGGCAAGGAATACGCGCAGGCAAAAGCCGAATTCGGATTTGAAGACTCCGACGTTTTTTCCTCGACCACGATCACCTCTTATTACAACGACGTGATCCTGTCCAAAACAGCGGATCATATAACGGACGGAGAGATCGATCCCGAAAGGTTTTATTCGGGAGAAGAGGTGATAGCTGTCGCATATCCCGGAAAAACTATCCGCAAAGTCGGGGACGTAGTAGATTTCTCGCTGATATGGTACGACGGAAGCGGCAAGGCGAACAGAACCGACTTTTCCGCGGTCGTCGGCGCGACGGCAGAGATCGGACAGCAGGAGGCGCTCGGTTTTCCCGTAAGCTACGGATTTTACACTTCGGATAATTTTATGAGGAAAACGTTTCCCGATATCGGCTATAACCATACATACCTGTATCTTGACGACTTGTCCCGCGTCAATGAAGTAAATGCGGCGATCGACTCGATCCGACAGCGGCTGACGAAAGAGAACGACGGCTATTTCAGGACCTATAACTCCATACAGGAAAGGGCAATGGCAGCCGACTTTTCCGCGGCGACCAAGATCATAGTCGCCGCGGTAAACGTCATCTTAATGTTTGTTTCCCTGTTTTATCTCATATCCTCCGTGCTTGTCAAGCTGGACGGGAAGAAGAATATGCTCTCCGTGCTCAGAATACTCGGTATGTCAAAAGCAAAAATAATCGCAGCGGTTATGACGGAAAACCTGCTCAACGCGGTCTGGTCCTTAACGGTGGGAGCGGCGGAGGGAACAGGCTGCGTTTTGATATCGGAAAAGCTTTTGGGAGAAAATATAAGCGTTTTGATGCCGACGGGCGAATTGTTTTTCTTTTCCGTTATGTTTATATTAAGCGTCGCCTTGACCTCGTTTATTGCATGCGCGGCGAATATTTCCGATAAACGAGAAATAATACTATTTCCAAATACAAAGATAGACAAATGAATAGGAGTATTTGGAAATAGTGCTTAGGGTGTAATTCCAAATAGAATTATGAACCCTATAAAATTTTGTCCATAATTCTATTTGGAATTAGTATAAATTGACAATTATCAATTATTATGACAAAAAACGACCCGTTTTCGACAGGTCGTTTTTTCATTCCCTTTTTTACGTTATAACCGATTAAAAACCACATTTCTGATTTTTAATCGGTTAATAGTATTTATGCGGTCATATGTTGTTCAAAAGATCAGTTGGCTCTCTGAACCTTACCGGAACGCAAGCATCTTGTGCAGGCGTTAACTCTGCAAGGAGTACCGTTAACGATAGCCTTAACCTTCTGTACATTGGGCTTAAAGGTTCTGTTAGAGCATCTGTGTGAGTGAGAAACCTTAACACCGAAAGTGACACCTTTTCCGCAGATATCGCATTTTGCCATTGGTGAACACCTCCCTTTCAAAGTTTATATTTCAAATACCATATAATTATAACAGATGTCCGAAAAAAAATCAAGTACTTTTTAAAAAAATATCTTATTATTTTCTTTTTTATTCAAAAACCGAGCAGAGCTTCGAGGTCTCCCTTATTCCGTTTTCCCCGTTAATAAGCCTGTCTCCCCAGTCCGCGGAAAGCACGTTTCCGTCCCAGTCCTCCGCAATGTCCAGGTACTCAACTCCGCCGCCGTTGCCCTTCCATGACCAGCCCAAATAGCCAATGCCTTTTTCGGTGCAGTACTCCATAATATATTCCTCGTCAACGTCTCCGTCGCTGTGATTGTAGCCGAATTCCCCTACTACAGCGCAAAGTCCGTGATTAGTGGCGTACTCCAAATTAGAGCTTATTATCCGCGGGCTTTTTCCCGCCGCGCCGTACATATGGATAGAAAACATTACGTTCTTGTCGGGGTCCTCGTTGAACAACGCCTCGCCGTATTGGTCGATGGGCTTGGCGAACTGACCCCAGCCGGGCGCGTCTATCATCAAGGTGTTTTTTATTCCCCCGCCGCGCAGGGTCTTTATAGCCTCGGAATAGCCTTGATACCACATATCCGCGTCGTCCCAGCTTCCGACCCACTCGTTGGCTATATTAAGAATGACGTAAGCCTCGTTTCCTATAAGCGCGGATTTTATATCCAGCCAGTATTCCGACACCTTGCGCAGACCCTCCGTGTCGTCCTTGCCCGTAAGGTCGTGGACCTCCAAAATACATACAAGCTTGTTTTCCTTGCAAATTTCGATTATTTTTTCCACGTCCTCAAGGGGTATCCTTTCCCACTGCTGACCGTCCGACAGGACAACTCTTACGGTATTGGCTCCTGTTTTGGCAATGGCGGGGACAGCCGTTTCGAGCTTGTCTTGAAACCAGGAATGAGCGTGATTTATCCCTCTCATAATAAACTCGTTCCCTTTGGCGTCGTAAAGAGAGGTCCCTTTTACCTGAAAGCCTGCTCCCTCGGTCGCTGTACCGCCCGCCTCGGCTTCGTCGGAAATGTTTTGGGAAACCGCTGCGGAGGTTTCGTCAGCCGACGCGGGATCCTCTCCGCCTTGACCGCAGGCGGAGAAAATCAGCATTGACGCCGACAAAGCAAGCGATAATAAGCTTTTTTTCAATTTCATAAGCACTCCTGTAAAAATATAAAATTATCGGTAAAGACTTCCATAATTCGCACAGGCTCTGTAATCCGCGCCCTCCAAATCCTTAGTGCCGAAGGCTGTCCAGGCGTGGGGACGGTATATCCTTTCCTCGGAAATATTGTGGAGAGATACGGGAATACGCAGCATGGAAGCCAGCGTTATCAGATCGGCGCCCACATGACCGTAGACGAACGCGCCGTGGTTCGCGCCCCAGTTGGCCATAACACTGTAAACGTCCTTAAAGCTGTCCTTGCCCGTAAGAACGGGAGTGAACCAGGTGGAGGGCCAGGTCTTGTCGGTGCGTTCAAGCAAAATTTTGTTGACATTCTCGGGCAGCTCGACGGTGTAGCCCTCGACTATCTGAATAGCGGGACCGAGACCCTTTACAAGATTTACTCTCGCAAAGGTGCAGGGCATAACTCCCTTTGTGGAATAGCTGGAGGAAAATCCGCCGCCTCTGAAATAACCGAGATTTGCACAGCACCAGGAGGTGGCTTTCAGACAAGCGTCAATGTCCTCCTCGGTCATATCCCACCAGTTTTTCATACAGCTTTCGCCCTTTTCGTTAAGGCAGGCTCCCGTGCCGTCCAATGCCGCGGCGCCGCTGTTTATAAGATGAATAAAGCCGTTTTCGGCGACCCCGTCGGGCTTCCAGCCCGTTACTCTTTCCACCGCCTCGGGCGACCAATAGGTCCTTACGTCGGCGAAAACAGCCGCTCTCGAGGTCACCTGGTGCAGCAAAAGCTGCGTGGTGCCGTTAAGTCCGTCGTTTTCGGTGGCAAAGGGAATAGGCTCGCGCTTGCCGTTCCAGTCAAAGGAGGTGTTCAGAATAGCCTCGGTAAAGTCCGCGTTGGGCATAAAATCGGTCCAGTTGCGCTGTCCCTGGAAGCCGCCCAATATCGCGTTCCTGCCCTTAGCCTCCTCGAGCCAGCCCATTTCCGCAAGCTTGGGGTTGCCTTTCATAATATCTGTTACTATGCAGGTCATTTTTGCGATAAACTGCCAGTTTTCCTCCTTTTCCTCGGGAGAAAGGACCGTTCTTTGATAAAACATTCCGTCTGTGGGGTTGATATCAACGCCCTCCTTACAGTTAGCCTTTATCCAAGCCAGCGCCTTTTCATACTCGTCCTTGTCGTAAATGCCGAGCTTCTCGCGGCGGATTATTTCGCTCATATCGACCCATTCGGGGTGCATTCCCAAATAGCTGCGGAAGAAATCCTCGTTGCAGTAGGAGCCCGCGATACCCATAGCTACCGCGCCGATATTTACGTAGCTCTTGTTTCTTATATCGCCTACCGCCGCCGCACAGCGGGCAAAGCGAAGTATCTTTTCCTCGACGTCCTCGGGAATGGTCTTGTCGTCCGCGTCCTTAACGTCGTGTCCGTAGATCGAGAAGCAGGGCATACCGATCTGAGCGTAAGCGCTCATGGCGGCAGCCAAAAATACCGCTCCGGGGCGTTCGGTGCCGTTGAAGCCCCATATCGCTTTAATTGTATTGGGATTTTCGTCAATGACGGTGGTCACGTAGCACCAGCAGGGAGTAACGGTCAAGGTGGCGACAACGTTTTCCTTGCTGAATTTTTCGTTGCATGCGGCGCTTTCCGCAACGCCGCCGATAGTGCTGTCCGCGATAACGCACTCCACGGGCACGCCGCTCGCATGGCGAACCTTTGAGGTGATAAGCTCCGCAGCCGCCTTTGCCATATTCATGGTCTGCTCCTCCAGGCTTTCGCGGATACCGAACTGACGACCGTCAATTACGGGTCTGATTCCGATTTTTGATAGCATTTGTGTGTCCTCCTGTAAAATGTAAAATTATATTATTTTCGATACTACTTTAACAAATAAAATTATTATAAAAACGAGCGTCAAAAAAACTTTCTGAAGAGTCCTTTCTCCTTTTCCCGAAACCAACTCGCCGGGAACATTGTATTTCCTTGCCCATATGCAGAATAACTCGATATTGCTTGAGGAGAGGTTCAGGGTGAAGCTACCG
Source organism: Bacteroides sp. (assembly GCA_023663265.1). Classification (GTDB taxonomy): domain Bacteria; phylum Bacillota; class Clostridia; order Oscillospirales; family Ruminococcaceae; genus Ruminiclostridium_E. The sequence goes on from JAMPHV010000023.1 coordinate 23,780, forward strand.
CACAGCTTCTTGCCGTATCGGTCGTAAATACGCATGGAACCCTCCGTGTTTATCGTTATCCTTTGCAGTTGACGGGCTGAATATAATTTATTTTTAATATAAATATCCTCGCCGTCGATTCGTATGCGTCCGCCTACCTTAAAAGGCTTCAGCTCGGTATTTTCGAGCTCGCTAACGTTAATGTCCTCGGAGCAAAGCAGTGAGGTCAGACGGTATATTTTTTTGAAACGCGTTCTTTCCGCATCGGAATATTTTGTCGAAAATATCCTTATACCCACTATTTTTGCGCCCTCCACGCGTATATAACGCTTCTCACCTGCTGACAGGGTATCATTGCTCCGTAGCTGAATTTACCCATAAAATTGGTGGCGCCGCCTATATTTATCCCCACTATCTCCGCTTTTCCGCTTTCAAAGGATAAAACCGCGCTGCCGCTGCTTCCGGGGGCTATATAGGCGTTGTGCCGAATGATATAATTTCCCGTGCGGCCGTCGTCCGCCAAAAAATTCACCGAATCGTTTGAAATAATGCTGCCGAAGGTATGAGTGAAGCGCTCACCCTCGGGATTGCTTATTACCGCTATTTCGGCGTCCTTTTCCGCGTTCTCCTCCGCTACCGTTACTACTCCCAGCTCCTCCGAGGAATAAAAGCTTATGATCGCCAGATCGCAGCTTTCGTCAAAGTATTCTACCCTTGCGGAGGGGAATTTTCCGTAATATTCCGCGATCCCCTGCCCGTCGTATCGGGAATACGGCAGGGCGGTATAGGGCTGTATAAGAAGCTTGGTGTTTTCATCGGCTTCCGAAACCACATGGTAAGCGGTAAGGGCGTAATACTTTCCCGCCTGCTTGTCGAAAATAACGCCGCTTGCGCCTGCCGAGTAGGTCAGGTGCTCCACATTGCCCTCTATCCTCGATTTATTTTGAATAACGCAGATGTTGGCGTTAAGCGTTTCGCCCGTAAGCTTGCTTTCCAGCTCGCTGTTGACCCGTGTTTTGCACTCGTTCTCATAAGCTGCGGGAAAAACGAACAGCGCCGCCGCGGCAACGATCAAAACCGCCGCTATGAATATAAGCAGTATCCTTACATACAGCCTTGAATTATCCGCCGCCATTACTTAAAATAGTCCACGCCGCCCTTAAACATAGGCAGCAGCTTGTTTCCGTCCACATTAACGGCGCATCTCTCATCGCTGATACGCTCGCTGTGACCCATTTTTCCGAACACGCGCCCGTCGGGAGAGATAATTCCCTCAATGGCGTGCATGGAGCCGTTGGGATTGAACGCAAGCTCCATGGTGGGATTTCCCTTTAAGTCCACATATTGAGTTGCCGCCTGTCCGTTGTCGATAAGCTTTCGGATAACGTCCTCGTTGGCGACAAATCTGCCCTCGCCGTGGGAAATGGGCACGGTATAGGTCTCGCCGACCTTGCAGTGCATAAGCCATGGGGTCTTGTCGGTGCATATTTTGGTGTAGACGAGCTGAGACTGGTGCCTGCCGACGGTGTTAAAGGTAAGAGTGGGACTTTCCGCAGTCAAGGGCTTTATTTCGCCGAAAGGAAGAAGCCCTAATTTTATCAGCGCCTGGAAGCCGTTGCATATACCCATCATAAGACCGTCGCGATGATAAAGCATATCGTCGATAGCGTCCTTTATCTTTGGATTTCTGAAAAATGCGTTAATGAACTTGGCGGAGCCCTCGGGCTCGTCGCCGCCGCTGAAGCCTCCCGGAATTGCTATTATCTGACCCTGTCCGATAAGCTTCGCAAAGGCGTCCACCGATTCCTCCACAGCCTTGGCGCTGAGGTTCCTTATAACAAAGGTCTCCGCCTCTCCGCCGTTTCTGTTGAAGGCGTCCGCCATATCGTATTCGCCGTTGGTGCCGGGGAATACGGGGATAAGGACCTTGGGTCTCGCGATCCTGTTGGCGGGAGCGCAGGTTATCTCGCAGCCCTTTTCATAGGCGGCGGGAGCGGGAGCGGGCTGAGCGGGAACGGTATTTTTAAACACGGGCTCCAGCTTGCCGTTCCATTTTTCTTCAAGCGAAGCAATATCCAGCTCCGTTCCGCCGCAGAATATCTTGTATTCCTCGCAGGTCTCGCCGATATACTGCGCGTTTTCTATCTCGCCGTTCGCCTCTATGATAAATCCGCCGTAGCAGGGAGTAAACAGGGTATCGTCGTCGAGAGCCTCGAGCCTGGCGCCGATCCTGTTGCCCAAGGACATCTTGAAAACGCCCTCGGCAATACCTCCGCCCGCGACAGACCATACGGAAACAGCCTTTCCCTCGCTTATCGCCTTTTCCACCGTTTCAAAAACAAACTTAACGCTGTCAAAATCGGGCAGCTTGTTTTCATCATAAGCGGGAGCGATATAATAAAGCTTGCTGTAGGGCAGCTTAAACTCCGCGCTTATTATCTTATCCGCCTCGGCGACGGAAACGGCAAAGGAAACAAGGGTGGGAGGCACGTCTATATGCTCGAAGGTGCCCGACATGGAATCCTTGCCGCCTATTGCGCCGCAGGAAAGCTCAAGCTGAGCCTTATACGCGCCCAAAAGCGCCGCAAAGGGCTTGCCCCAGCGTGCGGGGTCGTTTTGCGTTCTTTCAAAATACTCCTGGAAGGTGAGCCAGCATTTTTTTGCGGAGCCGCCTGCCGCCACTACCTTTCCTATGCTTTCGATAACCGCCAGCATCGCCCCGTGATAGGGAGACTGCTCGCTTATGGCAGGGTTAAAGCCCCAGCCCATTATTGACGCGGTATTGGTATTGCCTCCCGAAACGGGTATCTTTGCCGCCATAGCCTGGACGGGAGTCTGCTGCGTTCTTCCGCCAAAGGGCATCAGCACGGTCGCCGCGCCTACGGTGCTGTCGAAGCGCTGGATAAGACCCTTTTGGGAGCAGACGTTAAGGTCCTGCACCAGCTCCTCCCAGCCCTCCGCCGTATTTTTCCTGCCCGTAGAGTAATCAACGTCGGGAGCGGGAACGGCAACGTCGGTGTGCTTCTCTGCGCCGTTGGAGTTTAAGAAATCCCTCGAAATATCACAGATCGTTTTTCCGTTCCAGTTCATTTTAAGACGAGGCTCTTCCTTTACCACCGCCACGGGAGTAGCCTCCAGATTTTCGCTTCCCGCAAGGGCGATAAACTTATCGACGTTTTCCTTTTCCACGACCACCGCCATTCTCTCCTGGGATTCGGAAATGGCAAGCTCGGTGCCGTCCAGTCCGTCGTACTTTTTGGGTACCGCGTTAAGATCTATTTCAAGACCGTCCGCCAGCTCGCCGATAGCCACGGAAACGCCGCCCGCGCCGAAGTCGTTGCAGCGCTTGATAAGCGTGGTGGCTTCGGGGTTTCTGAAAAGTCTTTGAAGCTTTCTTTCCTCGGGGGCGTTGCCCTTCTGCACCTCCGCGCCGCAGCTTTCAAGGCTTTCCACGCTGTGGGATTTTGATGAGCCAGTAGCTCCGCCGCAGCCGTCCCGTCCTGTTTTTCCGCCCAAAAGAATGATAATATCTCCCGCGGCGGGTCTTTCGCGGCGAACGTTTTCTATGGGAGCCGCGCCGATAACCGCGCCTATCTCCATACGCTTCGCCATATAGCCCTTATGATATATCTCCGCCACATGTCCCGTTGCGAGACCTATTTGGTTGCCGTAGGAGGAATAGCCCGCCGCTGCGGTGGTGGTGATCTTTCTCGGAGGCAGCTTTCCTGGTATGGTTTGATCAACGGGCAGAAGCGGGTCGGAAGCGCCTGTAACGCGCATTGCCTGATAAACGAAGGAACGCCCCGAAAGCGGATCGCGTATAGCGCCGCCAAGACAGGTAGCGGCTCCGCCGAAAGGCTCGATCTCGGTAGGGTGATTGTGGGTCTCGTTTTTGAACATAAGGAGCCATTCCTCGTCCTTACCGTTGTTGTCAACGGTGATCTTAACGGAGCAGGCGTTTATCTCCTCGCTTTCGTCAATATCGGGCAAAAAACCGTCCTTTTTCAGCTTCTTTGCCGCAAGGGTAGCTATATCCATAAGACAGACGGGCTTTCCGTCTCTGCCCAGCTCCCCGCGGTGTACCTTGTATTCCTTATAGGTATCGGCAATATAGGGCGCGGCGATCTCCGCGTTGTCGATGATCGTTCCGAAGGTGGTATGGCGGCAGTGGTCGCTCCAATAGGTGTCTATCATTCTTATTTCGGTAATGGTGGGACAGCGGTTCTCGCCCTTGAAGTAATCTTGGCAGAATTTTATGTCGCCGTTATCCATTGCAAGACCGTATTTTTTTACAAAATCGGCAAGCCCTGCCTCGTCCAGATCAAGAAATCCGTCAAGAGTAACGACCTCGGTGGGGATATCATATTTTATCTTAAGCGTGTCGTATTTTTCCAAGCCGCACTCGCGGGCTTCCACCGCGTTGATAAGGTAGTGCTTTATCCTTTTGAACTCCTCATCGGTGACGCTTCCGCTTAATATGTATATTTTGGCGTACTTCACCACGGGACGGTCGCCTTGGCAAAGCATTTGTATGCACTGCGCCGCACTGTCCGCTCTTTGGTCGAACTGACCCGGGAGAAATTCCACCGCGAAGATACGCCGATCGCCGTCCGCCTCGGGCAGCTCGTCATAAACGTTGTCAACGGGAGGCTCGCTGAACACGGTGGGTATCGAACGCTTAAAGCTTTCCTCGGATATCTCCTCCGCGTCGTACCTGTTGATAATGCGCACGCTTTCGACGCTTTCTATGCGCAGAGCGGTGCGCAGGTCCTCCAGCACCGACCTTCCCTCGATGTCAAACTCCGATTTTTTCTCCACATAAACGCGATAGACAGCCATTTTGTTTTTCCTTTCCTTTAAAAGCCTTTGGTTATTTGTAATAAATATTCTTTTAATATTATACAGCTTTTCTTACGTTTTTGCAATAGGGAAAGAATTTAAGTTTTTACAAAATTTCCAAATCAGAGATACTGTTTTTATGATTGCGCTTAAAATAATACTTTTTTAAAAGCGACGATTTACTAATTCTTAAAATTACATATTATGTAATGTTCTTTCTACTCGAAAGCGAGTGCAGTATGCGCTCCCGCGCGGGGCTTAAGGTGACACCAAAAGGGGGAGGGCGGGGGACAG
>JAMPHV010000024.1 GCA_023663265.1 Bacteroides sp.
GCGGGAGGCGCGCTGCTCTCGCTTTCGAGAATAATAAAACATCACATAATATGCAGTTTTAAGAATTAGTAAATCGGTACTTTTATAAAAGTTAAGCATTATCTTAAATGCAATCATAAAAACAGTATTTCTGATTTAGAAATTTTTGGGAAACTTAAATTTCGTTATAATAATTATCAATTATCAATTATCAATTGTCAATTATTATACCGAAAAAACGACCCGTCTCCGACAGGTCGTTTTTTAGAGCCTCGTACTATTCGATTTCCTCCTCCTCGGGAAGCTTTTTCTTGACCATTATGTCTATCCTGTAATCTCCCGTTATCCAGGCGGTGTTGTTTTGACCCGACAGCCTTATGGAAACGGTAACGTTTTTAACTCCAAGCTCGGCTTGTGTGCCCAAAAGATTCACGGTACCCAAAATATCATCGGAGGAAAGGCTTTTGATGACATCGGAGGGACCCACCGCGGTAACGTCTATCTGACTGGTGACGAATGAATAATCGTAAGAGGGGTCGCCGTTAAGTATAGTGAAGTTTTCGGTAGAAACGGGTATCCCAAGCCTGCCGTAGCTGTCGATATTCTCAAAGGTCACTTGAGCTATGCCTATACCCGAAAGGTTTTTGTAGCCCTCCGCAAGAGAAATGGGAAGACGTATGCTGTTTTGCAGGTCGCGGGAGGTAATATCCGTAAGGTCGATCTCGCCTACGTCTATCCTTTCAAGATTTTCTATGCTTATGTCGTTGGCGGGCGCGGCTATGGTGATCTCCTTCGGGAAGATGCTGTACTGTATGCTGTATGTGTTGAAATTCTGAGGATAGGTGATCGACACGTTGAGGGGAAGCGTTTTTACTCGGTACACGGGAACGGTAACGGTGTAGTTGTCCGACTGATACTCCAGCTCGTCTGTTTCTATTTTTGTGCCGTCGGCGTCGTAGATCGCGACAACGCCTCTTATTTTTGACGTCTCGGTTAGGGCGCCCTCGTAAAGAGGCTCAATGACCGCCTTGGCGACCGAATTTACCAAGGCTTCCTCTCCGCTTATGAGCACGCTTGAGGAGGAAAGGGCGATATCGTCGGTTTGGATTTGCAGCCCGTCCGAAACGGTGATGTAGTTGGTGTTTACCTCCAACGCTATCTCCTTTGAAATTATCCTTTCGATCTCCACGGAGGCGGTAAGGTTACCGGATATTATTTCGTAGTCGGAATTGGGCTGTATCGGGTTGACTATCACGTCTACGGTATGCGTTCCCGGTGAGGTTATGCCCGACAGATCGAGCGCGGCGGAGAAATCCTCCGCGGTAAGAGTGCCTATAACATACCTCTTGCCCAATATCTGGACCGACACGTCCTGTCGATAATCGGTTATTTGGAGGTTTTCTCTCTGCATATAGCTTGTGGGCTCGGCGGTGACGACTATCCCGTCAATATGATCGTGAACGTTTGGGAACAGCTGTATCGATACCGCGAACCAAATGATTATCGCGAAAACAACAGACATGATAAGCGTCTTTAAATTATTCTTAAAGAAATTCAGAATACTTTTCATTTTATGGCTTGTTCCTTTGATAGAAAATTACGGTTATTTTTTCCGTTTTTTGCTTTTCTTGCCGTTTTCGGGATTTTCATGAATAAGGCGTTCCGTAAGGTATTTTCTTAAGGTAACTCCCGAGAAGTTTCTCGTGATCTTTCCGTCCTCGGCAACGGATATAACTCCCGTTTCCTCGGAAACCACCACCACGACAGCGTCCGAGACCTCGCTTATGCCTATAGCCGCGCGGTGCCTGGTGCCAAGCTCTTTGGGGATAAGCTCCTCCTTGGCGGGCTTAGGCAGAAAGCAGGCGGCGGCAAGAATGATCCCGTTTCTCATAATGACCGCGCCGTCATGAAGGGGGGTATTGGGAAAGAAGATATTGCCGAACAGCTCCGCGCTGGGGGTCGCGTTGATAATGGTGCCCGTTTCTATCTGCTCGCCCAGCTTGGTTTGACGCTCCAAAACGATAAGGGCGCCCGTCATTGTTCGGGAAAGATTTTCGCAGGCTTTTACTATGCTGTTTATCGCCGCGCTGATTTTGGCGTCCTCTCCGCTGCCGCCGTTATCCCAAAACGGTATGCGCGTGGACATTTTTGTGCGTCCGACTCTTTCAAGTATGCGGCGAAGCTCAGGCTGAAACATTATGATGACAGTTAAAATGCCGATATTGAAGAAGGTCTCGGCGACCATTCCCATAACCTTGAACTGAAGCTGATCCAAAATAAACAGAAGCACCGCCAAAAAAGCAATGCCCTTGATGAGCTGCTCCGCGCGCGTTTCGCGCATAAGCTTTATACAGAAAAACAGTATCGCAGACAAAAAGATTATGTCAAATACGTCAACAAGCGTGATATAGCTTATCACGCTTCTGATATTGTCCCAAATGTCAAGTAAATAGGCAAACAAACCGATACACCCACTTTATATTTATGTAAATTACCGTCAATGACGGACATTTATCTAATATAATTTTAACACAATCAGTGCGCGTTTGCAATAGCTTTTGAAATTTTTTTGTATTTTTGTGTTGGGGAAATATTAAAGGACCGCATTAAATGCAGTCCTCATTAAATATGCGTTCACAGCTTTAGGCGATCCCTATCAGCTCTTTCTTGTCCTCGCCGCCGTCAAGAAGCCCCGACAGCATTTTACGGAAATCAACAAGCTTAGGACGCGTTATTGTACGGGTAAAGCCTCCCTTGACGTAGCTCGTGCCGCATTCCTCGCAGCGGTCGGTCATAATTCGCACGCTTTGGCTTATGACCACCTTGTCTTCCTTTTTTGCCTTATGCTGCTCATTGCGCACATGCTCCATTTCATGAGACATAACCTTTGTTTTCGCTTTGACAGGATCCATAACGGTAGGCATCTGGAAAGAAACCCTGCTGTCATTGGATCCGTCCTGATAACGGCGAGAACGGCACTTTTCGCACTGACACGCGGGACAGTCGCCGACAAAGCCGTCGCCCTTCTTGCGTTCGTCCGCAATTTCGCTGCGCTGAAGCTTGGAATTGTCCTGCTTTTGCAGACTTGCTTCCTGTACGGACTGAGCCGAATAAACCTGCTCCTGCAACGTTTCGATTTGCATAAGTTCCCCTCCTTTCCTATTCTTACCAATTATGATACCACATTTCACAAAATTTTGCAATAGTTTTCACAATATTTCATTTAGCAGAATTTACAATTTTTTTCGTCAAAATTGCTAATCATATGGTACGGTTGACAAATCCCTTAAATATATTATTCCCCGTGCTCCGAATTTGTTACTTTGTGCTTCTGTTGATAAAAACCGCTTTGAGCTTGTCGTATACGATTATCTGAGATTTATAGAGGCTGAAATACCCCGACAGCATATAGCTTGTCGCACAGACTATTATAAAATAAGGAAGTCCCTCAACTCCGAAAAGCTCTATGCTGAGCATCATTGAGGCTAAAGGCGCGTTGGTTGCTCCGCAGAATACTCCCACAAGCCCCAACGCGGCGCCGAAGCCCGGATCGGTTCCGATAAGCGGCGCGATTGTACAGCCGAGAGTTGCCCCTACAAAAAAAGTGGGGACGATCTCGCCGCCTTTATAGCCGCAGCCGAGGGTTATAACGGTGAACAGCGCCTTTAAAAGGAACGCTTCGGGCTTTGCCGTGCCGCCCAAGATCGCGTTTTGTACGATACCCATTCCCGCGCCGTTGTAATCGGTGCCGAAGACGAGCGTTAGGAGCGCTATCGCCAAGCCGCCCGCTGCAGCTCTTATATAATCGTTTTTTACCGCCTTGTGAAGCAAGCCGCCGCCCTTTGAAAGAGCGAGACAGAAAAAAATACTCGTTACCGCAAAAATTACTCCCAAGCCGACGCTTTGAAGCAGGGAAACGGGCGATATTTCGGGTACGGCGGTCAAAATATAGCTTACAGGGTGAATATTAAGCAGGACCGTTAAATAATAGGTGAATACGGAGCTGAAAACGCAGGGCATTATCGCGCTGCCGTAAAATACCCCTACGCTTATTACCTCCATGACGAAGATCACGGCGGTAAGCGGTGTGCCGAAAAGCGCGGTAAACACCGCGCTCATTCCGCAAAGCACGATAACGTGCATATCCTTGCTGTCAAGCTTGAAGATCCTGCCCAGCGAGGAGCCGAGGCTTCCTCCGAGCTGTAAGGCAGCGCCCTCTCTGCCCGCCGAGCCGCCTAACATATGCGTAAGCACGGTGCCCGTAAGTATTCCGGGAGCCACCGTAAACGGCACCATTCCGTCCTTTCGTATGGAGTCGATAACATAATTTGTCCCGTCGATCTTTTCAAGCTTGAATATATGGTATAAAAATACTATCAGCAAGCCGCCGAGCGGAAGGAACCATATTATGAACCCGTGCTCGTCCCGCAGCCCCGCTGCAAGCTCTATGAGCATATGGAAAAGGCAGCCCGCGCCTCCGCATACGGCCGCGGTCACCGCGCTCAGAAGGAGCCATTTCAGAAAAGCGGTTATGTATCTGCTTATCCTCTTGACCATGGATAAGACGTTGGTTTTATCGATTTTCATTTTTACCTGTTGTTTGTGCGGTACGTAAGCGTCAGCAGGCTGTCGCCCAAATGTACGTTTTCGACTATTATGTCCTCGTATTCCAAATTAAGATCGTAATGGGAGAAATTCCAAAAGGAACGTATACCGAGCCCCAAAAGCTTGTCGCAAAGCTCCTTGGCGCTTTCTCTCGGTATGCATAAAATGGCGATCTGAGGCTTATTGCTTTTACAAAAGCTCTCCAGCAGCGAGGTGCTTAAAATTTTCATTTCTCCCAAGGGAGCGTTGCTCAGAATTGGATTGGAGTCGAATACGCCGATAAGCTTGCAGCCGCAGTTTTCAAAATTAAGATGAAGCGCTACCGCTCTGCCTAAATTTCCCGCGCCCACAAGGATCGCGTTCAGCCGCTTATCCACGCCGATTATAGCGCCTATTTCCTCTCTGAGCTCCGCTACGTTGTAGCCGTACCCCTGCTGACCGAAGCCGCCGAAGCAGTTTAGGTCCTGTCTTATCTGCGACGCGGTAAGCTTCATGCGCTGTGAAAGCTCGCCAGAGGATATCTTTGTTATGCCCTCCTCCTGTAATTCACCTAAAAAGCGGTAATACCTCGGTAAACGACGAATTACGGAGTTGGATATTTTTCCGTTTTTTGGCAAAATGTCACCTTCTTTTTATTTACAGCAGCATATCAAGTCTTTCCTTTATTTCCGAAAGGAACTGCTCGGTATTTACCTTTTTCTTGTCGGGAAGGCTTGACAGGACATAAAGGTCGCCCGTCATAACGCCCTCCTCAATGGTCTGTACCGTAGCTTTTTCCAATTTTTCCGCAAAGGCGGTCAGCTCGGGAACACCGTCGAGCTGTCCTCTTTTCTTGAGAGCTCCGCTCCATGCGAAAATGGTAGCTACCGAGTTGGTGGAGGTCTCCTCGCCCTTAAGGTGCTTGTAGTAATGGCGGGTGACGGTGCCGTGCGCCGCCTCGTATTCGTAAACTCCCTCGGGAGATACCAATACCGAGGTCATCATGCCGAGGCTTCCGAAGGCGGTAGCCACCATATCCGACATAACGTCCCCGTCGTAATTCTTGCACGCCCAAATATAGCCGCCCTCGGAGCGCACAACGCGCGCCACCGCGTCGTCGATAAGGGTATAGAAATACTCTATACCCGCTTTTTCAAATTTATCCCTGTATTCCGAATCGAATATTTCGTTGAAAATATCCTTGAAGCGGTGATCGTATTTCTTTGATATAGTGTCCTTGGTGGCAAACCACAGGTCCTGCTTTACGTCGAGAGCGAAATTAAAGCATGAGCGCGCGAAGCTGCCGATGCTTTCGTCAAGATTGTGCACTCCCTGTATAATGCCGTCCGAGCTTTCAAAATCGTGTATCAGCTCTCGGGTCTCGTTTCCGTTTTTGTCGGTGACCACAAGCTCCGCCTTGCTGCCCTTTTCGGCTCTCATTTCGGTGTTTTTGTAAACGTCGCCGTAAGCGTGGCGAGCGATGGTGATAGGCTTTTTCCAGGTGGGAATAAGCGGGGTAACGCCTTTTACGATTATGGGCGCTCTGAAAACGGTGCCGTCCAATATCGCTCTTATGGTGCCGTTGGGGGACCTCCACATTTCTTTGAGGCTGTATTCGGTCATTCTTTGGGCGTTGGGGGTAATTGTGGCGCATTTAACGGCAACGCCGTACTTTTTTGTCGCGTTGGCGCTGTCGATCGTTACTTGGTCGTTCGTTTCGTTTCGGTGCGTCAATCCCAGATCGTAGTACTCTGTGTTCAGGTCGATATAGGGAGTCAGAAGCACGTCCTTGATCATCTTCCAAATGATACGGGTCATTTCGTCTCCGTCCATCTCCACAAGAGGGGTGGGCATTTTGATTTTTTCCATTGGGTAAGCTGTCCTTTCTTTTGTATAGCTTGAAAATTATTTAATCGTCGCTTATATCGCTGAGATCGTCAAAGCCGTCTATGGCGTACAGCTCTTCGATGTCGGGGTCGTCGTTTCCGCCGCCCGCGAACATGGTCTCAAGCTCGTATTCAAATTTCTTGGATATCTTTACAAGAGCGAAGATCATTCCCGCCGCCAGTCCGAAGATAAAGGAAACAACGGCGATCAAGGCGTATGTTTTTTTCATTTCAGCTTTCCTCCGTTTCGTTGATCTCATCGGGCAGAGCCAAAACAGGTCTCTTCCTGTTTCTTATATATTCGGGCAGCACCATTCCCACAGCTATTCCGAAAAGGAATGCCTTTATTATTTTTATAAAAGTTCGGTTTGGTTTTTTGTTGTTTTTCATTTGCTGTCGTTCCTTTAAGAATTTTTGGTAAAGTTGAGGAGACCGCCGGCTAAAATCATGCCCCTGCCTCTTTCGGAAAGCGGGCACTTAACGGGGATATCAACGTTTCTTGTTTTGTTTTTTATAACTATATCGCCGTCTTTTTCTATGATCTCGCGGATATTTTCAATTGCAAGCTCGTCGCCCTGCACGATTTTCTCGTAATCCTCCTCGTTGACAAATTCCAGGGGCAAAATGCCGTTGTTTATCAGATTCTGACGGTGGATACGGGCAAAGGACTTGCAGACGATAGCCTTTACTCCCAAGTACAGGGGCGCCAAGGCTGCGTGCTCTCTCGAAGAGCCCTGACCGTAGTTGGCGCCGCCCACGACAATGCTTTTTCCCAGCTCCAGCGCTCTTTTGGGGAAATCCTCGTCGCATACGGTGAAGCAGTGCTGCGAGATAGCGGGGATATTAGAGCGCAGGGGCAGTATTTTTGCGCCTGCGGGCATAATGTGATCGGTGGTGATATTGTCGCCGACCTTAAGGCTTACCGTTGCTTCTATGCTTTCGGAAAGGGGGGCGTTGACGGGGAAAGGCTTGATGTTGGGACCTCTCAGTATCTCGACGTTTCCCGCTTCCTCGGGCGGGGCGGGAGGAACCACCATATTATCGTTGATATGGAAGCTTTCGGGCATTACATAGGGCGGCATGGCGCCCAGGGTGCGCGGGTCGATGAGTACGCCCGCTATCGCGGAGGCTGCGGCGGTTTCGGGAGAAACAAGATATATTTGACCGTCTCTTGTGCCGCTTCTGCCCTCAAAGTTTCTGTTAAAGGTGCGCAGGGAAACTCCCTTTGAATTGGGCGACTGTCCCATTCCGATGCAGGGACCGCAGGCGCATTCGAGTATCCTTGCGCCCGCGTCTATAAGATCGGACAGGGCGCCGCACCGAGCCATCATATTGTATACCTGCTTTGAACCGGGAGCAATGGAAAGGCTTACGTCGGGGTGTATCGTCTTCCCCTTGAGAATATGGGCGACCTTTAACAGGTCCTGCAAGGATGAGTTGGTGCAGGAGCCGATGCAGACCTGGTCGATCTTTATTCCGCCGATCTCGTCTATTGTTTTAACGTTGTCGGGGCTGTGAGGGCATGCCGCAAGGGGAACAAGCTCGGAGAGGTCAATGTTCACCACGCTGTCGTAGACAGCGTCCTCGTCCGCTTTAAGCTCCGTCCAGTCCTCCTCCCGTCCCTGAGCCTTAAGGAACGCTCTCGTTACCTCGTCGGAGGGGAATATGGACGTGGTGGCGCCGAGCTCGGCGCCCATATTGGTGATAGTGGCGCGTTCGGGGACAGAAAGACTTTTTACGCCCTCGCCCGCGTATTCCATTACCTTTCCCACGCCGCCCTTTACGGAAAGGAGCTGAAGCACCTTGAGGATAACGTCCTTCGCGGAGACCCAATCGTTAAGCTTGCCCGTAAGGTTTATTTTCACCACCTCGGGCATGGTTATGTAATACGCGCCGCCGCCCATTGCGACAGCCACGTCGAGACCGCCCGCGCCGCAGGCAAGCATGCCTATGCCGCCGCCCGTGGGAGTGTGGGAGTCGGAACCGATAAGCGTTTTTCCGGGCTTTCCGTAGCGCTCCAGGTGCACCTGATGACAAATGCCGTTCCCGGGGCGGGAGAACCATATGCCGTGTTTTTTGGCTATGCTTCCTATAAATCTGTGGTCGTCCGCATTCTCAAAGCCCGACTGTAATGTGTTATGATCGATATATGCCACGGAGCGCTCGGTTTTGACGCGGTCAACGCCCATTGCCTCAAACTGGAGATAAGCCATTGTTCCCGTTGCGTCCTGCGTAAGCGTTTGGTCGATCCTCAATCCGATCTCCGTGCCCTTTACGGGTTTTCCGTCAACGATATGAGCCGATATGATTTTTTCGGTGAGAGTTTGTCCCATTCCTGTGATCTGCCTTTCTGATTTATGATTAGTTTTTATTTTCGCGTTTCCTTAATATTATACAACATATTCAAAAGCTTGTCAATTGCTTGTCAATGTTTTTTGATTTTTTTGATTTTGGGGACTTTTTTGGGACATAAAACGCTGTTTTGATTGACTTTAACGACAAAAGATGATATAATATTTACGAATGTAAAATAATATTATTTTACAGCGATCGGATCGATCTGAAGGAAAACGGAAAGCACAGATCATTTGAGTATGAGGTAATTCCTTATGAAAAAAAGAATAGCCGCAATGGCTGCCGCCGTCGGGCTGCTGTTCAGCGGCTGCAATACGGCGGGCGCGGACATTGTTATAAACGCCGACGGATACGAGGGCATTCTTGCCTCCGCCGAGGATACGGCTGCCGCTGCCGTTCCGATACCCTCCGCGGTACCCGAAACGGCATATACGACCGCGGACGCGGAGACGGTCTCGGAGGAATCGGGCGAGGAGCCGAATACTGAGAGCGCGGAAAGCGCGGCAGCGGAATCTCGGGCAAGCGAAACGGAGAGCGCCGACACTGCGGAGGAGACTCAGACAAGCACCGTCACCGCCGCGGAAACCGAGACCGCCTCGACAGCGGAGCCCCCGATGGTATTTGAAACGGGAGAGATCTCCGAGGAAGCCGCCGTTTCGGCTGCCCCCGAGACTACCGCCATGAAAACGGAAACGACAACGACAACGGCGGAAAGCTCCGCATCGGAGGAAGCTGCTGCCACTCCCTCCGCTTCGGCGATAGAGCTTCCCGCGGGGAGCAACAGCTACCGCGCCCTCAATTACAGCGAGGTAAAGGGCGTGTGGATATCCTATTTGGAGCTGACCACCATTCTGATGGGAAAAACAGAGAGCGGCTTTACCGATTCGATACGCCGCGTATATAAGAATTGCGCGGATATGGGCTTGAATACCGTTTACGTGCATGTGCGCTCTCACGGAGACGCTTACTACAAATCGGCGTATTATCCCTGGTCAAAATACGTTACGGGCACATTCGGACAGGCTCCCGATTTTGACCCGTTAAAAATAATGATAGACGAGGCGCACGCTTTGGGACTTTCTTTTCAGGCGTGGATAAATCCTTACAGGCTGAACGGAGTCTCGGAGATCAAGCAGATATCCGCCGATTATCCCGTAGGCGAGTGGTACCGCTCCTCCGAGGGCGAAAGAGTGGTCGCCGAAGGTTCGTATTATTACTTAAATCCGGGCTACGCCGAGGCTAACGAGCTTATCGCGGCGGGAGCAAAGGAGATAGTGGCAAATTACAACGTTGACGGCATACATATCGACGATTATTTTTACCCCACTACCGACAAAGCCTTTGACAGCAAGGCGTTTGCCGCAAGCGGGTACTCCTCCCTCTACTCCTTCAGAACGGACAACTGCACCAAAATGGTCAGAACGCTTTACAACGCTGTCAAGGAGGCTAACGGCACGGTTTTGTTCGGAGTTGCGCCGCAGGGCAATATAAACAACAACTACGATTTTATGTACGCCGATGTAAAAGCCTGGTGCGCGGGCTCGGGATATATCGATTATATTATGCCGCAGATATATTTCGGCTTCAAAAATGCGGCTCAGCCTTATAAAAAGGTGCTTTCGGACTGGCAGGATATGGTAAGCGGAACGGGCGTTAAGCTGATTCCCGGACTCGGAGTTTACAAGATAGGGAACGAGGATTCCTACGGCGGAAGCATGGGAAGATACGAGTGGCAGACCGACACGGAGATAATAAAAAGACAGATCGAGGCTTCCGAGGGTATGGCGAATTACGGCGGCTTCGTGCTGTACAGCTACAATCATGTTTTCGATCCCGACACCAACGCTTCCGCAAAGGAAAACGAAATGGCTGCGGTAAAGTATTATATAAACTAAAGGAGAAGCAATGAACGGATATTACAAAAAAAGACTTGCCGCTGCGGCTGCGGCGTTTATGATGTGCCTGTCTCCGCTTTCCGCGTACGCGGAGGAGGCGGACGCCTCGGAGACTGCGGGGGAGACGCAGGATAACGTTACGGTGCAGCAGCAGGTGGCTTCAAATTTCACAATGCCGAAAAATCAAAGGGCTACCATAATTACGCCCACGGTGGATTTCCTCAGCGGGGAAGCCGAGGACAGGGAAACGGCGGAGGAAGAGCTGGACGCTTTGTTCGGAAGTCTTTCCGAGATCGGTCTCAACTCGGTTTACATAAATACAGTGTATGACGGTACGGCTTATTACAGCACCGATATGAACAACGTCAACGAAACGGATTATTCCGCCATTGCGCTGGCAAAGGCTTACGAGCATAATTTCAGAGCGTATATGGTGTTCGATATGGGCTGCGCGCTGAAGCAATGCGAGGAAAGCGCGGACGTTTTGGACAGCCTTATTTCCGTTGCGCACCGCTTTGCGCTTAAATACAGGTGCGACGGTATAGTTATCGACAACTACTATTCCGCTAAAAATACCGACAGCTATTCCGACTATATGCAGAACGGCTCGGGCGTCGGATACGACAATTATCTTTACGATTCCAACGAGCTTTATTTTTCCGCGGTCAGCGATGTTATACATATAACCGACAATACCGTGCCCGTAGGTATATTTATCAACGATATGTGGGCGAACTCGGATTCCAACGAGGAGGGAAGCGAGACCTCCGACCCTGTTCAGGCGCTTTACGACGGATTTTCCGACACAAGAAAATACATCGGAGAGGGCTACGCGGATTTTTGCCTTGTAAAGGCGTACGGCTCCATGACCAGCAGTCTGCTGCCTTTCGAGAAGGTAACGGGCTGGTGGAACGACCTGTCGGACAGGTATGGGATAGCTATGTATGTCGTTCACTTCAACGAGCGGCAGGGCGAGGACATGGAGGGCTGGAACTCCGTGGATCAGATATTGAGACAGCTTTCCGTTTCAAAGGAGCTTTCCTCCTTCGGCGGGAGCGTGTTCCATTCCTGCGGCGATCTTCTTGCCGACACGTCTCTTAAGGATAATATCGTTAAATTTTACGGGGACGCAATAAACGAGGATTCCCTTTTTGAAGAGCTTAAAATGCAGTCTCCCACACAGCTCAGCTTTGATACCTACGAGCCCTTTGTGGACTTTATGGGCACCTTTGACGAAAACTTTGACGTTTACTTTAACGGTCAGATGGTGACATTGAACAGCGCGGGCAACTTCTATTTTGAAGAGCCCCTGGAAATAGGCATGAACACCTTTACCATCGACCATAAGGACAAGACCTACACCTACAACATAAGGCGAAAGATAATCACCATTACCGCTCTCGACGAGTCTATTGAGGAGGGCAAGAGCTTAAGTGTAAACGGCGGAACTAAGATAGAGATATCCTGCACCGCTTATAAGGGATCGACGGTCACCGCTACGCTCAACGGCAAGACGGTATCCCTTTCCGAAAGCGAGGGCAAGCAGGATTCCGACATTAACAGCTACTACACGAGGTTTACGGGCTCATATACCGTTCCCGAGGGCATTATTTCTCAGGAGCAGGAGCTTGGCTCTATTTCGGTAACGGCGACCCACAGCGGTTATTCGGGTACGCTGTACGGAGCCTCCGTAAAGGTGATCGCGCTCCCCGAGCCGCCCAAGGTCGATATCAACGTTGATATGGGCGACCAAAGCTCGGCGGGCAGCGGCGAGGTGGTAGGCACCATTGACCCTATCAGGACCGAAGACGAAACGGTGCAGTACGTAAGGATAAGCAACGACTACACGGTCATTTACAACGGCTCTACGGCAGGCTCTATGCCCACGCCCGACTATGCGCAGCTTCCAGCGGGCACCTTGGATTATCTTCTTACCTCCTCGGGCGACTATTACATAACCGAATCAAACAAGCGCGTAAAAAAGACGGACGCCACCTCGTTCACCGATACGGGCTTGGGCAAAAACGCACTGACCGTAAATTCAACGGGCAGCTACAACAGCTCCTCGTATATAAGATTCGGACTGGATTATAAGATCAGCTACAATATAGACATTGTGGGGAATAATTACTATACGGGAGGCGACGGCGGATTTGATCTGTTTGATTTTACCGCTACCCATATTTATATCACCTTCGACAACGTAACCTCCGTTACCAAGCTGCCCGATTTTGAAAACAACTTTGTGTTCAGCGAGGGAAAATGGGAAACGGTGACGGTGGACGGGATACCGAAATTCAGACTGGTGCTGAAGCTGAGACAGAAGGGGGTCTACGCTGGCTGCGGAGCCTCATACAATTCCAACGGCGAGCTTGTGCTGTCCTTCGGAATCACTACCAACAAAATTTCCGATATGACGATAGTTATCGATCCGGGTCACGGCTACTGCAAATCCTCCACTTTGTTTGACGGCGGCGCGGTAGGCTACATCGTTGAATACGATTCCAACAAGGGCGTTGCGGTGGAGCTGGAAAGTCAGCTTAAGGCGCTGGGCGCTAATGCCATAAGGATAAAGACCGACGAGGATTTCGTCCTAACCCGTCAGCGCCCCGCTTACGGGCGCGAGCGCGGCTGCGATATGTTTATCTCCATTCACGGCAACAAGGTGCCGGGAAGCCCCTCCGTAAGAGGCACCGAGGTTTATTATTTCACCTCCTACAGCCAGCCCCTGGCTGCGGCTATATCGGCGCAGATATCCGATTACTTTACCAACAGTGTTTACTCTGACGGCGCAAACAAGAACAGAGGCGCGAAGTGGAGCTATTATATAATGACCTTAGAGCAGGATTTCCCCTCGGTTATGATCGAGGTCGGCTTCGTCACCAACGAGGAGGACGCTCTTGCCATGGCTAATCCCAATCATCAAAAGAATATCGCTTCAAGGATAGTTAAGGGCATTCAGGCTTATATCGGGCGCAGCAATCTGTCCTACAGCGGAAACAGCTCCACCACGGTGGAATTTCCTCCCGTTATGGAGTTCGAGACCCCTGCCGCAACGGAGGCTCCCGAGGAAACCTCGGAGACTGCCGCCGAGGAGAATACTCCCGACGCGTCGGAAGCTCCCGAGGAAACCGAGGAGACGGGAGACTTCTTTGAATTTGATACCGATACCGATACAGACACAGAGGATAGCTCGGAAACAGAGGAGAATTTCGGGATAGAAATTTTATAATGATTTTCTATTGCATTTGATCCGTTATTTTGGTATAATAAATACAGATATGTACTTTTCAAAAAAGAAAGGATTGATTTTCTAATGTCGGCAAGCATAGTAGTAGGCACACAGTGGGGCGACGAGGGCAAGGGAAAAATTATAGACATAATCGCTTCCCGCGCCGACGTTGTTGTACGTTCCCAGGGCGGCAACAACGCGGGTCACACCGTTGTGAGCGGAGGTCAGACCTATAAGCTTCACCTTATCCCCTCGGGAATACTTTACAGGGACACCCTTTGTCTTATCGGCGCGGGCGTGGTTCTCGATCCCAAGGACCTTGCGGGCGAGCTTGACGCGCTGGGCGCGAGAGGGATAACCTTTGACAATCTGAAGATAGACCCCAGGGCGCACGTTACCATGCCGTGGCATATAGAGCTTGACGGACTTTCCGAAAAATTCAGGGGCAGCTCCGATATAGGGACAACCAAACGCGGTATCGGTCCCGCTTATATGGATAAGTACGAGAGATGCGGCATAAGGGTCTACGACCTTGTGCACCCCGAGATATTCGCGGAAAAGGCGCGGGCTACGGGAAGACTTAAAAATAAGATCATCACCGAGGTCTACGGAGGCGAGCCCGTGGATATCGAGGCTGTTATAAAGGAGTACACCGAGTACGGAAAGCGCATCGCCGAATACGTGGACGACGTTTCGGTCATTGTGTACAACGCTCATAAGGACGGAAAGACCATTATGTTCGAGGGCGCGCAGGCTACTCTTTTGGATATAGATTTCGGAACATATCCCTACGTTACAAGCTCTCACCCGCTTTCGGCGGGCGTTTGCGTGGGTACGGGCGTCGGACCCATGATGATAAGCGACATAATCGGCGTCGCCAAGGCGTACACCACCCGTGTGGGCAAGGGTCCCTTCCCCACGGAGCTTGACGGCGAGATCGGAGATATTATCCGAAACAAGGGCGGCGAGTTCGGCACCACCACGGGAAGACCGAGACGCACGGGCTGGTTCGACGCGGTGATAGTACGTCACTCGGTGCGCGTGAACGGACTTTCAAGGCTTGCCATAAACAAGCTGGACACGCTTTGCGGCATAGGCGACCTTAAGGTGTGCGTCGCTTATGAAAAGCCGGACGGAAGCATTATAAAGGATTTTCCTCCCGTGCTGGAGGAGCTTGCGGGCTGCAAGCCCGTATATGAGACGCTTAAGGGCTTTGACGAGGATATTTCCGAGTGCAGGGATTTCGGAGCTCTTCCCCTGGCGTGCAGGGAATATATCGAAAGGCTTGAGGAGCTTTGCGGCTGCCGCATAGCAATGATCGGAAACGGTCCCGACCGTACACAGATAATAGAAAGATGAGCAGATGAATATTCTTTTTGTAGGCGACGTTGTGGGACAGAGCTCCTGCCGCGATCTGACGCGCGCGCTGCCCTCGCTTAAAAAGCGCTACGAGGTGGACGTTACGATAGTGAACGGCGAAAACTCCGCGGACGGGAACGGTATAACCCCCTATTCCTCCGATCTGCTTTTAAGCGGAGGAGTAGACGTTATCACCACGGGCAACCACTGCTTCAAGCGTCCCGAAATGAGCCCCGTTTTCGAGGAAAGCGAGGTCATAATACGTCCCGCCAATTACGGAGGCGGCTGTCCGGGGCGCGGGCTTTGCGTGCTCGACTTCGGAGCTTGCTCCTTGGCTGTTGTAAATCTTATAGGTATAAATTATATGCAGGCGGTAGACAACCCCTTTTCATGTGTAGACAAAATTTTAGAGGACATAGACACAAAAAATATCATTGTGGACTTTCACGCCGAGACCACCTCCGAAAAAAAGGCGATGGGATATTACTTAGAGGGAAGAGTTTCCGCGGTTTTGGGAACTCACACTCATGTGCAGACGGCGGATGAAGGTATTATCGGAGACCACACGGGCTATATAACCGATGTGGGAATGACGGGTGTGGCAGAGTCGGTGCTCGGTATAGAGAAGGACATTATAATCGCGCGGCTCACAAGCTATTACCCCCAGCGTCATATATATGCAAAGGGAAGCACGACGCTTAACGCGGTGCTGTTGGAGGTAGACAGCAAAAGCGGCAGGTGTTGTCAAATAAAACGTATTTGCGAGCGGCTTGGCTAAAGCGGCGCGGCACGTTGTGCGCGGCTTTGTTTTCGCCGATCCTGCCCGCAAAACTGAAAGGAGCGTTGCATATGGATCCTGTAAAGGTTTCGTCAAGATCGATCCCCAAGGCGGTAGCGGGCGCTATCGCGGCAATTATTCGGGAGGGGAACAGCGTAGAGGTACAGGCAGTAGGCGCGGGCGCGGTAAATCAAGCCGTTAAGGCTATCGCGATCGCCTGCGTTTATATGAAGGAGGAAGACATCGAGCTCGTTTCTATCCCTTCTTTCGCGGGAATAGAGATCAACGGAGATGAAAGAACGGCGATTTGTTTTAACGTGGAAAAGCGTTAGATTTCTTAATTTTAAGTCATTTTCAGAGAGGAAACGGTTTTATTGGCTATGAAAAAAAGAATTTTGGCATTTCTTGCGGCTGCCGCGATCGTTCTGTCGGCGTTTTGCGTATCGGTCGTCGGCTTTGACGGCAACGACTACGGCGGAGGCGACGACTGGGGCGGAGGCGATTACGATTTCGACTGGGGCGGAGACGACGACTGGGGCGGCAGCTCAAGCGGAGGAAGCTCCTTCGGATTTATCGGCTCGCTTCCGGTGCTCATTATCGTTATAATCGTCGTTGTGATAATAAACAAAAACAAGGGCAGCGGCTCCGCTCCCACGGTACGACCGGGGCAGGGCTCGCAGGGCATGAACGTGATACTGCCCAACAGGAACGATCAGATTCAGGGCATAATCCGCAGGAAGGACCCCGATTTTACGGCGGACGACTTTGTGACCTTCGCCAAGCAGGTGTACATAGACATTCAGACGGCGTGGTGCAATCGCGATATGACTCCCGTAAGACCCGTTATGCATCAGAACCTGTTCAATACGACCCAGCGGCAGGTGGAGGAAAAGATAAAGCAGGGAGTTGTTTACCACTACGAGAGCATTGCCATAAATACCGCTTATCTTACAAGCTTTGTAAGGGATAAGGATTTCGAGTATCTTACCGTTTACCTCAACGCGCGAATGATTGACTACCAGGTGGACGAAAAAACGGGCAATATTATACGCGGAGACAAGACCACGCGCTGGGACCTGCGGTATAAGATGAAGTTCGTGAGAAGCGTCGGAGTCCTCACCAAGGGCAAGACAGACGGCGCACACGGGTATAACTGCCCCAACTGCGGCGCACCGCTTGAAATTACCTCGTCGGGCGAGTGCCCCTACTGCGGCTCCGTTGTCACCACGGGCGACTATTCCTGGGTGCTCACCGATTTCACCACCGTCAGAAACGATACCGTTGACGACGGCATAAGGGTGCCCGAGGATAACCAATAATAAGCATGGGACCGAATATGAACGTATTTATAGTTTTTGGAGCGATTATTTCGGCTGTCGCCCTTGTCGCCGTCGTGTCGGCAGCGGTGATAAAGCGCAAGCTGAACGGCTTTACAAGGCGCTATCTCGGTCAGAGCGCGGGCGAGACGGTGAGAATGCTTTCCGAGGGATTGGCGAACGAGTGTAAGCTGCCCTACTCGGTGCCTAAGCTCACGCCGCTTTACAAGCCGAAGATCGAGCGCGATTTTCCCGAAATGGGCTTCGCGCGCATGGAAAGTATGGTCAGAAACGGCATTGCGGATATCCTTAACGCTGTCGAAAGCGGGGAGCCGCAAAGGGTGGCTCATTCCTCCGTGCGGCTAAGGGATCAGATAAGCGGGATAGTCGAGGATTATCGTTCAAGGGGCGAAAATGCCCACTACGATAATTTGGTGATACACAATGTGGGCGTAGAGAGCTACGATTCGAGCGCGGAATCCGCCGTCGCGGTCTTTCAGACGGCGGTGGAAAGCCTTTTTTACGTCACAAGGGACGGTCGGCTCGTTTCGGGCTCAAGGGATAAGCCTACGCAAAACCTTTTTTCCGTTACTCTGGCGCACAATCAGAATTTGTCGGCGGATAATGCGGGATCGTACATTGAATCAAACTGTCCGAACTGCGGGGCGCCCGTTCCCGCGGTGGGGGCAAGGGAATGTCCCTACTGCGGCTCGGGCATTGTCCCCGTGGTGGACAAAATATGGCAAATTGACAGCTTTAAGCTGTTGAAATGAAAAAATAACTAAAATCGAAAGGATTAGTACTTAAATGGGACTTATTAAAGCAGCGATCGGAGCGATCGGAGGAACTCTCGGCGATTCCTGGAAGGAAGCCATACACTGCGGCGCTATGAGCAACAGCGTTATTCTTCGCACAGGCACCAAGATGAACCAAAACTCAAGCAGGACCAGCAACACCAAGGGCACGGAAAACGTTATAAGCAACGGCAGCGTTATTATGGTAGAGGAAAATACCTGTATGCTGACCCTCGACAACGGCAAGATCACCAACATCGTTACCGAGCCGGGCAGCTACACTCTTGACAATTCCTCCGCCCCCTCCATTTTTGCGGGACAAATAAAGGATTCGGCAAAGGATTTCATAAAGCGCTTCACCTACGGCGGAACGCCCTCGTATGAGCAGCGCGTCGTTTACATCAATTTGCAGAAGCTTCCCGGTATCCGCTTCGGGACCAGCACCCCCGTGCCTTATTTCGATCCCAAGTACAATACCTCTATCGACCTTCGTTTTTACGGTACCTTTGAAATACAGATACCCGACGCCGAGTATGCGGTAAGGTTTTATCAGGAGGTCGCCAGCAAGGGCGTTTTGTCGGGAGATATGACCGTTTCCTCCATATTCGACAGCAACCAGTATAAGCAGGAGTTTATCCAGGCTATGACCGAGGCTTTGGGTATGCTTTCCACCCAGGGCGTGTTCTACAGCGTGATCTCCACCAAGCTGACCGAGCTTACTCAGAACGTTCAGACCGCTACCGTCAACAACTGGCAGCAGCGGGGCTTTATGGTAACGAATATCGGTATGGGCGCCCCCACCCTCACCGACGAGAGCAAGAAGCTGCTGGGCGACAGACTTAAGGCGGACACCATGCTGGACCCCAACGTTCAGCAGGCTATGATGGCGGGCAGCGTCGCCCGCGGCATCGAGGCGGCGGGCTCCAACGAGGGCGGCGCCATGATGGGCTTTATGGGAATGAATATGGCTCAGCAGGCGGGCGGAAACATTATGGGACAGATGACCGCCAACGCGCAGCAGTATAATCAGCAGCAAGCGCAGGCGCAGTCCAATTCCTGGAAGTGCTCCTGCGGAACGGTAAATACGGGCGCATTCTGCTCCGCCTGC
Source organism: Bacteroides sp. (assembly GCA_023663265.1). Lineage (GTDB taxonomy): Bacteria > Bacillota > Clostridia > Oscillospirales > Ruminococcaceae > Ruminiclostridium_E. Next base: position 19,287 of record JAMPHV010000024.1, read on the forward strand.
GGAAGCAAAAAGCCCGAGCCCTGGACCTGCTCCTGCGGCACGCAAAATACGGGAAAATTCTGCGCCAACTGCGGCACCTCCAAGGAGGGCGCGGCTCCCGCTCCTGCGGCTCCCGCCGATTGGGTATGCTCCTGCGGAAAGACCAATACGGGCAAGTTCTGCGCCGAGTGCGGCTCTCCCAAGCCTGCGGCTCCCAAGAAATACAAGTGCGACAAATGCGGCTGGGAGCCTGTCGATCCCGCCAATCCCCCCAAATTCTGCCCCGAATGCGGAGACCCCTTTAACGAGAACGATCTTGTATGACCGTAACACAGACTCGCCTATACTATTATAATATAGTCGGTTTTTAAAAAGTCAGCGGACTGAAAACGACCTGTCGAAAACGGGTCGTTTTTTGTTATAATAATTATCAATTGTCAATTTTTGTAAGCTTCGGGATGGCTTTTTGCAGCTTCCTATAATTTTTTTTAGGCTCTGTGATACCCTTTTCCACATATTGTGCCCGAAAAAATGAAAAATTTTTCTTTTCGTCTTGCAAAATACGGTACGATATGGTATAATGTAGGCACCACACAAAAATTTCATATTTTTTTCACTATTGGAAATGTCTGTTTTTACCTTAGGTAAAAATGTAGACTCTATTTTTGCATTTCCGATAGTGATTGCAGAAAATTTTGTGTGGTAGCAAATCGGGGCTCTGCATTTTTATAGTGTGCGCTGCTTCGGATTTGCGCACACTTTTGTTTTTTATGCGTATGTTACGCTTTAGTGTGATATAAATATCATACTTTAGTGTGATATAAATATCATGAAGGAGAAAAAGGAGGCATTTTTTAAAAAATGGAAAGAAAACCTCTGCTCAAACGCTTACTTGCGTGCGCTTTGGCGGCTGCGGTCACCGTTAACGGGTTCGTTATACCTACCCTTGCGGACGACGGCAGCAGTAAGTCAAGCTTCACGAAGGTAAGCAACGACAGCGTTTCCGCTCAGTTTCCCGGCAGGGAAAAGGTGGCGGCGGACGAGGAAACATCGCCTTATCTTGACAGCGATATAGTGCGTGTTTCCATTGTGCTTGAGGACAAGTCCACTATCGAAGCGGGCTACGACGTCGATACCATTGCGGACGACGCGGCTGCGGTAAACTACCGCGAAAAGCTTGCTGAAGGTCAAGAAAAAATAATCGGTAAGATCGAAAGGGTCACCGAGAAGAATCTTGAGGTAGTGTGGGGCTTGACCCTGGCGGCAAACCTTATCTCCGCTAACGTTGAATACGGAGAGATCGAAAAGATCAAAAATATCAGCGGCGTAAAAGAGGTAGTTATCGAGACGCAGTATTACCCCGCAGTACTCGATACCCCTATCGCCAACGACCCCAATATGGCGACATCGGGCGCGCAGACGGGCTCCCTTGGCGCTTGGGCTGCAGGCTATACCGGCGCGGGCGCAAGGATCGCGATAGTAGATACCGGTACGGACTATACTCACCAGTCCTTCAGCGAGGCGGGATATTTACATTCTCTCGAGCTTCAGGCTGAGGAAAAGGGTAAGACACTCGAAGCTTATATGAGCGAGCTCGGTCTTCTCACCAAGGCGGAGATCGACAGCGTAAAGGACAAGCTCAACGCGGGCAACGTTAAGTATTCGGATCACCTTTCCAGCGTTGCGGCTGTGGATTCCTCCAAGGCTTATCTCAGCGCAAAGCTTCCTTACGCCTACAACTACGTTGACGGCGACTACGACGTGGATCACGACAGAGACGACGGCGGCGCGTTTGCCAGCGGCGACGAGCACGGCTCTCACGTTGCGGGTATCTCTGCGGCGAACACGTATGTGAAGACCGCCGACGGCTTCGTTGAAGCAAGAACGGCTTTAGGCGTCGAGGGCGTGGCTCCCGACGCGCAGATACTCACTTTTAAGGTATTCGGCAAGAACGGCGGCGCTTACGATTCCGACTATATGGCGGCGATCGAGGACGCTATCGTTCTTAAGGCTGACTCCATCAACCTTTCGCTCGGCTCCGCCAACCCCGGCAGGTCCACAATGTGGGCTTCGGCGGATCAGGTGTATCAGACGATCATGGACAACCTCACCAAGAGCGGCGTGGTCGTTTCGATCTCTGCGGGCAACGCGGGCGCATGGTATGAAAATACCGCGGTAGGCGCGCTTTACGCCGACGACGTAAGCATGGCAACCAACGGTTCTCCCGGTTCCTACACCAACTCCCTGTGTGTGGCTTCCGCGGATAACATCGGCGGCTTCGGCTCTTATCTCGAGGTCGGCGACGATAAGATCCTTTTTAACGAAAACGAAGGCGAAGGCTACGATTCCATTCTTTCCCTTGCGGGAAAAACCTTGGAATACGTTATGATCGACGGCTATGGCTCCGAGGAGGAGTGGGCGGCTTTAGGCGAAAACGCGCTTAAGGGCAAGGTAGCCATATGCTCGCGCGGCAACGGCATCAACTTTGCCGACAAGGCTAACTGGGCTGTTGAAGCGGGCGCTATCGCCACCATTATTTACAACAACGTACCCGGAGCGTTCGGAATGCTCACCACGGGCTACAAGTACAAGGCGCCTATGATCTCCGTTTCTCAAGAGTCGGCGGCAATTCTGAGAGCTAATGCCGAAAAGGTTGACGTTCAGCCTGCGGCTCAGTCCGAGGAAGCTGACGAGGAGCTTGAAGAGACCGAGGTTACAGAGGCTCCCGAGGCAGAAGAGGAGACAGAAGTAACAGAGGCTCCCGAGGCAGCAGAGGAAGCAGAGGCTTCCGAAGAGACCGAGGCGGCAGAGGCGGAGGAGGCTCCCGAGGAGAACGAGCCCGTCGAGGAGGAAGCACAGGAGACCGATGAAGAGGAAGCTTCCGAGGAAGCACAGGCTGATACAAAGGCTCCTTACTACTACGCGGGCACTCTTAAGCCCAACAAGGACAAGGTAGCCGTTTATACGGGCGACTACGTTCAGCTCAGCAGCGTAAGCAGCTTCTCGAGCTTTGGCGTTCCCGGTTCGCTGGAGATGAAGCCCGAAATTACGGCTCCCGGCGGAAATATTTACTCCGTTAACGGCGATCCCGCAGGAAACGGCAAGGCATACGAAAATATGTCGGGCACCTCCATGGCGGCGCCTCAGATCGCGGGTATGGCGGCTCTTGCGGCGCAGTACGTGCGCAATACGGGTCTTGCGGCAAAGACGCATTTGTCCTCCCGTGTTCTTATCCAGAGCCTGCTGATGTCCACGGCTGTCCCCCTGCTCGAGGACGTTGACGGCGAGGGTACATACAGCTATTACCCCGTTATCAGACAGGGCGCGGGTCTTGCCAACATCAATTCCGTTATATCCGCCGAAAGCTACATTCTTATGAATGAGGACGCTACCGCGTCTTATGCCGACGGCAAGGTAAAGGCGGAGCTTGGCGACGATCCCGACAGAAACGGCGAATATACCTTTAGCTTCACCGTAAACAATATTACCGGCGTTGATCAGAGCTATGCTCTTGACGCACAGCTGTTCACACAGTATATGTATGCTTATCAGGGCGCGGCTTATACGGATTCCACCACCGAACTTATCGGTACCGTCGCTTCGTTCGTATGCGACGGAACCGAGACGGACGAGATAACCGTTCCCGCGGGCGATTCCGTAGAGGTAGAGGTAACTCTTGCCATAAGCAGCAGCGACAAGGCTTATTATGACAGTCTTATCGACGGCGGGCTTACTAACGGTATATATGTGGAGGGCTATGTTTTTGTTGAGTCGTTAGGCGACGATGAGGGCGTGCTCGGTGTTGACCACTCCATTCCCGTACTCGGCTTCTACGGCAACTGGACCGATCCTTCCATGTACGACGTAGGCTCCTACATCGAATACAAGCACGGTCTTGAAACACGCGCTCCCTATTTGGGCAATGCCAACGTTAACGCCTTCGGCATTTCCTATGCGGACGAGCCCGGCAGCACCTATTACTTTGGCGGCAACCCCTTGATTACCGACGAAGAATATATGCCCGAGCGCAACGCCATCAATTCCTCGACTGTTGTCAGCATAGTAAGCTTTGCCGCAATACGCAACGCAGAGGCGGCGTACTTCGCTTTGTTCAGCGACGGTCTTGAACAGCCTTTTGCTGCCAATATGGGCGCGGTTGACGCGGCGTTCTATCATGACAACCAGGGCAGATGGTATTACACCTCCAACACCAAGACGATCGGACTTTCTCCCGCACAGCTTGGCTTGCAGGAGGACGACGAGCTTGAGATCGACCTTATCCTTGTTCCCGAGTACTATGTGGGCAGGGACGGAAGCGTCGCTCTTAATAAGGTAGGCGACGGCGCTTATTTGACCGTTCCCGCCGTTGTTGACGATACCGAGCCCGAGGTTTCGGATATCGTACTTGACGAGGAAAACGACATTCTTACCGTTACCGCAAGCGATAATCAGTATATTGCGGCGGTCGTACTTTACAACAGAACGGGCGAGCTCGTGCTCAGCTACGCGCCTTCTAAGGAAGATATCGCGGCGGGCGCAGAGGCTGAATACAAGATCGACGTTTCCGGCATTAAGGGCACCGAATTTTACGTTCAGGTAGCCGACTATGCAATGAATGCGGTCACCTACAAGCTGGACGAGACTATCGGCTCGGATATCCCCCTGCCCGATATGTTGGCGTTCTACGCAGGCAGGACCTCAAACAACTGGGTAGGCATCGGCGAATATAGCGGCATGAAGATTCCTTCGATCTATATGCCCTCTACCCGTGACTTTATCGCGGCGACCATTGCGGAGCACTATGTATTCGCTGTTGACGGTACAAACGGACTTTATGTTATGCCCGAGGACGACCTTGACAATATGATCAAGATCACCGATATTACCGTGGGCACCATCACCGATATGGCTTATAACCCTGCGGACGGAAATCTGTACGGCGTATGCGGTTCAAGCAGCTATTCCGTTCTCGTGTCTATCGATAAGCTCACAGGCGAGGCGGAGCCCGCATACATCATTCCCGTAATGACCAACACCTTGGCTTGCGACCGTTTCGGCAACTTCTACTTCAACGTATACGGCTCCAATATGGTAGGCAAGTTCAACTTAGACCTTCCCGAGGACGAGGTAGTCGTCGAGCCCGAGCTTCTCTGCGAGGTAGAGGGTATCGGCAGTACAAAATATCTCCAGTCCATGGAGGTTGATCCCAACAACGACGTGCTTTGCTGGACAAGCTGCAATGCCGACGGCGAAGCGTATTACGTGGAGATCGACACTGAGTCGGGCGAAGCGGAGGTATATAACGATCTCGGAGCTGAGCTCTACTCTCTGATAATCCCCGACAAGACCGTAAAGGATTACGACTTTGACGGCGACGGAGACGTAGACGAGGACGACGGTGTTGCCCTCCTTGATCTGCGCGTAGGAAACAGAGATTCTATTTCCAACGAGGAAAACGCCGACTTTGATTCCGACGGGGACATCGATACACATGACGCGTATCTGTTCTTTAATATGCTTCTTTGGAGCAAGCCCACAAGCGTACCCACTCAGGTAGCGCTTTCGGACAGCTCTATCAAGCTTTTCCGCAACGGTCAGTATCAGCTTACCGCTACGGTATCTCCTTGGACCCTTTCCGACCGCTCCGTAACCTGGAGCTCTTCCGACGCGACAGTCGCTTCCGTATCTCAGAGCGGCGTGGTTTCCGCGCTTAACGTAGGTAAGGCTACCATAACCGCCGCTTCCAAGCTGGACGGCACTGTTTTGGCGACCTGCGAGGTCACCGTTGAAAGCGTAGCGGCTACCGCAAGCGGCGCATTGCAGGACGAGGACGCTAAGCCTCTGCTCTTCGAGTGGAATATGGAGACCGCGTCCAAGTGGTCCGAGGTAGCGCCTCTCACTATGACCTCTATTCTGTCTGCGGACGAGGGCCCCGACGGAAACGCTTACATTATCGATGGCAGCGCCAACAACCTGTACGTGATCGATCCCGCAACGGGCGAAACTCTTGAAATGGGCGCGGGCGAAAAACTGCCCCTCAGCGATTTCGCGTTCAGCGAGGTATTTGCAGACGGCGGAAAGCCCGTGATCACAGGCGTATACGCATATCTTGTAATGGCTCTTCAGGACCCTATGACCATGGCGGATCGCTTCTATACTTTAGAGGACTATTTGGATCAAATGGGTTCTTACTACTTAATGGGTATCACCACCTTGGGCGCGACCGATTTCTATGACGAAGAGGACGACGCGACCTATACGGCAGAGCGCTTTGTTGCGATCGACGACCAGGGTCTGCTTTGGAATTTGTTCTTCGTAGGCGGCAATCTGTGGGCTTTTGAGGTATATGATTCCAATATGCCCGCCGACTTCCTTGGAAACAGCACCGACGTATCGGGCTGCTCCTTGACCTATGGCGAAGACGGTTATCTCTATCTTGCAGCATGCGATATGGAGACTACCAGCAGAATCTACCGCATTGAGATCGACGACGAAAACGCATACGGCGAGGTAATGTATCTTGGCAGCGTAGGCGCAGATGTATGGCCCGCAGCGCTTCTCAGCGTTAAGTCCAACGCTTCCGCTCCCGCCTCCAAGACGGCTGACAGCTTCATAGCTTCCTCTGCTTCGAGCAGCGTTTCTTCCGTTGCTGTTACCGACTCCTCCTTGACGGACGACGGCGTTTCCGCAGCTGCGGTATACGAAACCGAGACCGTTGAGCTCAAGAGAGCGCAGCCCGTAAAGGAAAGCGGCTTGGAGAAGTTTGCAAGCACCTTTGCTCTTGCGTCCGTTGACGTTGAGTCAAGCGAAAGGACAGTTGAGGCTCCCGTTCAGATCAGCCCCATGTCCGAGCTTGACGGAACGACCGACGAGATCGTTGTAGAGCTTACCGCTCAGAACGCAAACAACGATAACATTTCTTCCACTAACGGCTTGTTCATTGTTACTTACAGCCCCGAGGCTATGGAATTTGCCGAGGTAGTATCTCCCGAGGGCGTATACAACGCATACAGAGTTGACGAGGAAGCAGGAAAGCTCATCGTCGCTTATGTAAGCCCCGTAACGCCTATCCCCGAGGACGAAGCGGCGCAGCTCGTTGAATTTAACGTTCTTGACGAGTCGCTGCTGGAAAGCGCCGTTATAGGCATTATCCATGCCGAGACAAACGGCAGGAACTACGTTGAGGATATCGACGATCCCGATAACGCGGGCTCGGGCGGAGCTCCCTCCGAGGACCTCCCCGTTGTCGAGACAACGACCGAAGCGCCCAAGCCTGTTGTAGGCAGCGGCAGCGGCAATTTCACCGATCCCTTCGTGACCACTGCGGCTACGACGGCTCCCGTTGAAAATTCCGACGCGACCACCGCACCCGCTCAGAATCCCGATACCACCACCGCTCCCTCGGAAGCCGCTAACGGCGAAGGCGGCAGCACTGCTCCCGCCGATACCACGGCAGCTCCCGACGCGGCAGGGACTAACGGCGGTTCCGAAAACGGCAGCGGCTCCGCAGGCAACGGAAGCTCCGACGCTTCCGAGTCGGGCGGCGCTTCCAACGGCGGTTCCGATAATGTCGGAAACGACAGCGGCGCAAACGCAGGCGAGGACAAGAATCAGAATACGGGTCTCGTACTCTGCTTCGTTCCCGCAGCGGCTTCCGCTATCGCGGTTCTTGTTTCCAAGAAGCGCAGAAAGTAATTTTCGTTAAGCTTCGTCTTGACGACAGAGCTTAACAGGCTTTAATAAACAAAGCCCCCGATTACGAGAGTGATCGGGGGCTTTTTTTATGCTATTAGTCTAATACTCTTTCCAAATACAAAGATAGACAAATGAATAGGAGTATTTGGAAATAGTGCTTAGGGTGTAATTCCAAAGCAGGAAATGGAGAAATAGTTATGATAAAAGGAAAAGTGAACATCTTAAAATGAAAATAAGCATTGAATAAAAAGCATAATGAGCTTTAAATAAAGCTTAATAAATCATTATAAAACGTCGGCAGTTATAATTCTAAGCGCTTGCATTTTTTAAAAAACGGAATATCGACTTATATTTTAAAAACAACTTTCAAAGCGGGGAAAAGGGGGTGGGAGGGGGATAAGGAAGGGATTC
>JAMPHV010000025.1 GCA_023663265.1 Bacteroides sp.
TTTATCACATTTGGTAAATTTTGTAAAGATGATTTAAAGGGATAGCCATAAAAAAATATACCAGCTGCGGAATGAAATCGGTCGGCGGGAAAAAGCGGCGAAACGGCGTTACAATTTATACGATGGCGTATCGAAAAGGAGACGATCATGAAAGATAAAAATCATCTTCCGATGTACGGCGTGGGTCCGATATACGGTTGTGTTATCATAATTTTGACCGCTGCGGCTGTGCTCTTGGGACATCACGAGCTGTTTAAAACGGGGTTGATCGAAATGTTGAAAATTCCGTTTATCATGATCGGAGCATTGCTGATGCTTTTCGGAGTATTCCTTTGGTGCGGCGCGGTTTTTCGTTCTAAAATCGACAACGGGATCACCGAAAACAAGCTTGTGACAAACGGCGTTTACGCTGTTTGCCGTAACCCGATCTACACAGCGATCATGCTCGTTTGTACTGGCGCGCTTTTTATTTCGGGGAATGTCTTTTTTCTGCCGCTGTTTTTCGTGTTTTGGATATTTATGACCGTACTGATGAAAAGCACTGAGGAAAAATGGCTGTTAACTCTTTACGGAAAGGAATATTCCGATTACTGCAAACGGGTAAACAGGTGTATCCCCATTCCGAAAAAACAGTAATCGGAAAGGTAAAATTTTACGGAGAAGTTTACCCTTATAACTTATAAATAGGAGGCAAAAAATGAATATGATAAACCGAAAAAGGATAATTGCTGCGCTGATATGCGGAATGCTGGGCTGTATATTTTTGTGCAGCGGCGACTGGCTGATGATCTACGGGGATACCTCATATAACGGCGGGACTCATTGGCTGACGGAGGGAACGGCACAAATTCCCGCTTGGAGAAATCTGCTTTCCATGCTGGTCGCGTTTCCCGCCGTGATTTTATACGGCGTCGGGCTTTTTAACGCCGAGGTCTTCGTAAATTCCCAAAAGGAAATGAAAATTTACCGCTGTCTGACCGCGTTCGGCATGATGCCGTGGCTTTGTCTGCATATTTATTATGTGATGATACTGTACGTTTTCGCAATGATGACGCAAAATAATTTTGAAGGCGCGCTTGATGTTGCGGAGGCGATGAACTCGCAGTTTTCATCTATTGTTTTTATCAGCGAGGCTATTATGATTTTACCGTTTTTGTACTGGTTTTATCTGCAAATTTCGGGCAAAACGTTGTTTCCGCGATCGATGGCGTTCACAAATATATTGATAATCTACGGAGCTTTGCAGATAATCAAAATGCTGCTTCCCGATACGCCGTTTAGGCTGGGATTTACAAACGGACTGATGAGCGAAAGTATGTTCGTTTGGTTTGGGATAATGTTGGTGTGGAGCATAAAGCGGCTTCCAAAAAAGGAGAAATAGCGATGATAACAAAAATATTGCTGCTTACGGCTTTTATCGGGCATTTGATCTGCGCATGGTGCGACAGGCTGCTCATCTGTACACCCGACGGTAAATTCGGCTTTGCGCAAATGAACGACAACGAAAAAATGTCAAAAACCTTTGAAAAAATGCCGCTGAAAAATCCTCTTGTATCAATGCTGCTGGGAGTCTTGGCGATGATGATGCAGCTATGCGGATATATAGGCTTGTACGAATGGATCAAGCAATTTTCCGCAGTATATGCCGTCATTATCATAGCGTCCGCAGTGCTGCTTTTTATGCCCGGAGTGGTACATCACGTATTTTGCGGCGTAATGGAATGGTTTTATATTCGTTTGGGCAGAACCGAGAGTGCACGTCAAACGGTTGCGGAATTTTTTAAAAAAACCTCGGTGACTATGTACGTCTGCTTTCTCGGACAGGCGATCTTCGCAGTCGCATTTTTTATTGCAGTGGTTTCGGGGCAGACCGGGCTGCCGCAGTGGTGCTGCATATTTAACGTCGTTCCCGTTCTTGCGGTGCTTGCTCCCTTTAAAATAGCGGGCTCGGGAAATATTGCGGGCGCGGTTATGTTTTTGGGTTTGTTTTTGTTTATTTGACAACGTGAATCCGTTAACTGTTTCTTTTTCCTTTTTTGAGCCCCGAGACGAGCAGCGCGGCCGCAAATATCGCCGCGGCAAACAACAGCTGTACGCCTATGCAGGAAAGTATCTCTTTTTCGTCGTACACCGTGTTGTCCGCGCCCATTATCAGATTGTTCGCTCTTACATACCAATAAGCGGGCAGCAGCTTACCTATGTTTAATATCTCCTCGCCGAGCAGCGATTGCCGCACGAAAACGCCGCAGAGGAAGGACATGCCCAAGCCCAAAACATTGGATATCATCGAGGTGATATAGCCCGTGGTTTTCTTGGAGTCGGAAAAAAGCACGCCGACCAGCACCGAAACGGCAATGCAGATAAGCGCGAAAACAAGGACCTGGAGTGTGGAGCGGCTGAACAGAAAATCGGATAAGCTTCCCCCCGTTATTATAACTCCCGCTCCCAAAAGCAGCGCTATGATGCCTGCGCTTACCGTCAGCGCGCCCGCAATGATCTGAGCGGTGTACGAAACGGGTCTGATGGGGGAGCAAAGGGTGCGGCTTCGCAGATCGTCGTTCATAAACGCGGTAAAGGTGGGGACCAAGGTTTGCAGTATCAGCATAAAGAGAATATAGGGAAGATAGTTGAAGAAATAGAATACCGTGCTGTTTTCTTCCCGCCAGCCGTTTTCTCTCCGATAGGATTTTAGGCTTATTCCGTTTTCAAGCTGCTTCGCGGTTTCGGTCAGGGCGGTATCGATATCGCAGCCGCCTTTAAGGTAAAGGTCCGCGCAGCTTATATACGAGCTTAAGGTCGATTCAAAAAAGGCCGCCGAGGTGGAACTGTTTATTACTCGGGAGGAAAGTATACCATTTGTGTTCCCGATCCTTAGGCTTTCGCCGTAGCCCTTGTTTATCGTAAGCGCGTAGTGTATCTTGCGGTAAAAAAGACTGTCCTGTAAATTTTCGGGCTTTACTTCGATAAGTAATATGTTGGGATTATCCTCCATAAATTTCACCAGCGCTTCGCTTTCGGCGGAGTTATCCTCGTCAAATACCGCCGCTCTGACCGAAAAATCCCCGACAGCAACAACGCCCATACCCGCCTCGTCTTTGCTCGCGTTCATCGTCATAATGAGCAGAACGGCAAAAATTCCGACGTAAAGCAGGATAGAGGGCAAAAAGGTAGGTATAAGCTTTATATATGCTTTATATATATTCATTTCATTGAGGTCCTTTCGTTTGTCATAGGGCTTTGTATTTGCGCGTGCGCATCATTATAAGCGAGCCCGCCGTCAGCAGAACGCACCATACCGTAAGCGCCGCGAAGCTTTGCGCGAATTTTTCAAAGCTGTTGTACACGCTCAGCGAGTAGAAGCAGTTAACGATAAGAGAAGCGGGATTTATTCGGTTAAACAAGGGAAAGGTCTCTTCGATCAAAAGCTGCATCCCTCCGAACATCAGTCCGCTTGCGGCGCACAGACCCAGCGAAACGGCGAGCAGAACGGCGTTTTTGACGCCTTCGCTTGCGGTCCCGACAGAGCCGATAAAGCAGCCCATGGTATCTCCCAGCAGGCACGCTATAAAGTTTATGATAAGTATATACCCGAGGCCGACCCTAAAGTCGATTTTTAGAACAAACACTAAGTACGCCGCGCCTATGTCGGTAAAAATATTGTGTACGATAACGGCTGCTATAAGAGAGGATAAAATATCCTTGAGCTTTTTTACGGGAGAAAGCTCTATCCTTGCGCCGAGGGCGGAGAGATTCGCCTGGTGATTTACGGCGCAGTACATGCCCATCATGGAGCCCATAAGTCCCGCCATAGCCAAAAGATTGTAAAAATACTGCACATAGGGGTCGTTGTTGGCGGAATTATAGCTTGAGGTTATGCAGTCGATATCCGCGTCTATGCTGCCTAAGGCTTTCTCCAACCCTTCGGGATTGGTCGCTGCGATGTCCGCGATTATTGCCGAACGGGTCTTAAAGCCGTCCAACACGGATTTTATGATCCCTGCCTCTATTCCCGCTCCCTCCGCCGTCTCGAGGACGATCTCCTCATCGGCGTAAATTATGCCTTGTAATGCTCCGTTTTCCAAAAGCTCCTCGGCTTCCTTATGGTCCCTTGTTTTTATGCTGAATAAGCCGTCCTCTCCCTCCGAAAGCAATTCAAGCATTATGTCCAGCCCCGCGGGAGGAGCTTCCCCTTCTATAACGGCAATCGGTATCTGCCGAAATGCCTCGTCATTGTCCGCAAGACTTCCGAAAGCGGCATAAAACAACGTTCCCAAAATAATGGGGAAGCCGAGCAGCCAAAAGATCACGATCTTGTTTCTAAAAAGCCCGATAAGCTCGTATTTAATGCAGTGAAGCATGGTAAAAATCCTTTCCGAAATAATTCTATTGGGAAACAGCGCCGATATCAGTCCCTTAGCTCCTTGCCGGTTATCTCAAGGAAAACGTCGTTTAGGGTCGGAAGCTCCGAGTAAACTCTTCCTATGGGTATCTCGTTTGAGTGGAGATAGTCGAGCAGTCTTGTAAGATTGTGTTTTCCTCCGCTGTAAAGGAGGGTAAGAGAGCTTCCGTCATATCCGCATTCGTAAACGTGCGGCAGAGCCTTTATTTCCTCCAGCTGCGCTTCCGTTATTCCCGCCGCCTCGGAGGTTATTGTTTCGGTGTTCTTTATCATTTTCTTAAGCTCCTGCTTGGTGCCTACCGCAATATTTCGCCCCTTGTCTATTATGGCGATTCTTGTACATATCTGCTCGACCTCCTCCATATAGTGAGAGGTGTAAATTACGGTCGCGCCCTGTCGGTTCAGCTCCTCTATGCCCTCCAATATTTTGTTGCGGCTTTGCGGGTCAACGGCAACGGTTGGCTCGTCCATTATGATAAGCCTTGGCTTATGGGCAATGCCGCAGGCTATGTTCAGACGGCGCAGAAGCCCTCCCGAAAGCTTTTTGGGACGGAATTTTTCAAAGCCCTCCAGTCCAACGAATTCAATGGCTTCCCTTACATACTGCGCTTTTAGTTTTTTATCCGAGATATACAGTCCGCAGAAGTAATCTATGTTTTCCTTTACGTTAAGCTCTTCATGGATCGCAACATTCTGCATTACAACTCCTATGCTTTTCTTTACCTCGGGACATATTTTTTTCCCGAAAAGGGTAATATCTCCTTTGTCGTAGGTGAGCAGAGATAAAATACAGTTTATGGCGGTGGTTTTTCCCGAGCCGTTGGGTCCCAACAGTCCGAAAATCTCGCCTTCTTTTATGTCCAGCTCCAAATGATCAAGGGCTATAAGCTCCTTGTAGCGTTTTACAAGCTTTTCGACCTTTACAACCGTTTCCATATAAAAAATCCTTTCGCAAAATTTTTACAATAATATTTTATCACTTATTGTTTTCATAAACAAGTGACTATTGTCACAACTTGATATGACAAATGTCATTTTTTAAGCTGAAATAAAAAAAGCCGTGGACTTTAAGTCGGCTTTGTGATAAAATATATTAAGAAGAAAGGGTATGAGAAAAGAAAGGATATGTGAATTATGAAGCTGCTGATAGACAAGCTGATCGTTTTGCTTTTATGTATGACGGTCTTTTTTAAAGCCGAGATCACCGCTCCGTTGATATCGGGTATGCTGACCGCGCTGACGTCGGCGTTTTTGTGTCAGGTCATGTGGAAGCGGCAGGCTCCGAGGCTTACGATAGAGCTTGTATTTGGATTCGTCTCCGCGGTATTTCCCGCCGCGTCGTTTTTTTCGGCTCTGCCGCTGTATGAATCGGTTAGGTCAAGGGACAAGGTCGGTACGGCTGTGATCGCCGCGGGCGCTCTTAGGGGCTTTTTTATTTACGGGGAGGAATATATAGTGCCCTTTTCGGCTTGCGTGATCGCGGTATATTTGAGCTTAAGCTCCGCCGCGCTGATAAGACAGCAAAAGGAGCTCAACAAAAGCCGCGACAGCAGCGTTGAGCTGGAAAGGCTGCTGAAGCGGCGCAATAGGGAGCTGCATGAAAATTTGGAGTATGAGCTGAGAATAAACACCTTGAACGAGCGCAATCGGATAGCAAGGGAAATACACGATAACGTGGGGCATATATTATCGCGCACTTTACTTCAAACGGGCGCGCTGTGCGCTGTTTGTCCGACGGAGCAGACCTTTCTCAAAAACGGCTTGGAGGACCTGAGGGAAAATTTGGATACAGCCATGGAAAGCATACGCAAAAGCGTTCACGGTATACGTGACGAATCGCTCGATATACGGCTGGAGCTTGAAAAGATCACCTCGGGAATAAAGGAACGGTTTGATACGGATATTATGTATGATATGACCGATGAAATGCCGCTCAAGATAAAGCTCGGTTTTATCGCGATACTAAAGGAGGCTGTCTCCAATATCGCAAGGCACAGCGACGGCGACAGGGTACAGATAATTTTAAGGGAGCACCCCGCTTTATATCAGCTTACAGTGTACGATAACGGAAGCGGCAAGCCGAAAAGCGGAGGCATGGGCTTGGAGGATATGCGGCAGCGCACGGAGGATATGGGAGGGAATTTCGGTATAAGCGTAAATAAGGGGTTCACGGTTTTTGCGTCGGTCAAAAAGTATGATACAGTCAAAGAAACAGCCTCTCCATATCCTCGGGAAGAGGACAGGTAAAGCTCAGCTTTTCTCTTGTTATGGGGTGAGAAAGCTCAACATATCCGCAGTGCAGCGCTTGCCGTCCGATCTCGGACGTATCGCCTCCGTACATTTCATCTCCTAAAAGCGGAAAGCCGATATGCGACATATGGACGCGTATCTGATGAGTGCGTCCCGTTTCAAGGCTGATCTCCAGAAGCTTGTTGTCTCCCGACTGTCTTATCGTTTTATAGTGAGTTACCGCGGGCTTTCCCTTGGGGTTTACGACCCTTTTGATAACGCTGTCGTTTTCTCTTTCGATAGGGGCGTTTATTGTGCCGCTGAGAGGAACGCTTCCTTTAACGGCTGCGTAGTAGAGCTTTTGAGGGCGATTTTTGCAAAGTATGGCGGCGGACAGTCGGTTAAGCGCCGCCACGCACAGCCCCGAGGTGTTTTTGTCAAGGCGGGTCACTGCTCTGAAGCGCGAATAAGGGAACAACGCGGCAAAATGATTTGCAAGGGTGTCGTTATAGTGTCCTATGCTCTGATGAGTGGGCACGTACGGAGGCTTATACATTACCGCAACGTCCGCGTCGCTGTAAACAAGCTTTATTTCGGGGTTGAGACATGGCTCGATATCGGGAAGCTCGTCCTCGAGAAATGTTTCCACAATATCGTTTTCGTTAAGAAGCCGCACGGTATGTGCTTCGGCGCCGTTGACCAGCAATCCGCCCTTTTTCAGCCCCTTTATGATTTCGGCGGAATAGCCCTCGTGCTGCAAAAAAGCTTTTACCGTCTTGCCCGCAAAGCTTTTCTCGGGCTTATAAACAAATTTTCTCATATATCAAGGCTTAAGCAGCTCCTTTTCGGGAAGCATTTCGGGAGCCTTGTAAACGGGAAATTCAAACCAAAACGTGCTTCCGCTGCCCACCACGCTGTCGCAGCCGAAAGGGAAGCGGTGCCCGTTGAGCACTCCCTTTACAATTGAAAGACCCAAGCCCGTTCCCTTGACAACGCGCTTGTAATTTTCCGAGCGGTCCACCTTGTAGTACCTTTCCCAAATGTAAGGTATCTGCTCCTTCGGTATACCCGGTCCGTGATCCGAGACCTCAAAGCGGGCAAGTCCGTTTTCCTTGCGGTACAGCCTTACGGCGACCAGCTTGTCGTCGCCGATATAGTTTATGGCGTTGTTGACCAGATTGTAGACGACCTGCTCCA
This sequence comes from Bacteroides sp., assembly GCA_023663265.1. GTDB lineage: Bacteria > Bacillota > Clostridia > Oscillospirales > Ruminococcaceae > Ruminiclostridium_E. The sequence continues at coordinate 7,826 of JAMPHV010000025.1, forward strand.
GCTTTTGCTGGTCGGCGTTTATATCTATGCCCTCCTCCGCCTCAAGGCGCACCTCGTAATCTTTTGCGCCGTTAAGCAGTGAAAAGCGGCTGATAATATCCCTCAAAAGCTGCGAAAAATCAAATACGCTTCGGTTTATTTCCGCAACTCCGCTTTCCAGCTTGGAAAGGTTTAGGATATCGTTTACCAGCAGCGTGAGACGGTCGGTCTCGTCAATAATGACCCGAAGGTGCTTTTCTCTTTTTTCGGGATTGTTTCCCGAAAGGTCCCTTATCATTTCCGCGTACGCCTTGATCATGGTCAAGGGGGTCTTAAGGTCGTGAGAAACGTTTGCCATTAGGTCCTTGCGAAGATTTTCCGTTTTGGATATTTCGGCGGAGGCGGCGTTCAGATTTTCGGTCAGCGTTTTTATCTCGTCGTATTCCCCGCGGCTCACCGTCATATTGAACTCGCCCGTTATGAGCTTGTCGGCGTTTTTGGATATTTTTACGAGAGGATTTGCGACATGGGAGGATATCATTATCGATATCACGCAGGCGACCAGCAGAATAACGTTGGCGCAGATAAAGGAGATGGAGTTTATTATGTTCATCGTGGTGCCGATAGGCTCGGTATAGCTGAAAATAAAGATATAGGCGGGAATGTAGCAGACGTTTTCAAAATACTGCTTTACGCACTTGGCGAAAATTATGCCGTCGGAATTGTTCAGCTCCACGTTGCTTATGATCGTTCCGTCGTCCTTGTTGATAAGGCTGTTTTTAATATCCTTGGTTATTCTTTGGGTAAGTATTTCATTGTCTCCCGATCTTAGGGTGATAATATTTCGGTCCGTATCGGGCATATTTATGATGATATCAAACTGGTGGGCCGTTGCCATATCCTTTATTACGCCCTTAAGATACTCAACGTCCTGAATATCGTACTGGTTCCATGTGCCCGAGGTAATAAGCTCTTCTATTTTATTGGCTGTGTTTATACACTCGGTGGTTTTGTATTTTCCGTAAAATATCGGCGTAAGCACAGCGCGGGAGCCGACAAGCACCGCCATGGTACCTAAGCTGAACACCACAAAGGTTATCCATATTCTGAACCGTATACTGCTGAAATACTCTTTCATTGCTGTTATCCTTTCGGAGCGGATGATCCGTTACTCGTTTTCCGACTCGAATTTGTAGCCCATTCCGCGAAGCGTTACGATAAACTTTCTGTACGGTCCCAGGTTGTTTCTGAGCATTTTTATATGAGTATCGATCGTGCGGTCGTCTCCGAAAAAGTCATAGCCCCACACCTCCTCGAGAAGCTTGTTTCTTGAAAGCGCAATGTTTTTGTTTCTTACGAGGTAAAAGAGCAGGTCGTATTCCTTTGGAGTAAGATTGGCTTTAACTCCGTCTATTTTAACGTCTCTTGAGGTAAAGTTGATCTCCAACCCCTCGAATACCGCCGTATCCGCGGTAACGTCGGAATTTTTGTTGCGCTTTATTATGGCGTTTATGCGGGCAAGCACCTCTTTTGGCGAGAAGGGCTTTACCACATAATCGTCCGCGCCGATCTCAAAGCCGAAAAGCTTGTCGTATTCCTCTCCTCTTGCGGAAAGCATAAGGACGGGGGTCTGCTTGAATTTTCGTATCTCCTTGCAGGCTGAAAAGCCGTCCAAACGCGGCATCATTATATCTAATATGATTATATCGAAATCCTCTTGCTTGGAAAGCTCGACCGCCTGCATGCCGTCTACAGCCTCAACGACCTCGTGTCCCTCGTATTCGGCGTATTCTCTTAACACCTCGCGTATTTTCTGCTCATCGTCTGCGATCAAAATTTTGTACATTTTTTTATTTCCTTTCTTTTTGTATTTAATTGCCATTAAAAAAAATCGTTCAGCCAAAGCTTTCGCCTAACTGAACGCCCTGCACAAAATGTGCGAAATCAAATGAGATTATAATGAAAATGTTGGGAGAGGAAATTATGATTAATGTTTCATTAACCACTGTCGGGATTTCTCCCGACAAGTAAGATTATAGACTACTAATATGATAATTATGTGACAGTAATTTTAAAAAGGACGGAAAAGTTATGCGAAAATTATTGCAATAATTCGTTTTTTGTATTTTTTGTGAAATATATTTTACTCGTGCTTGGCGAGTTTTTTCTTTTTGGCGCTTTCCATTTTCGCGTGCTCGAGGGAATCGATCTCCTGCTCGATGATGTCCATCATATAGGCGTGTAGAATACGTTTTTTCTCGTCGAGATACCAGGAGTTGCCCGTGGTGAGCACAGGTCCTCTGTTCTTTTTCAGAACGGGGAATTTGAAAATCGTCTGCATGGTTTTGTCGTCGTCGTTGTATTCAAACGAGCCGTTATAATCGAAAAGTATGACCTTTTTCGCGAGCTCTCTGTAGGCGCGCGAGGTGGTGATCACGCTTTCCTCCGTTTTATCGGCGGGGGTGAGCTTGGTCTTTGCCATTATGCAGAAGTTTCCGTTGTTATAGCCGTTGGGTTCGTAGTAGGTGGCTATGTTTACGGGGGTTTTCAGCGGGGAAAGCAGCAGATGAGCGCGGAGCAGGTGCAGGAACGCGGTTACAAGAGGCTTGCTGTTCTCCAAGATGTAGTAATCTCTTGACTCGCTCTCGAAATTGACCTTGCGTCCCAGATCCTTGAAGCTTTCCTCGGCGTCCCTGCAAAGGGCGCTGAACATCATTGATAGGTTGCAGTTGACCTCTCCGCGGTCGATCTTGTTGTAGCAGGTGTCTATGCAGTACATAGTTTCATTGCGCATCGATACCAGAAGACGCTTTTGTTCCGCCACAATGTCGCCGATCGTCTCGGGGTCCTCGCCGCCGCGCACGGCTTCGCCGATATCGGCGTTAAGCTCCGCCGCTCTTTCGAGCTTTTCGGCGTTTTTCTTCATCATATTGTCGGTGAAATCCGAAATATCGGTATTGCTCATCATCTTATACACCTCGTAGGAGTTTCTGATGATGCAGATATAAGCGGATATGGTGCGCAGGCTCTTGTATACGGGGGTCACGGTGAGGACCTCCTTGACTCCGTCGATGCTTACGGTAAAAACGCTTTCGTTTTTTATGGGAGTCTCCTCGTTACTCTCCTTAAGATCGAATCCGTCGAAAAATTCATGAAAGTTAGTCCAGAGCAAATTCATTTCCTCGTCATAGAGAGCGGCTCTGCCCTCGACCGAGCCGAGAAAGTTTTCCATAAGTCTTTGTGCGCCGAAGGTTATCCCTTTTGCCATTATTTTGCTTCTCCTTTTCTGTTAAGTTTGATTTTGTTTCCCTGTTTGTCTGCGATATAGGTATTTTCAAGCTGAGAGGTCAGGTTTTTTCGGAAGCCCTCGCGGTATTCGTCGCGCAAAATCTGCTGCTCGGCTTTTTCAAGGTCGGTCAGACCCTCGTTTCTTGCCTTGGCGGCAAGAAAATTTATTCGTTGGATTTTTGACTTCTCCATTTGTTACCTCGGTAATTTCCCGTTGATCTTATACCGTTTCACAAATTCGCAAGATCGGTATAAAATCGGTTGTAAGGATAGATCTTTGATTTTGCAAAAATATCTTTATTATATAATACACTAATTTCAAAAAAAATTCAAGTGGTTTTTTATTTTTTGTTAAAAATACTTTAAGATTGATAAAATCCTAACTTTTACCAAAATATCCTTGCAAATTTTATTTTGTTGTGCTATAATAAATTGTTAAAATAGGAAAGCTGTACAGTGACCTTATCATTGACGCTTAATATTGTAAATAAAAACGAAACGGTGATCCGAATGAGAATAATAGGGATCGATCCCGGCTACGCAATAGTCGGCTTCGGCATAATCGAATACGAAAACAGCCGGTTTAAGGTCGTAGATTACGGCGCGGTCACCACTCCCGCGGGAATTGACTTTAATAAAAGGTTAAAAATAATATATTCCGATATTTGTCAGATATTGGATATTTACAAGCCCGAAAGCCTGGCTATCGAAAAGCTGTACTTTCAAAATAATCAGAAAACGGCGATCGATGTGGCGGAGGCGAGAGGCGTAATACTTTTGGCTGCGTCGCAGCGTAATCTGCTTATAAGAGAATATACCCCGCTGGAGGTCAAAAAGTCCATCACGGGCTATGGACAGGCTGTAAAAAAACAGGTGCAGGAAATGACCAAAAGGGTACTGCATCTTCACGAGATACCCAAGCCCGACGACACGGCGGACGCACTGGCGATAGCCGTTTGTCACGCTCATACGGATAATTCGCTGCTGGCGGGCTACGGAAAAAGCGAAATCCATTAAAGAAAGGTGAAAATAAATGATCCACAGTCTTAACGGAGAGGTGGTATGCCTCGGACAGAATCTTATCGTGATAGAATGCGGAGGAGTAGGCTTCGAGTGCAGGTCTACCGCGGGCGCGGTGTCAAGGGCGAGCATAGGCGAAAGGCTTAAGCTTTACACATATATGAATGTAAGAGAGGACGCTATGGAGCTGTACGGCTTTGCGGACGAAAGCGAGCTGAATTGCTTTAAAATGCTTATTTCCGTGTCGGGCGTGGGGTGCAAGGTGGCGGTGGCGATACTTTCGGACCTGTCGCCGCAGGAATTTGCGCTGGCGGTGGTCAACGAGGACAGCAAGACCATTACCCGCGCTCAGGGAGTCGGTCCCAAATTAGCGCAAAGGATCGTTTTGGAGCTTAAGGATAAGCTGAAAAAGGACAGCTCCTTTACAGCCGCTGATATGCCCAAAATAAATCTTAACGCCGCGGCGGGCAATGCGGCTTCGGAGGCGTTTACCGCTCTTATGGTGCTGGGCTTTACCAACGCGCAGGCACAGAAGGCGCTTGAGGGTCTGGATACGGGGCTTACGGTGCAGGAGCTTGTAAAGGAAGGTCTTAAAAGGCTTTCGGGAAGATAAAAAAGGACGGATAAAGACGAATAAAATGTTTTTTCGCGGAATAATCTGAAAGGAGCGGTTTATGGCAATAGAAATGGGCGGTTTTCAAGGCGCGTCCGACGACGATGTGCAGTTTGGACGTCTTATAGAAACAAGCTGCACTCCCGAGGATATAGATATCGAATTCAGCCTGAGACCCAAGACGCTGACCGAATATATAGGACAGGAAAAGGTCAAGGAAAACCTTAAAATATATATAGAGGCGGCAAAAAAGCGCGGAGAACCGCTTGATCACGTCTTGCTGTACGGTCCCCCCGGGCTTGGAAAAACCACACTGGCGGGAATTATCGCCAATGAGCTGGGCGTGCAGATAAAAATTACCTCGGGTCCCGCAATTGAAAAGCCCGGAAGCCTCGCCTCGATACTTACCACGCTTAAGGACGGCGACGTGCTGTTTATAGACGAGATACACCGTCTTTCACGGCAGGTAGAGGAGGTCCTGTACCCCGCTATGGAGGATTATGCTTTGGATATCATGATAGGCAAGGGTCCCGACGCGCAGTCCATACGCATTGATCTGCCGCGCTTCACGCTTATAGGAGCCACCACCCGCGCGGGGCAGCTTACTGGACCGCTGCGCGACCGTTTCGGCGTTGTTGAAAGGCTGGAGCTGTACACGCACCAACAGCTTGGCGAAATTATAATGCGTTCGGCGGTGATTCTGGGTATTCCCACCTTAAAGGAAGGAGCCATGGAGCTTGCAAGGCGCTCCCGAGGCACTCCCCGTATTGCCAACAGGCTTTTGAAGAGAGCGAGAGACTTTGCGGAGGTGAGAGGGGACGGCAAGATAACCCGCGATCTGGCGGATTATGCTTTGAACTGTCTTGAAATAGACGGGCTTGGACTGGACAGCTTGGACAGAAGAATGCTGACAATGATAATAAAGGGCTATAACGGAGGTCCCGTGGGACTGGAAACGCTTGCAAGCGCCTTGGGAGAGGAGTCGGTAACCTTGGAGGACGTTTGCGAGCCTTATCTGATGCAGCTCGGATTTATCGCCAGGACTCCCCGCGGCAGAACCGCGACCCCGTCGGCTTACAGACATATGAATATAGAATTTGAGGGTCAGCAGACTTTTTTATAATAATTCCAAATAGAATCACGGACAAAATTTTACGGGGTTCATAATACAATTAAAAAACACTTTGAGGAGAAATCGAAAAATGGGAAGATTATTCGGAACGGACGGGGCAAGAGGGGTAGCGGTAACTGAGCTTACCTGCGAGCTTGCCATGCAGATAGGAAGAGCGGCGGCTACCGTCCTGACAAAGCACAAGACCGACGGCGGCAAAGCCAATATCCTGATAGGAAAGGACACCAGAATTTCCTCGGACGTTTTGGAGGCGGCTCTGATCGCAGGAATAACCTCGGTCGGAGTTGACGTTGAGCTTCTCGGTGTGGTCCCCACGCCTGCGGTGGCGTATCTTGTAACGGCGCATAAGGCTGACGCGGGAGTTATGATCTCCGCTTCTCATAATTCCGTTGAGTACAACGGTATAAAGCTTTTTTCGAGTACCGGCTTTAAGCTTCCCGACAGCGTCGAGGAGGAAATAGAGGAGCTTATATTGGATAAGCCGGAGCAGATCGAGCTTAAAAACGGCTGCGCAATAGGAAGAGTAAGCCTTTTGTCCACCGCCGCGGAGGAATATGTAAAGCATCTTGAAAGCACTGCCGACTGTTCCTTTGACGAGCTTACGGTAGCGATAGACTGCGCTAACGGAAGCGCCTCGGCAACTGCGGAAAAGCTGTTTACCGACCTTGGCGCAAGGTGCATTATGCTGAGCAATACTCCCGACGGCTGCAATATAAACGACAACTGCGGTTCCACCCACCTTGAAAACCTGCGTGAATTTGTTACGGAAAACAAATGCGATCTCGGGATCGCTTTCGACGGCGACGCCGACAGGTGCTTAGCCGTAGACGACAGCGGCGATATAATAGACGGAGACAAGCTGATAGCCATAATTGCCGATTATATGAAGGAAAAGGAGACCTTAAAAAAGGACACGGCAGTGGTCACCGTTATGAGCAACTTAGGCTTTCACAGGTATATGAAGGAAAAGGGGATAAATACCGTCTGCACCGCCGTGGGCGACAGATACGTGCTTGAAGAAATGCTGAAAAACGGCTACAACATAGGCGGAGAACAGTCGGGACATATTATCTTTTTGGACTACGCCACCACGGGAGACGGTCAGCTTACCGCGGTCCAGCTTATGAATCTCCTGGTAATGCGCCGAAAGAGCTTATACCGTCTCACTATGGCTATCCATGACTATCCGCAGCTTCTGGACAACGTGGTGATATCGGAGGATAAAAAGGGAAAATGGGATAAGATATCCGCTGTTACGGAGATCATTGAGCAGGCTAAAAACGCGCTTGGAGACAAGGGCAGGATATTGGTGAGAGAAAGCGGCACCGAGCCTTTGGTGAGAGTTATGGCGGAGGGAGAAAACGACGAAGCGGTGATGTACTGGGTAAATCAGATATCGGAAGTTATCGACAGAGAGCTTGGCACGGAGCTGCCCGAGCAGGAAGAAGGCAAATGAGAATAGCGGATAAATGGCAGGATTACTGCCTTATAGATACCTCGAGAGGAGAACGGCTGGAGCGCTGGGACAATGTCACGCTGATACGTCCCGATCCTCAGATAATATGGGAATGCGCCGAGCCCGCCAAGGAATGGAGCAAGCCTCACGCCCGTTATATCCGCTCGTCCTCGGGCGGCGGACGCTGGGAATACGCCAAGGCGCTGCCCGAGAGCTGGACCGTGAGATACAGGGACCTTACCTTTTCCGTTAAGCCCACGGGCTTTAAGCATACGGGGCTTTTTCCCGAGCAGGCGGTTAACTGGGACTACTGCGCCGAGCTTATAAAAAACGCGGGAAGACAGATAAGAGTGCTTAATCTTTTCGCCTATACGGGAGGCGCGACCCTCGCCTGCGCCGCTGCGGGAGCAAGCGTCTGCCACCTTGACGCCGTCAAGGGAATGGTGGAATGGGGAAAGCGGAACGCTGAGCTGAGCGGGCTGTCGGATAAGCCCATACGCTGGATAACGGACGACGCCATGAAGTTTTTGGGCAGGGAAATACGGCGCGGGAACAAATACGACGGCATAATCCTGGACCCGCCCAGCTACGGCAGGGGCACGAACGGCGAAATGTGGAAGCTGGAGGACTGTATATACGAGCTTATGCTAAGATGTACGGAGGTTCTGTCGGAGGATCCGCTGTTTATCCTATTAAACAGCTACACCACGGGGCTTTCGCCGTCCGTTATGACGTATTTGCTGAAAATGACGGTGGGGAGATACAGAAAAATCGAGGCAGAGGCGGAAGAAATAGGGCTTCCCGTAAAAAATACGAGACTTGCCATTCCCTGCGGAAGCACGGCGATCGTCAGATTTTAGAGGTAAAAATGAATATAATAGAAGTAAAAGACCTTTCCTTTGAATATCCCGTAACGGACGAGGAGGGGAACATAATAGGCGGCAATCGGGTATTGGAGGACATTACCCTCGATATACCCAAAGGACAGTTCGCCGCGATACTCGGACACAACGGAAGCGGCAAATCCACCTTGGCAAAGCATTTTAACGGTATGCTGCTCGGCAATTCGGGCAAGGTTTACGTCAACGGTATCGATACCGCCGACGACGACAGAATATACGAGGTAAGGCAAACGGTGGGAATGGTTTTTCAAAACCCCGACAATCAGCTTGTCGCCACCATTGTGGAGGAGGACGTGGCTTTCGCGCCCGAAAATTTGGGCTTGCCGCCCGCTCAGATACGGGAAAGGGTGGACGAGGCTTTGAACGCGGTGGATATGTACAAGTACCGATTACATTCCGCTCATCAGCTTTCGGGAGGACAAAAGCAGCGCATTGCCATTGCGGGAGTGATCGCCATGCGTCCCGAATGTATTGTTTTGGACGAGCCTACCGCCATGCTTGACCCAAAGGGCAGAAAATCGGTAATGACAACCATAAAGCGCTTGAACGGCGAATTTGGCATAACCGTTGTTCTTATAACCCATTATATGGACGAGGCGGCGCAGGCGGAGCGCGTTGTGGTAATGGACAACGGAAGAATAATAATGGACGACGTTCCCAAAAGGATATTTTCGCAGGTGGACAGGCTGACCGAGGTGGGGCTCGACGTTCCGCAGGTAACGCAGCTTGCCTATGAGCTTAAAAAGGAAGGGATAGATATTTCACTTGAGGTGCTTACCGAGGAGGATATGTTAAACGAGCTTCAAAGGCTGGCGCGCCGACAATAAAAATATCCCCTAAAATAAAAGGAAAGAAACAGATGAATGCGGTAGAAACAAAAAATCTGACCTACAAATACAGTGTTGGCACTCCCTTTGAGACCACCGCCGTTGACAATGTCACCTTAACGGTGGAGCAGGGCGAATTTGTGGGGGTGATCGGTCACACCGGCAGCGGGAAATCGACCCTTATCCAGCATCTGAACGGTCTTTTGAAGCAGACCTCGGGCGAGGTGCTGATAAACGGCAGAAATATTTGGAGCAAGGACGTAAATATCAAGGATATACGCTTTGAATCGGGACTTGTGTTTCAGTATTCGGAGTATCAGCTTTTTGAGGAAACGGTATATAAGGATATAGCCTTCGGTCCGAAAAATATGGGGCTGGATAAGGACGAGATCGATAAGCGGGTAAGAAACGCGGCAAGGCAAATGGGGCTTGACGACGAGCTGCTGGAGCGTTCCCCCTTCGATCTGTCGGGAGGGCAGAAAAGGCGCGCGGCTTTGGCGGGAGTTATCGCTATGGAGCCGAAGATACTTATACTTGACGAGCCCGCGGCGGGACTCGATCCCGCCGGACGGGACAAAGTGCTGGAGGAGATCGCGGGGTACCATAAAAATTCGGGTACCACCATTCTGCTTGTTTCTCACTCTATGGAGGACATAGTAAAGTATGCCGACAAGGTGCTCGTAATGAACAGAGGTCAGCTCTTTTGCTATGAGGACACCGACAAGGTGTTTTCCATGTCCGAGGAGCTTCGCATGATAGGTCTTGACGTACCTCAGATAACAAGACTTTCCCATTTGCTTGCCGAAAACGGGATAGATATAGGCAGGGACGTTTACACGGTGGAACGAGCGAGGGAAAGACTGCTGAAATTTCTAAAAGGAGTATAAATGCTTAAGGATATAACAATTGGACAGTTTTTCCCCGGCAATTCGATAATACACCGTATGGACAGCCGATTTAAAATAGTGCTCGATATTCTTTATGTGGTGATGCTGTTTGTCGCGGATAACTTTATTTCTTTGGCGATAGCGGGAATATTCATACTTATGGCGTACGCCGTGTCGGAAATAAAGCCGATAATGATGCTCAAAAGCTTAAAGCCGCTGATGCCGATCATACTGTTTACCGCCATACTTAACCTGTTTTTCGTCAGCGGTACCGACGAGCCCTTGCTGGATTGGTGGGTGATAACCGTATATCGGGAGGGAATTACCACGGCTGTTTTTATGATAGTGCGCATAATATGCCTTATTATAGGAATGTCGCTTCTTACCTACACCACCTCGCCGATAGTGCTCACGGACGCTATAGAACGGCTGCTTTCCCCGCTCAAAAGGATAAAGCTTCCCGTTCACGAGCTCGCCATGATGATGACGATAGCGTTAAGGTTTATTCCGACTCTAATCGAAGAGACCGACAAGATAATGTCCGCCCAGAAGGCAAGGGGCGCCGAGCTGGACACGGGAGGGCTTATGAAAAGGGCGAAGGCTCTGATCCCGATATTGATACCTCTTTTCGTTTCCGCCTTTAAAAGAGCCAACGAGCTGGCTATGGCAATGGAATGCCGCTGCTACCGCGGCGGAGAGGGAAGAACAAAGCTCAGACAGCTTAAGGCTAAGCCTATGGATTATATGATCTCCTTGCTTATGCTTACGGTGTTGGGGTTTGTTATTGTGGATAATATGGTGTTTTGATGAAGGAACCGATAAATTTAAAATTTGTTATCTCTTATAACGGCACGGCTTATAACGGGTATCAGAGCCAGCCGGGCGGAAATACGGTCCAGGACCGTATCGAGGGAGCGCTGTCAAGGCTTTTGAATCAGCGGGCGGCGATAAACGGCTGCTCGAGAACGGACGCGGGAGTTCACGCACGCGAGTTTGTGTTTAACGTAAGGTACGACAGGACTTTGAGCGGCATTGACGAAAAAGGACTGGTTACCGCCATGAACGGGCTGCTGCCCCGAGATATCGCGGTGCTGTCCTGCGAAGCGGTCGGCTTGGAATTTCACGCAAGGTTCGACGCGAAGGGAAAGGAATATCTTTATATAACAGATACCTCGCCCGTCAGAAACGTTTTTACGGAGGGTCTTGCCTTACATTATCCCTATAAGACCGATATTGACGTAATGCTTTCCGCCGCGGAGCAAATTGTGGGAACGCATGATTTTGCCGCGTTCTGTAAGGCGGAGGCAAAGGAGCATTTAAAAACCACGGTAAGGACCGTAAAGGATATAAGAATTGTACGAAACGGAAGCTTTGTTGAGTTTTACGTCAGCGGAGAGGGTTTTCTTCACAATATGGTAAGAATAATAGTGGGAACGCTGATATACGTAAACGAGGGAAAGCGAAGCATAGAGGACGTAAAAGCCGCCGTTGAGGGCGGGGAGCGGGAAAAGGCGGGAAAAACGCTGCCGCCCTGCGGACTTTATTTAAACAAGGTGTTTTATTAGAAAGGTGAGATCAATGCCCGAAAAGGAAAGCGCAGGCGCAAAAACCTCCGATTTAACCGAATACAGAAAGAAAAGAAAGCAGAAACGATTATACAAAAGGCTTGCCGTAATAGGAGCGGTATGCGCGGCGGCGCTGATTATCGCGCTGAACTTTTCCGCGATAATCGAGCCCCTGCGCGGTATTGCGTCGCGTATCGAGACCAAGACCTCGGAGGACGTGGGCTTTCCCATAAAGCTTCCCGGAAGCGCCTCCTATTCCTTTGACAGCTTCGGAGACAGCTTTTTTCTGCTTACCGATACATATCTGTACACCTTCGGTACCAACGGCGGACAGTATTACGCATTGAGACACGGCTATTCCAATCCTAACCGCTGCTCCAATACAAAGCGTATACTGCTTTACGATAAGGATTACGGCGATTTTTCGCTGTACAATAAAACCAGCCTTATATATACCGCAAGCGTTGAGGAAAAAATAGTCTTCGCTTCGATCGGTTCGGGAGAGACCGCCGCCATAGTCACCAACTCGGACAGATATTCAAATATAATTTATATTTACGGCGGCAACGGAGAATGGAAGTATACGAGAAAGTTTACGGACGAAAACGTTATGAACGTTGAGTTTTCCCAAGATGAAAGGTATATTTATGTCAGCGTTATCGGAGTTGAAAACGGGGATATATATTCGGCTGTTTACAAATACGATATTACCGCGGAATCGGAGGCGGTATGGAGCTATAAGCTCGCTAAGCCGTCTCTGCCGGTAAAAATGAGCGCGGCGGGCGGCAGAGTAAGGATAGTTTACGACAACTATGCCGTTTCGCTTAACGAGTCGGACGGGACTGTCGTCGGCGAAAGGGAGTTTCAGGGAACCGTCCAGTGCTGCGATTTTTCCTCCTCGAGAATAGACGCCGTTTATCTCGATTCAGCCACGAACAAAAGGGTGATGACGATTTTTGACAACGATATGACTCCTCTTTCCTCAAAGGCGGTGTCGCTCAACATAAACCGTATCGCAGCGGACGGGACCAACGTCTATATTGTTGAGGCGGGCGTGCTGTACGGCTTCGACTCGGAGGGGAATATCATAGCGGAAAAGGCTCTCGTCAGCGATTACGTGTCGTTTGTCAAGATAGGCGGAGCGATCCTGCTGCTGGGCTACGATTCGGTAGATATAGAATATATATAAAATATATAAGGAATGTGTCTTGAAAGAAAGGAACGGTTTATAATGGGAACACAATTTTTCTGGATATTTGACGCGGCTGTCGCCTCCGTGTTCATAGGCTTTGTTTTCGCGGGGATAAAAAGGGGTTTTATTTCCGTGCTGCTGAGCTTTGCCGCACTGCTGCTGGCTTTTTGCACGGCGCTTTTCACAAGCGACGGGATAGCGGTGGCTATTTACGATAACATTGTATCCGACGCGGTCACGGACGAGGTGAGCGCTCAGATCGATTCAATGATGGGAGGGAGCGTTATTTCCGACCTGAAGAGCGTGGATATGAGCAAGGCTAAGGTAAACGGAAAGTCTGTTTCGGAGGTCATAGCCCTGACGGATAACGTGGGCAGGATAAGCATCGACCTGTCCAGACTGGACCTAAGCGAAACGGGGCTCGAAGATATTGACCTTTCCTCATTGGGGGTATCCTCGGAGAACGCCGACTATTCCTCGGTCAATCTCGGCATGGCTGAATACTTGTCCGCCGACGCCGAAAAATACGGCTTTGATACGTTGATATTAAGCTCGGTGATAGCGGAAAAGATATCCGAGGGCACTGCCTTCGTAGCAATAATAGATATAGTGAACGATATAAGGGCTGCGCTTCCGTCCTTTGTGAGCGGGCTGTCGGAGGAAAAGGGGGGCACGGACGAGTCAGTCGTCGAAAAAATTATCGTAAACGTGCTGAATAACGCAAATACCGACAATTTAGCCCACGATATCGCCGACAATATGATAAGACCCACCTTGCTTGTTCCTATGAGGGCATTGATTTTTGTGATAATTTTTGTTATAATAATGATTGTTATAAATTTACTGTCAAGAATGTTCAAAACGGTGAATCATATTCCCGTGCTCGGAGGCATAAACAGACTGCTGGGTGCGGCGGCAGGATTTGTTCAGGGCGCGGTCGTGATATTCCTCGTGTGCATTTTTGTTCAGGTGGTCATTTCGCTTACAGGCAACGAAATAATTTTTATGAATACAATGACTATTGACGAGACCTATATTTTCAAGCATATATATTACTTTGATTTTCTTGATTTTATGGCATAAAAAATACGGCAGAACAAAGGAGGATTACTCTGTTATGATGATGTGCGAAAGGTGCAAAAAACGTCCGGCGGTGGTGTTCATTACCTCTTTGCAGGGTGATAAGAAGCGCAACGAGGGCTTATGCCTAAAATGCGCCAAGGAGATAAATATTCCGCAGGTAAGCGAGTATATCAAGCAGCTCGGCATCAACGAGGACGATCTGGAAAACGAAATGGAGATGCTTTTCGGCTCCGATGAGTTTCAGTCGCTTATGGACGACTCCGAGACCGACGACGATGAGGACGTGGACGGCTTCAAGTCGGGCGGCGCGGGGATAATTCCGCCGTTCCTAAGGGGATTTTTTGAAAGCTCGTCCTCCGCCTCCTCGGGCGGCGATGATAAAAAGGAGCTAAAGGACGGCATTGTTAATATGGACAAGGAGAGAGAGAAGGAAAAAGAGAAGAAAGAAAAGGAAAAAAAGTCCAACAAAAAGCGCAAGTTTCTGGACACCTTCTGTACCAATGTCACAGCCAAAGCAAAAAGAGGAGAGCTTGACCGCATTATCGGCAGAGAAAAGGAAATTTACAGAGTTACGCAGATACTTTCCCGCCGCACAAAAAACAATCCCTGTCTCATAGGCGAGCCGGGCGTGGGAAAAACCGCCATCGCCGAGGGTATCGCTCAAAAGCTGGCGAATAACGACGTTCCTTTCAGGCTGAGAGGAAAGGAGCTTTATCTGCTCGATCTTACCGCACTTGTGGCGGGAACACAGTTCAGAGGGCAGTTTGAAAGCCGCGTCAAGGCGCTTATAGACGAGGTCAAGAACGCGGGAAACGTGCTTTTGTTTATTGACGAGGTGCATAATCTTGTGGGAACGGGAGACAGCGAGGGCACCATGAACGCCGCAAATATGTTCAAGCCCGCTCTTTCAAGGGGAGAGCTCCAGGTGATCGGCGCCACGACCTTTGACGAATACAGAAAGTATATTGAAAAGGACAGCGCTCTCGAACGGCGTTTTCAGCCCGTAACGGTCAACGAGCCGAGTATTGAGGACACGGTAGAGCTTTTGAAGGGCATAAAGAAATATTATGAGGAGCACCATGCCATTCATGCCTCTGATGCGATAATCCGTTCCTGCGTGGTGCTTTCCGAGCGTTATATAACCGACAGATATCTGCCCGACAAGGCGATAGACCTTTTGGACGAGGCAGCCGCCTGCGCCAGCATAAAAAGCGAGGACTTGGCGGAATACGAGGGTCTGAAGCTTGAAAACAAGGACCTGGAAAGGGAGCTTACAGAGCTTTCCGCCGAGACGGAAAATATAGACTATGAGCGTATTGCGGAGATCAAGACCGAGATGTCGAAGAACGAGATACGCATAAAAGAGCTTGAACCGCTCGTGACGCAGATAAACGTTACCGAGGAGGACGTTTCAAAGGTCATCGAGCTTTGGACGGGCATACCCGCAAGCAAGATAATGGAAAACGAGTTCAAAAAGATCATTAAGTTAGAGGACGTTCTGAAGAGCAGAGTTATAGGTCAGGACACCGCCTGCGAGCTCGTTGCCGCGGCGATAAAGCGCACAAGAGTACAGCTTTCCACCAAGCGCCGCCCCGCTTCCTTTATATTTGTCGGTCCCACGGGCGTGGGAAAGACCGAGCTTGTAAGAGTGCTGGCGGAGGAAATGTTCGATACCGTCGATCCGCTTATCAGGCTTGATATGAGTGAATATATGGAGAAATACAGCGTAAGCAAGATAATAGGCTCTCCTCCGGGATATATCGGCTACGACGAGGCGGGGCAGCTTACCGAAAAGGTTCGCAGAAAGCCGTACTCGGTGATACTTTTTGACGAAATAGAAAAAGCTCACCCCGATGTTATGAATATACTGCTTCAGATACTCGACGAGGGAAAGGTCACCGATTCTCACGGCAGAACGGTAAGCTTTGAGAACACGGTCATTGCCATGACCTCGAACGCGGGCTCCTCAAACGTTGCTTCGGGAGGTCTCGGCTTCGGAAAATCCGAGGGCGATATTTCCCGCGAGCGGGCTATGAACGCGCTTAAGGAATTTTTGCGCCCCGAATTTTTGGGAAGGATAGACGAGATAGTTGTGTTTGATCCTCTTACCGAGGAAAATTACGCAAAAATCGCAAGACTTATGCTTGAAGAAATGAAAAAGGCGCTCGCCGAGAAGAATATCGAGCTTAAGGTCACCGACGCGGCGTATAGGACCATTGCCTCCAAGGCTTACGGCGGAAAGTACGGCGGACGCGATATAAGAAGGGTGATACGCCGCGAGCTGGAGGATAAGGTGGCGAATCTTGTTGTCTCTAAGGGAGAAGCGGGTATTTCCGAGGTCAACGTTTCCTCCAAGGCGGGAGAGCTGGTGGTGTCGTAATGAAAACCGCCGTTATAACGGGAGGAAGCGGCTCCATAGGCAGAGGGCTCGTAGCCGAGTTCTCAAAGGATCACCGCGTTGTGTTTACTTACCTCAAGCACAGGGAGGCGGCGGAGGAAATTGCCGCAAAATACGGAGCCGAGGCTGTAAGATGCGATCAGACCAACGATCTTGACATCAAAAGGCTGGCGGACAGGATAAGCTCCTGCGACTTATTGATAAACAACGCGGGTATAGGCAGCGCGGGACTTTTTACCGATATTTCCTTTCAGGAAATGCATAAGGTCGTAAATACCGATTTTATGGGCGCGATGTCGGTGACAAAATCGATCCTTCCGCTTATGATAAGAAAAAAAAGCGGCTGCATAATCAATATTTCCTCTATATGGGGAGTGCACGGCGGCTCCTGCGAGGTGGCATATTCGGCTGCCAAGGCGGGGATAATAGGCTTCACAAAGGCTTTGTCAAGGGAAGTCGGCAGCTCGGGGATAAGGGTGAGCTGTATCGCTCCCGGACTTATCGAAAGCGAGATGAACAGCCGTTTGTCGGAGGAGGAGATCAAGGATTTTGCCGACGGTACCTCCTTGGGCAGAACGGGCACGGCAAGAGACGTGGCTTTGGCGGCGCGGTATTTATCGGAAGCGGAGTTTGTTACGGGACAGGTCTTGGGGGTTGACGGGGGATTTTAATGCAGCGTTAATACAGCGCTAAATATTCCCCGTTGACGGATTATCCAGCAGCGTTCCGTCTTCCGAAAACCTTGACCCGTGGCAGGCACAGTCCCAGCTATGCTCCCACTTGTTCCACCTGAGACGGCAGCCCATATGAGGACAGCGTTTTTTCGAGAAGCCTATCAGATTTAACGCCGCCTCGCCTGCGTTAACGAAAAGCTGCGGTCTGAGAATGCTTCTTGACGGATCGAACAGTCCCGCGTACTTGTTTCCCGTACCTATCGCAATGTCGGAAAGCAGCATTGCCGCCGCCATCGAGGAGGTCATTCCCCATTTATTAAAGCCCGAGGCGGTGTACAGAGCTGTCGTTCCCGAGGAATAGGCGCCGATATAAGGCACGCCGTCAAGACTCATACAGTCCTGTGCCGCCCAATGATATTTTTCTTTGGAATCGGGATAGTGTTTATCCGCAAAGTCGCGAAGCGCCCGCCAGCAGCTGCCCTTTTTGCCCGTTCTGTGTCCTCCGCCGCCAAGCAAAAGAAGATCTCCGTAATTTCTGAAGGAAAGCCCGTTTCCTTTTCCGTCAACATACATTCCTTCATACAGAGGCGCGTTTTCCAAAGCTATAACATAGGATCGGGACTGATACATTTTGAGAAAATAGCCGCCGTGCTTGTTCAAAATCGGAAAATGGGCGGCTACGATGATCTTATCCGCCTTTATCGTTCCGCTTCCCGTTACCGCCGTATTCGGGGCTAACTCCCTTACAAAGGTTTTTTCGTAAATATTAAGCTCTTTTGCAAGCTGAGAAAAAAATTTAGCGGGATTGAACTGCGCTTGATTTGGAAATTTTACCGCGCCCACCGTCGGAAAGGGCAGCGGCAGCTCCTCCTCTATTTCCGCCGCAAAACCCAATCTTCTCACGACCTCCGCCTCTGTCTCCAGCTTTTTTCTGTCGCTTCTGAGATAAACAAAATTGGGTTTTTCCTCGTAATCGCAGGGGAAAGCCTTGCTTAGCTCCTTGAACATATCGGCTGCGCGTCTGTTTGCTTCCAAATAAAGCCTTGCCTTTTCCCAACCGAAGGTTTTTACAAGCCTGCTGTATATCAAGCCGTGCGATCAAGCCGTGCTGTACTGTTATTTTGGCGGTGGTGCCTCCGGTCGCTCCCGATAATATTCGGTCGCCCTCGGCTACGATGCAGCTTACGCCTTTTTTCTTTAAAAAGTAAGCCGTAAGCAAGCCCGCGGCTCCGCCGCCGACTATAAGTACGTCTGTGTGCATGTCTCCGTGAAGAACAGGGAATTGCGGCATTTCCGACGCGTCGGTCCAAAGTCTTTTTTGTTGTTTATCCATATTTGTTTTCCTTTGCTATTTTGTTAAAATGGTTATAGGGAAACGCTGATTAAAACACAATCGACCCGCTCAAACTGGCATACTCGCGCGGCTGATTGTGTTACGCTGCGCTTTAATCAGCGTTTCCACAGATGTTAGTATTTGTCCGATTTCCTTAATTATCCATTTTTATCTTAGGTTTCCCCAAAATTCAAGATGAAAAATTGATAAATCGTTGCAGTAAAAGTAAAAGCGCACATCTTAAAATGAAAATAAGCATTGAATAAAAAGCAGAATGAGCTTTAATTAAAGCTTAATAAATCATTATAAAACACTGGCAGTTATAATTCTAAGCGCCTGCATTTTTAAAAAATCGGGAAACCGACTTATATTCTAAAACAGCTTTCAAAGCGAGGAAAAGGGGGAGGGTTGGGGAGAATAAGGAAAGGATTCTTAA
>JAMPHV010000026.1 GCA_023663265.1 Bacteroides sp.
TACAGCAAAATTGCTGCGTCATACGGCACTTCTCCAGTTTCCGAGGAGGTCTAATGTGTTTTTTATTCTTCGATATGCTCCATTCCCTGTGAGATGATCTTGGTAACGTGATCGTCGGAAAGAGAGTAGAAGATCATTTTCCCGTTTTTGCGGGCTTTTACCAGCTTATTCGTTTTAAGCACTCTGAGCTGATGCGAGGCGGCGGTCTGAGTTATCCCCAGCAGGGTAGAGATATCGTTTACGCATAATTCCGATTCAAACAGCGCGTAAAGTATTTTTATCCTCGTGGAGTCGCCGAACACCTTAAACAACTCCGCAAGATCGTAAAGCATCTCGTCGGGAGGCATTTGCTCAAGTACTTTTTTTACCGTGCTGTCCTGAGCGCATAAATATTCATTGTCGGGCATTGCAGTGTATCCTTTCACATTTTTTCAAATTTTCATATGTTTATCTGTTCATATGTTATCATAAAAACGCGCAAATGTCAATAGGTTTTTTGAAATTTTTTTAATTATTTTGTTTATTTATCTTGCATTTTTCTTTACAATAGTGTATAATAAACTCAAATACAGTGACCACAACAGCGGAATCCATATTCTGCAAGAAATATTCAGCCTCGGACAGCTGGGTCAGACGCCGGCGGCAACATTGTTGCCTTATTGATTAAGCGTTTTATGATATTTGTGATATTACAGAACGCTTTCGTTTCCCGTTTCTCAAAGAATCGGGAACATTCGCTTTGAGTTTGTCTTACGGCTTTTGCCGTTGGCACCTTAATATCAATAAGAGTAGTAAAAGTAACGGTTATTTCTTGCTGTATAGACTCTGAAAAGGCGGTTTACGCATTTTGTGATATTATACGCTCAAGGCTTATAAACGCTTTGAGCGTTTTTAATACTGCTTCCAAACACAAAGACAGGCAAATGAACAGGAGTATTTGGAATTAGATTAAATCAAAATGAGAGGTGATCTTAGAGCGGTCCTGCTTTAAGAGCAATCGGTAAAATCAAGTAATGGAAAATAAACTTCGTCTTTACGGGTTCAACAACCTTACAAAATCCTTAAGCTTCAATATCTACGATGTTTGCTATGCAAAAACCGAAAGAGAACAAAGGGATTATATAGCTTACATTGACGAGCAGTACAACAGCGAGCGTCTGACCTCTATACTTATGACCCTTACCGAAATGATAGGAGCGCACGTTCTTAACGTTTCAAGGCAGGATTACGATCCGCAGGGGGCTTCCGTTACCTGTCTTGTCGCCGAGGGGTCTAAGATGAGCAAGCTTTCGGGTGAAACGGAAACGGTGGTGGCACATCTCGATAAAAGCCACGTTACGGTGCATACCTACCCCGAGTATCACCCCGAAAACTCGATAGCCACCTTCAGAGTTGACATCGACGTTGCCACCTGCGGGAAGATCACGCCTCTTTCCACTCTCGATTATCTTATCGGAAGCTTTGACAGCGATATTATAACCATGGATTACCGCATAAGGGGCTTTACAAGAGACATAGCGGGAAAAAAGCTGTTTACCGATCATAAGATCACCTCTATACAGGATTATATCGACGACAGTATTATAAAAAAATATGACGCGGTGGACGTAAACGTGTATCAGTCCAACATTTATCATACCAAAATGCTTATAAAGGAAATAGACCTGCAAAATTATCTTTTTAATCAGGATGTATATGAACTGCCTCCCAAGACAAGACTTGACATAACCAATAATTTACGGCAGGAAATGATAGAAATATTCAGCGGCAGCAATATTTACAATTAAAGGAAAAAATAAATGGCGGTTTTAAATCAGAACAAAGCTCCCATAGGATCGGCTTTGGAGGAATTTCACAGCAACAGGGTGGTGCCCTTTGACGTCCCCGGACACAAAAGAGGAAAGGGAAATCCCGAATTGACGGAGTTTTTGGGTCAGCGCTGCATGAGCCTTGACGTTAACTCAATGCGCCCGCTGGACAATCTTTGTCATCCCGTTTCCGTTATCAGAGAAGCGGAGGAGCTGGCTGCGGACGCTTTCGGCGCAGGGTACGCCTTTTTTATGGTGGGAGGCACTACCTCGGCGGTGCAGGCGATGGTGTTTACCGCTTCCAAAAGAGGAGATAAAATAATACTGCCCCGCAACGTGCACCGCAGCGTTATAAACGCCATGGTATTAAACGGGGCGGTGCCTGTTTACGTAAATCCCGCCGTTGACAAAAGGCTCGGAATTTCTCTCGGCATGAGCGTTTCCGACGTGGAAAGAGCCATAAGGGAAAATCCCGACGCAAAAGCCGTTTTGGTGAATAATCCCACTTATTACGGGATATGCAGCGATATAAAAAGCATAACCGAGCTTGCGCACAGGAACGGAATGCTTATGCTGGCGGACGAGGCTCACGGTACTCATTTTTATTTCGGCGAGAGCTTGCCCTTAAGCGCAATGGCGGCGGGCGCCGATATGGCGGCGGTAAGCATGCACAAAAGCGGCGGCAGCCTTACTCAAAGCAGCTTTCTTTTGACGGGAGCGAATATGAACAGCGGAAGAGTAAGACAGATCATCAATCTTACTCAGACCACCAGCGGCTCTTATTTGTTTCTTTCAAGCCTCGACATAAGCCGAAAAAACCTTGCCGTGAACGGGAAAAGCATTTTTAAAAGGGTCTGCGGGCTTGCGGATTACGCAAGAGCCGAGATAAATCGCATAGGGGATTATTACGCCTTTTCCGAGGAAATGATCAACGGAGACAGCATTTTTGATTTCGATACCACAAAGCTTTCGGTGAACACGGTGGATACAGGCTTGGCGGGTATTGAGGTGTACGATATTCTGCGCGACGATTACGATATTCAGATAGAGTTCGGGGATATGGACAATTTGCTTGCATATATAAGCGTCGGAGACCGCGAAAGAGACATTGAAAGGCTCGTGGGGGCAATGGCGGAGATAAGGCGGAGGTATAAAAGGGATAAAACGGGAATGGTATTTGCCGAGTATATCCCGCCTACCGTTATAAAAACGCCTCAGGAGGCGTTTTACGCGGATAAGGAGTCCGTTCCGCTGGATAAGAGCGCGGGGCGCATATGCAGCGAATTTGTGATGTGTTATCCGCCCGGGATACCTATTTTAGCTCCGGGAGAAAAGGTGACGGGGGATATTATCGACTATATAAAATACGCAAAGGAAAAGGGCAGCTTTTTAACCGGGGCGGAGGATATGACGGTCGATAGGTTAAATGTTTTGAAGTAGAAGAAAAATGCTTTGGGTTATGCGATGAGCGCTATGGCAAAAAGCGGAGAAAGGGATAGAAATGGATCTATGGTTCAGCGAGTATCATACCCCCTCGGTAAAGCTGTCTATCAAGGTAGATAAGCAGTTATACTCGGAAAAAAGCGAATTTCAGCAGATAGATGTTTTTGAATCGGAGGAATTCGGTCGGTTCCTTACTCTTGACGGTTATATGATGCTGACCGAAAAGGACGAATTTATTTATCACGAGATGATAGTGCACGTTCCGATGGCGGTAAATCCCGATATTAAAAGCATCTTGGTGATCGGCGCGGGCGACGGCGGAGTATTGAGGGAGCTTACGCGGTACAAGACCGTTGAGAGAGTCGATATTGTGGAAATAGACGAGCGGGTGGTGGAGGTGTGCAAAAAATATTTGCCCAAAACAGCCTGCGGCTTTGATGACAGCCGTGTTAACGTGTATTATCAGGACGGTCTCAAGTTTGTGCGCCGCTGCGAGGGCAGCTACGATCTTATAATCGTTGACAGCACCGATCCGTTCGGACCGGGAGAAGGCTTGTTTACAAAGGAATTTTACGGCAACTGCTGCAACGCGCTTACCGAAAACGGAATAATGGTGAACCAGTGCGAAAGTCCGTTCTATTCCGAGGACAGGATAGCCATGCAGAGGGCGCATAAGCGTATCGTTGAAAGCTTTCCGATAAGCAAGGTGTATCAGGCGCATATCCCCTCCTATCCCTCGGGGCACTGGCTTTTCGGGTTTGCGGGAAAAAGGCTCCATCCTATAAGAGATTTCGACCCCGAGGCATGGGAAAGGCTCGGAATAAAAACAAGGTACTACAACACGAAGCTTCACGCCGCTTCCTTTGCCTTGCCCAATTACGTACAGGAGCTTTTGGAAAACGTGGAAGGCATAATCTGATACGGAGAATAAAACAAAATGAATAAAAGCAAAAATACGGAAAATTTTATCGCCTGCGACAGTGAATATTTTGAAGCCGATACCGTTATTTTCGGCGCTCCCTTTGACGGCACCACCAGCTATCGCCCGGGAACAAGGTTTGCGGGAAGGCATATCAGAGGCGAAAGTTACGGTATAGAAACATACAGTCCCTATCAAGACAAGGACTTGGAGGATCTTAGGATATTTGACGGGGGAGAGCTTGAGCTTCCGTTCGGAAACACCGAAAAGGCGCTTGAAATGATAGAGGATTACACCGCCGACCTGTTGAAGGACGGGAAAACGCCCGTAATGATCGGAGGAGAGCACTTAGTGACCTTGGGAGCTGTAAGAGCGGTCCTAAAAAAATATCCCGACTTGAACATTGTTCAATTCGACGCCCATGCCGATCTGCGGGACGATTATTTGGGTGAAAGGCTGTCTCACGCCTGCATATTGCGCCGCTGTCACGACCTGACAGGCGACGGGAGGATATTCCAATTTGGGATAAGAAGCGGGGAAAGAGCGGAGTTTAGGTTTTCGGAAAAGCACACGTATATGAACAAATTCAGCTTCGATACCTTATCCGAAATATGCGGAAAGCTTAAGGGCAAGCCCGTTTATTTTACCGTTGACCTTGACGTTTTGGATTCCTCGGTCTTTCCGGGAACGGGCACTCCCGAGGCGGGAGGCATAAGCTTTAACGAGCTGATCAAGGGCGTAATCACCGTCGGAGGGCTGACCAATGTGGTGGCTGCGGATATAAACGAGCTTTCCCCGCCCTACGACCCCTCGGGGGTAAGCACCGCGGCAGCCTGCAAGACCTTGCGGGAATTGCTTTTGGCTATCCGCAAGGAAAAAATATAACGTAATAATTTCAAAGTACAAAAGAGAAAGGAGAAAGCATGAACAAATTTTTAGACAGACTTTCGTATAAGTTCCGTCGGGTCTGTATACCGAATCTGATGCTGTATATTATAATAGCTATGGCGGCGGTGTATATAGTGGAGCTTTTTGCGCCCGATATGCCTCTCAGCTACTATATGTTTTTCAGCAGGGAGCTGATTTTGCACGGTCAATGGTGGCGAGTTATAACATGGATATTTATTCCCGATACCAACAACCCCATTTCACTGATATTCAGCCTGTATTTTTATTATCTTATAGGAAGCGGACTGGAGCATCAGTGGGGAAGCTTCAAGTTTAATCTTTATTATTTTATCGGAGTCGTTATGACGATAGCCGCGGGCTTTATCGCGGGAGCCGCGACCAATATGTTTTTGTACTACTCTATGTTTTTTGCCTTCGCGGTTTTATATCCGGATTTTCAGGTGCTGATGTTTTTCTTTCTGCCGATAAAAATAAAGTGGCTCGCTCTTGTCGATCTTGTATTTTTTGTTATTATGTTCATTCTCGGAGGCTGGACCTACAAGGCGGCGATCATTGCGGCAATGGCAAATTTCGTTTTGTTCTTTTGGGAGGACTTCGGAAAATTCATCAAAAATCAGATATATTATGCAAAGCACAGAAAAAATTATAAAAATAACAGGTTCAGATAAAAATGTCGAAAGGAAAAAAGAAAATGGGTAAATGTTTGATCATCGGCTGCGGCGGCGTTGCGGGCGCAGCTATTCACAAATGCTGTCAGAACGACGCGGTTTTTGAAGGTATAATGATCGCCAGCCGCACAAAGTCAAAATGCGACAGGATAAAAGCGGAGATCGAGGCGGCGGGAAAAAGCAGGACGGTCATTGAAACGGCGCAGGTAGACGCGGACAGCACCGATGAGCTGATAAAGCTCATAAACGGCTACAAGCCCGACGTTGTGCTCAATCTTGCTTTGCCGTATCAGGACCTTACTATAATGGAGGCTTGCCTTGCCACCAAAACGCATTATGTCGATACAGCCAACTATGAGCCGCCCGAGACCGCTAAGTTTGAGTACAAGTGGCAGTGGGCTTACCGCGAGAAATTTAAGGAGGCGGGGATCACCGCATTGCTCGGCAGCGGCTTTGATCCCGGCGTTACGGGAGTATTCTGCGCCTACGCGCAAAAGCATTACTTCGACGAAATAAACTACATCGATATTTTGGACTGCAACGGAGGAGATCACGGTTATCCCTTTGCCACCAATTTCAATCCCGAAATAAATATCCGCGAGGTCAGCGCAAAGGGGAGCTATTGGGAAAACGGAAAATGGGTGGAGACCGAGCCCATGGAAATAAAGAGAGTGTATGATTTTGAGGGCGTGGGCGAAAAGGATATGTATTTGCTGCACCATGAGGAGCTGGAAAGCCTTGGCTTGAACATCAAGGGCATTAAAAGAATACGCTTCTTTATGACCTTCGGTCAAAGCTACCTTACTCACCTTAAATGTCTGGAAAACGTGGGAATGACCTCTATAGAGCCGATAGAATACAACGGTATGCAGATCGTGCCCCTCCAGTTCTTAAAGGCGGTGCTTCCCGATCCCGCTTCTCTCGGTCCGCGCACTAAGGGAAAGACCAATATAGGCTGTATCATGCAGGGAAAAAAGGACGGAAAGGACGTAAGTTATTACGTATACAATATCTGCGATCACCAAGAGTGCTACAAGGAGGTGGGCAGCCAGGCGATAAGCTATACCACCGGCGTTCCCGCCATGATAGGTGCAATGATGCTTATGACGGGACAGTGGAAAGGCGCGGGAGTTTACAACATAGAGGAATTCGATCCCGATCCTTTTATGGACGCGCTCAATAAGTGGGGTCTTCCATGGAAGGAAAGCTTTGAGCCTGTGTTGGTCGAGTAATAAACAGTATATCAAATATGATATTATATGTGCATTGTCTGAACACAGGATTGACAATGCACATGTTTTTTAGTATAATGGTAATATCATTGGAGAAAGGAGATTGTGTAATGGCAAAAACTAATTTAACAATACGAATCGACCAGGAACTTAAAAGTCAGCTTCAAGAGCTTGCAGAAGATTTGGGAATGGACGTGACCACGTTTTTTACCGTTTATGCGAAAAAGGCTGTAAGAATGTGGAAAATACCTTTTGAGGTTTCGGGTGATATTCCGAATAAAGAAACGTTAGAGGCGATTGAAGAAGTAAAACGAATGAAAGCAGACCCATCTATCGGTAAGTCGTATACAGATGTTGACCAAATGATGAAGGAGCTTTTAACGTGAAATATATCGTAAAGCCTACCTCAAGATTTCAAAAGGATTTAAAGAGGATTAAAAAAAGAGAATATGATATATCTTTATTGACGGATATTATCAAAAAACTTGCAAACGGTGAAAAACTTCCCGAAAAAAACAGAGATCATTTTCTCGAAGGAAATTACGCGGGTTGCCGTGAATGTCACATTACCCCCGACTGGCTTCTTATTTATGAAATTTATGAAAACGAGCTGATTTTGTACCTTACGAGAACAGGCACACACAGCGACCTTTTTTGAGTGGATAACGAATATGAACAAACAGCTTTATAACGTAAAAACCCCTTCTTATATAATCGACCGCCCTGCTCTTATCCGTAACCTTAAAATATTAAGGCAGGTGGAGGAGGCTTCGGGAGCAAAAATACTTCTTGCTCAAAAATGCTATTCCGTGTATCAGACCTATCCGCTGATCGGAGAGTATATAAGCGGCTGTACCGCCAGCGGACTGTTTGAGGCAAGGCTGGGGCATGAGGAGATGGGAAAGGAGAACCATATTTTTTCTCCCGCTTATCTTGACGGGGAGCTTGACGAAATATTGGATATATGCGACCACATCAGCTTTAACGGCGTTTCCCAGTGGGAGAAATTCAAGGACAGGGTCAATGCCGCTCCCAAAAAGGTTTCCTGCGGTATACGGATAAACCCCGAATTTTCCACGGGTCAGCACGGAATGTACGACCCTTGCGGCGAGTTTTCGCGGTTGGGAGCGGTAAGAAGCGGCTTTGACGGTTTTCCCGAGGGCATAGAGGGCTTGCACTTCCACACACTGTGCGAGCAGAACTCCGACGATCTGGCGGCTACCGCAAAGGCGGCGGAGGAAAAATTCGGAGATTTTCTGCCGAAAATAAAATGGCTGAATATGGGCGGAGGTCATCATATAACCCGTCCCGATTACGATATTGATCTATTGATAAAAACAGTAAGGCATTTTGCCGATAAATACGGCGTTCAGGTGTACCTCGAGCCGGGAGAGGCGGTCGCGTTAAACGCGGGTTGGCTTGCTTCAACAGTGCTGGATATAGTGCGCAACGGTATGGATATAGCGATACTTGACGCTTCCGCCGCCTGTCATATGCCCGACGTGCTGGAGGTGCCCTACGCTCCCGAAATCGAGGGAGCGGGAAAGGCGGGAGAAAAAGAGTTTACCTACCGCTTGGGCGGAAATACCTGTCTTGCGGGCGATATTATCGGCGATTACAGCTTCGATAAGCCGCTGAAAACGGGAGATAAGCTTTTTTTCAAGGATATGGCTATTTATTCCATGGTGAAAAACAATACTTTTAACGGCATTGCCCTTCCCCGTATATGCCTTTGGGACGGAAAAGAG
Organism: Bacteroides sp.; assembly: GCA_023663265.1. Lineage (GTDB taxonomy): Bacteria > Bacillota > Clostridia > Oscillospirales > Ruminococcaceae > Ruminiclostridium_E. Next base: position 8,728 of record JAMPHV010000026.1, read on the forward strand.
GTAAGCGTTATAAAAAGCTTTGGCTATGAGGATTTTAAGTCGAGATTATAACCGTTCTTGCGTATTATTGCTCAACCGTCGGTTGAGTTTATTTTCGGATAAATCAACAAACGGATTATTGACTTTAAAGGTATGAGAGAGTATACTTAATGTAATGTATCAAAATGAAAGGAAAATTCCGCAATGATAGAATTTAAAAAGGATTATTATGCCGACGTGCGTATTGAGGACAGATTTTCGACCCGCATAGATTTTCTTGAGGGCGATCTAAAGGAATCAAAGGAACGCAGAGAGGTCAGAGCGTTCATTCGCGTTTATGACGGTGAAATGTGGTATTACGCGTCCACCACAGATATAAACGGGATAAATCAGACCCTTAACGAGCTTTACGAGGTGGCAAAGCCAAATCCGAATATTGAAGCAGCTCCCGTTGTACGGCGCTTGGAGCGCAACCGCGACAGTCTCGAGAGCTTTAAGGACAATTCGGTAAGAAACGTTTCCTTAGCCGAAAAAACGGAGCTTCTTCGCTCGTTTTTGCCTATATTAAGCTCGGACCCCTGTATGAATATGGCTTTGGGAAAATACCTTGACCGTAACAGCCGTTACAGCTTTACGTCCTCTATCGGTTCCGATATAGCCTATGATTATCAGACCTGCGGATTGGTTCTCGTCTGCAATATGGTGGAGGGCGATAAAAAATTCCAAGCCGTTTGGCAGCAGGGAGAGACCGATTTCTCCAAGCTTAAGGAATCCTTTGAGGAGGCAAGGGCTTCCTTTGCGGAGCAGGCGAAATTTATGAGAGAGTCCGAGCCTGTTGAAGCGGGAAAATATCCCGTTGTTTTATCTCCCGTGGCAGCGGGGATATTCGCACACGAATCCTTTGGGCACAAATCCGAGTCGGATTTTATGCTGTCCGATGAAAGCATGAAAAACGAGTGGGAGTTAGGCAAGCGGGTGGGTTCCTCAATACTCACAATATCCGAGTGCGGAGAGCTTTCGGGAGTAGGCTATACTCCCTATGACGACGAGGGAACAAAGGCGAGAAAAAATTACCTTATAAAGGACGGGATATTGGCGGGAAGACTTCACAGCGCTCTTACCGCCTCGGCGCTCGGCGAAGAAGTGACAGGCAACGCCAGAGCGGTGGATTGCACCTTTGAGCCGATAGTAAGAATGACCACGACCTACATCGAAGCGGGAAAGGACACCTTTGAGGAGCTTATAGCGCCAATTAAAAAGGGATATTTTATAAAAACCATAATGCACGGCTCGGGTATGAGCACCTTTACCATCGCTCCTGCGCTTGCGTACGAGATATCGGAGGGAAAAATAGGCAGACCCGTCCAAATAAGCGTTATAACGGGCAACGTGTTTGAAACTTTGGGACTTATCGACGGGTTGTCGGACAAGGTGGAAATGAAGTCCTTTGTAGCGGGCGGCTGCGGAAAAATGGAGCAGTTCCCGCTGCCCGTAGGCTTCGGCGGACCTTATGTCAGAGTATCGAAAATGAACGTACAATAGACCTGTTCGATAAAGAAAGGAACTTATTATAAATGGAAAAAGAAAAGCTTATTTGTAAAATTCAGTCGGCAGCCTTGAACGTTACCGCAAATAAGGTGGATTCCTACCGCAAAAATCTTGAGACCTTAAATACGATAAGAGTTTACGACGGTGGAAATATAGGAGTTGCGGGCTCGTTGGGCGAGTTGGACGAGACCGCGCTGGAGGAAGCGGCAAAAAAGGCGCTTTCCTACGGAATAAAGTACCCGTGTAATTTAAGCTCCAACGTCAAGACCTTGGATACGCACCGTGAAATAATCCCGCAAAAGGAATTTATCAGCTCGATCCAAGGTCTGCTTGACAGGATATCAAAGGAATGTCCCAAATTTGCGGTAAGCGATAAAATAAAGCTTACCGATATAATCACCTCTTACGAAAACAGCAGGGGTTCCGCTCTTTTGTCCTCGGTGAGCTATATGAGCCTTGGTCTGATATTTCAGGACAAGGGCTCGGGCAATCTTTTCGACGCGGACTACGGGGCGACCTTGAGCGAGTATGACGAGGACAAGGTTTTTGCGGATATTAAAAGCATCTATGACGCTTTTTATGAAAGGGTCGATATAGAGGACGGCGAATATCCCGTTTTTATCGTTCCCGACGAATTTTTTCCCAGGATAAGCGCTCATTTTAACGCGACGATGTATGCCTCGGGCGGTTCGCTTTTAAGCGGAAAAATAGGAGAAAGTGTCTTTAACGAAAATTTGACCCTTTGCGATAACAGGGACCCTGCCGATGATCCCTCCGCCTGTTTTTTCGACGACGAGGGCGAATTTGCTCCCGATTTTAGTCAGCCTATAGTAAAAGACGGAGCGCTTACCAATGTGTTCACAAACAAGATGTATACGGAAATGCTGAAGGTTCCCGCCGCGGCAACGGCGGGCTCCGAATATGACGGAGTGCCGGGCATAACCCATAACGGCGTTTATTTAAAGCCCACGGCGGAAAAGGCGTCGGATATTGCAGACGGAAGAGCGGTTTTGGTCATGATAGCCTCGGGCGGCGATATGACCCCTGGAGGGCATTTCGCTACCCCCGTTCAGCTTGCCTTTTTGGTTGAAAACGGCGAAATAAAGGGGCGATTGCCCGAGCTCAATATTTCTGGCGAGTTTTTTGAGCTTTTGGGCAAGAACTATGCGGGCGCAGTGAAAAACGCTTTCTTCCCCTCTAAGGGCTGCACCTATATGGCTTGCATAATGAAAGTGACCAAGCAGTCATGAGCAGGCTCGCAACGGCTCTGCTGCGTATTTTCAATATCATCGCGGTAACCTTTATCGTCAATATGCCGATATTTATTTCCGAGCTCGGTTTTATCGGAAGATCGCTTTTTTACATTATAGGCATACTGTATTTTCTGTTTTTCAACGTATTTCCCAATTTTAAAAAATACCCGAGCCTTAGGTTAAGGATAATGGGGGACGGGACCGAGCTTATGCTGACCTTCTTTGTTTCCTTTATCGTTTCGGCGCCGATAGCGGTTATGGGCTTTATTGACGTATGGAACGGAGGAACGCATGTAAGCGGGTATATTGTTTACTGTCTGTTTTTGATCTTGGGCGAATCCGTGATTTTCTGGAACGGGATAATACGCGTTTACCTTACCTCCGTGCAGCTCGGCATAAGATACCGTGTTCTCGGCGTAGCGCTGGGTCTTGTGCCTGTCGCCAATCTTGTTATGCTGATGATACTTTACGTTAAGACGTTCAAGGAGTGCAGAAGCGAGACGGAAAGGGACGAATTGAACAAAAGCCGCGAGGACAGGCAGATATGTAAGACAAAATATCCGATCCTGTTGGTGCACGGGGTGTTTTTCAGGGACAGCAAGCTGTTGAATTACTGGGGCAGAGTGCCCAATGAGCTTATCAGAAACGGCGCGACGGTCTATTACGGAGAACAGCAGTCTGCCGCATCGGTAGAGAGCAGCGGCGCGGAGCTGGCGGAAAAAATCGAAAAAATAGTCAAGGAAACGGGCTGCGAAAAGGTAAATATTATCGCTCATTCAAAGGGCGGACTGGATTCCCGCTATGCCGTCGGAAAGTTAGGCTGCGATAAATACACTGCGTCGCTCACCACAATAAACACTCCCCATAAGGGCTGTATTTTTGCGGAATACCTTTTGGGGAAGGCTCCAGAGGGACTTGCGGGCGCTGTTGAAAAAACCTATAATGCGGCTTTTAAAAAGCTCGGCGACAGTAATCCCGATTTTATGGCGGCGGTAAAAAACCTTACCAACAGCTTTTGCGAGAAATTCAACAAGGAGGTGCCCGACGCAGAGGGGGTAATGTATCAAAGCTTCGGTTCAAAATCCGCAAGAGCGCGCAGCGGACGTTTTCCCTTAAACATATCTTATCCTATGGTGAAAAAGTTCGACGGGGACAACGACGGTCTTGTTGCTTTGACCTCCGCGGAATGGGGAGAAAGATTTACGCCTATCTATCCCAAGGGAAAAAGAGGGATCACCCACGCGGATATGATAGACCTCAACAGAGAGAACTTTAAGGGGTTCGACGTAAGAGAATTTTACGTACAGCTTGTCTCCGAGCTGAGGGAACGCGGATTTTAAGGTGCTCTCCAATAAATTATCGTAAAAATATCCGATAAAATAAATAAAACAGTTGTTTATTTTTCCGTTTTGTGGTATAATGTTTTATAAGTGAGTTAATTCTCGGTAAAACATTATACCGCTTTTTTTAGAAAGGACGAATATGAAATGGATAAAAAGACAGCTTCCTCCAACGGTATTCTTAAGGTTTCCAACGATGTTATAATAAAAATAGCCGAGCTTGCCGCATGTGAGATCACGGGAGTCGCCTCCGAAGACGGAAGGCTTATGGTGCCGCAGTCTCCGATCGGCTTAGGCACCTTTCTCGGTTCGCCCGTAAGAGTTTCCGTTTCCAAGGAGGCTGCGGTGATCGATCTGTCGATAATTACAGAGCAGGGCAGCAAGGCGGTAAACGTAGCGTCCGCGGTCCAGGCGAGCGTTAAGTCCGCGGTTCAGAATATGACGGGGATCACGGTGTCAAAGGTGAACGTGAATATAGCGGGCATAAGGCTGAATAAAGAAAATCTGGAGTAAATAAATGACTAAGCATGAAATAAGAGAAGCGGCTTTTATAATTCTGTATCAAATGGAGCTTACGGGACAGACCGGCGAGGAGATCGCCGACAGTACATACGAGGCGTTTGGAATGCCCTCGAACAAGGCGGTAATTTCCCTTGCGAACAACGTTTGGGAAAAGAAAGAGGAGCTTGACGGCGTCATCGGGAAATACAGCCCCACAAGGTCCGCGTCGAGAATATCCAAGGTGAACATCACAATATTGCGTATCGCGGTCTACGAGCTGACCTATGAAAAAGAAAAGGTGCCGCCAAAGGTCGCTATCAACGAGGCCGTGGAGCTTTCAAAGGCATATGCCGAAAAAAACGACAGAGCCTTTATCAACGGCGTTTTAAATTCATATTTCAAGGATACGGGAAAAACGGAATGAGTGTTGTTGTTACCGTTTCTCAGCTCAACAAGCGTCTTGCGATGCTTGTCAAGGGCGATGAGAAATTAAAAAGCGTTTCCGTAAAGGGAGAGATATCCAACTTTAAGGAGCATTTCCCCTCGGGTCATATGTATTTTACCTTAAAAGAGGGAAACGCGTCCATAAAGGCGGTCATGTTCAAAAGCTACGCGGAAAGGCTCAGCATATACCCCGAAAACGGAATGAACGCGGTGGTGTCGGGCTCGGTACAGGTTTACGAACGGGACGGAGCCTGTCAGCTTTACGCCACGGGCATCGAACAGGATAACGGCATGGGAGAGGACGCGCTTTCCTTTGAACAGCTTAAGGCGAAGCTTTTGAGCGAGGGCTTGTTTGAACAAAAAAGACCGCTGCCCTCCGTTCCAAAGGCGATCTGCGTTGTCACCTCCGAAACGGGAGCGGCTTTGCAGGATATAATCAATGTGCTTTCGAGAAGATATCCTTTTGTCGGGTTAAAGCTTGTTTCGGTGTTGGTTCAAGGCGCGGGCGCTCCCGAATCCATAGCAAGGGGCATCGAGAAAGCGCAGGACAGCGGCTGCGACCTCATTATTTTCGGCAGAGGCGGCGGCGCGGCGGAGGACTTGTCCGCGTTCAACTCCGAAATAGCGGCGAGAGCCGTTTATAACAGCAGGATACCCACCATTTCCGCTGTGGGTCACGAGATAGATTTTACTATATGCGATTTTGTGGCGGATATGAGAGCGCCAACTCCCAGCGCCGCCGCCGAAATAGCGGTGCCCGATATACAGGAGATGTACGGCGGAGTTATTGCGCTGAGAAACAGGATAGGGGAAAAGGCAAGGGCTAAGATAGGAGAAATGCAGACCAAGGTCAGCGCCGCGTCTATGTTGATCTCCCGCCTAAATCCGAGGAATCGCATAGAAGCCGATGAGAAAAATTACAGCAAGGTCTTTGCGGCGATAAGAAAGGATTTTTTCTCGCTTATTGCCTCCAAGGAGGCGCAGTTAAAAAATACAGCGGAGCTTATAAACGCCTTTGATCCGCTGAAAACGCTCGAAAGAGGCTACTCCGTCGTTTACAAGGACGGAGCCGTTATAAGCAGCGCGGCGGAAATAAAAAAAGGCGACGCCTTTACCGTTAAAATGTCGGACGGCGAGTTTGAAGCGGTAGCGGTGAGCGATTTTCACAAGTGACTGGCGATTCGTATGAAAGGAACAATTAAGATATGACCTTTGAGGAAGCATTAAAAAGACTCAATGAAATTTCGGAGCTTATGGAAGACCCGAATATTACTCTGAAAAATGCGGTGGAGCTTTATTCGGAGGCAGACAAGCTGACCGAGATCTGCAATAAAAGCATCAAGGACGCCAAGCTGGCTTTGGAGAAGATAGAGCAATGACGTATACGGAAAAGCTTGCATATTACAAAAATACCGTTGACAGCAAATTAGAGGAATACCTTGCGTTTGGAACAAAAAAGCAGGACAGACTTTTCGACGCTATGAGGTACAGCCTTATGGCGGGAGGAAAACGCGTCAGACCGATTTTGACGCTCGAATTTGCTTCAGTTTGCGGCGGCAGCGTTGAAGCCGCCCTGCCCGCGGCCTGCGCGATCGAAATGATACACACCTTTTCTCTGATACACGACGATCTGCCCTGTATGGATAACGATGATATGCGCAGAGGCAGAAAGAGCTGCCACAAGGAGTTTGACGAGGCTACCGCGCTTTTGGCGGGGGACGCTCTGGAGCTGTACCCCTTCGAGGTGCTGACGGACAGCGTAAAATACGGGGTGTCTCCCGAAAATACCGTCAAAATGGTAAAAATACTGGCGGAATACGCGGGTCCCACGGGCATGACGGGCGGACAGCAGATCGATACGCAGTTTGAGGGCGAAAGCATCGGCGAGGAGGCTCTGCTGGAAATGTACAGACTTAAAACCTCGCGGCTTTTGCAGGCGGGCGCATGCATGGGCTGCATTTCCGCGGGAGCGGACGCAGACACGGTAAGAAAAGCCTTTGAATACGGGGAAAGGTTGGGTCTGGCATTTCAGATAACGGACGATATATTGGACGTCTGCGGCGATCCCGAGGTGTTGGGAAAGCCGACGGGCAGCGATATTGAAAACAACAAGGAGACCTACGCAGGTCTTGTGGGTTTGGATAAAGCAAGGGAAAAGGCGAAAAAGCTGACGTACGAAGCCTTGGATATAATAGACGGCTTTGCGGGAAGCGGATTTTTAAGGGAACTCACCCTCGAGCTTTTAAAAAGAAATAAATGATTCGGGAAAGGAAGGTTTGGTTTCGGCTGTGAACGAATATATAAATGTTGCGGTGCTGGTTTCAATGATAAGCTGGGCAGCCGCGCAGCTTATCAAGGCTGTATTGTACGCGGTGAAGTATAAGACCTTCAAGCCCGAACGCCTGTTCGGCTCGGGAGGTATGCCTTCCTCACATTCCTCAACGGTTTGCGCGCTGGTAATAACCGTGTACCGTATGGAGGGGATAGCCTCCGCTACATTCGGGCTCGCCATGATGCTCGCAATTATTACCATGTACGACGCTACGGGGGTAAGGCGCGCGGCAGGCATACACGCCAAGCAGATAAACCGTTTAAGGCATATCGTCGATGAGCTTGACGAGGAGGTCTTAGACAAGATCGAGGAAAAAATGGACGAGGAAGAATACGATCCCGAGGACACAAAGGAATTAAAGGAATTTTTGGGTCATACTCCTTTGGAGGTAATTTTCGGAGCCTTGTTGGGTATCGTTATCGGAATGGTATTTCCCACCGATTTATTTCTTGCTACATTATAATGACAGGAGCGAAACAGATTGATATTATCCTCAAAAATATCCTCCGACGCTGTAAAAAAGCTTTCATTGGCTGAAAAGGAGCAGCTTTGCTCCGAATTGAGATCGTATATAATAGACGTGGTCTACGGAACGGGGGGGCATCTTGCCTCCAGCCTCGGCGCGGTAGAGCTTTGCGTAGCTCTGCACAGCGTTTTTTCCACCCCCGAGGATAAAATAATATTCGACGTGGGGCATCAGGCTTATGCGCACAAGATCATAACGGGAAGATATGAGGATTTTTGCGCGCTGCGCAGCGAAAACGGCATATCTGGCTTCCCGCGCCCCGACGAATCTATCCATGACGCGTTCATTGCGGGTCATGCCAGCACCTCTATTTCAGCCGCTTTAGGCATAGCGAAGGCAATGGAGATAAAGGGAGACGGTCATCATGTGGTATCGGTCATAGGGGACGGCGCGCTGACGGGCGGCGAGGCTTACGAGGGGCTTAACAACGCCAGCAAGCTGAAAAGAAATTTTATAGTGATACTTAACGACAACGAAATGTCGATCTCGAGAAATTCGGGAGCGGTGGCGGCTTATCTGTCACAGATGCGCTCCACCACCAAATATTACGAGACCAAGAAGCGGGTAAAGGAGGCTCTTTCAAAAACTGCCATAGGCAGGGAGCTTTCAAAGTCGGTGAGCGGCACCAAGGAGCTTGTAAAGTTTGCCATATTTCAAAGCAATATATTTGAAAATTTGGGCTATAAGTATTTGGGTCCCATTAACGGCAACGATCTGGCGGAGCTTATCGACGCGCTCAACGTGGCAAAGCTGATGAACGAGCCCTGTATAGTTCATATCAAGACAAAAAAGGGAAAAGGGTATCTTCCCGCCGAGCAAAACTCGGGCGAATATCACGGGATCGCAAAGCGAAAGGCGATACGCGGCGGAGAAAAAGCGGAGACCTATTCCGAGATCATGGGCAGGTATCTTTCGGAGCTTGCCGCCGACGATGAAAGGATATGCGCCGTAACTGCCGCGATGAAATATGCCACGGGGCTTCAGCACTTCGCGAAGTCATACAGGACAAGATTTTTTGACGTGGGCATTGCCGAGGAGCACGCCGTTACGTTTGCGGGAGGATTGGCGTCACAGGGACTTATTCCCGTGTTTGGAGTGTACTCGACTTTTTTGCAGCGCTCTTATGATCAGATACTTCACGATCTGGCGATAGAGGGCGAGCACGTGGTCCTTGCTATCGACCGCGCGGGCATGGTAGGCGAGGACGGAGAAACGCACCAAGGGCTGTTTGACGTTTCCATGCTGTCAAGTATTCCGAAGCTCGTAATATATTCGCCCTCAAACGACGGCGAGCTGAGGGCTTCAATGAAAAAGGCGCTGTACGGCTGTAAAGGGATAGCCGCCGTTCGGTACCCAAAGGGAGAGGCGGTCAAAAGCGGCTCCGAGGATACGGACTATGACGTGCATTTTTACGGCTGCGGGGGAAAAGCCTTGATAATAACCTACGGTAGAATTACCCAATACGCCCTGGAGGCGGCGAAAAGGCTCGGAGCCGACCTGCTGCAAATGGTGAAGATTTATCCTATTGTTGAAAAAACCTTTGAAATTGCAAAAAAATACGATACGATCGCTTTTTTTGAGGAGGGTATCCGCTCGGGCGGAATAGCGGAAAAGTTTTCGGCTGAGCTTTTGGAGCGCGGCTGGAGCGGAAAATATAAAATAAACGCCGTGTCCGATCGTTTTGTTACATACAGCGATACGGAAAAGCAGCTTTCGGATTATAATTTGGACGCGGCGGGCATGATCAAGGCAGTGGGTGAGTTGATTGAACAGACTTGATTCGGAGCTGGCGGCGCGTTCCATTGCAAGGAGCCGCAGCGCCGCGCAGCAGCTTATAAAGGACGGCATTGTTTTCGTTAACGGCAAAAATATCGTAAAAGCGGCTTTTGAGGTAAGCGAAAACGATAAGATCGAAATAAAGGGCGAGCTGCCCAAATATGTGGGAAGAGGCGGTCTTAAGCTGGAAAAGGCGCTGGAATGCTTTAAAATAAAGCTTGACGGCTTGACCTGCATTGACGTGGGAGCTTCAACGGGCGGGTTTACCGACTGTATGCTGCAAAACGGGGCTAAAAGAGTATACGCGGTCGATGTGGGCAGCGATCAGCTTGACGAAAAACTAAAAGGCGACAGCAGGGTAATATCTCTTGAAAACACGGATATACGGGAGGCGGGCGGCAGAATACCCGAAAAAGCGGATTTTATTACCGTAGACGTGTCCTTTATATCGCTTAAGCTCGTGCTTCCCGAGGCAAAAAAGCTGTTAAAATCGGGCGGCGCCGCCGCCGCGCTCATCAAGCCGCAGTTCGAGGTAGGCAAAGGCGGAGTGGGGAAGCGCGGGATAGTGAAAGACCCGTCCCTAAGAGAAAAGGCGGTAAGGGAAATAAAGGAATTTTCCGAAAGCATCGGTTTTAGGTGCGAGGGCTTGATCCGATCTCCCATAACGGGCGGAGACGGAAATGTCGAATATTTGATATATCTTTCTTTTTGAGGCGATTATGAAGATTTTTATCTGCACAAATTTGAATAAAGAAAAAGCGCGGGAGATATTTCCCGACGTAATACGTATCTTAAAGCTTTACGGAATGCTCCCGCTTGTCGAGGTAAGATTTTGCGGCGCTTGTACCGAAATGAATTTAAGCGGCATTTCCTTCGGCACGGCGGAGGAAAATACGGCGGAATGCGATATTTTTCTCACCATAGGCGGAGACGGTACGATCCTGCGCTGGGGCAAGCAAGCCGCCGCGCATAAAAAGCCGCTGCTCGGAGTGAATACGGGCAGGCTGGGGTTTATGGCGACGCTTGAAAAGGAAAATCTTTACAAGCTTTCCGCGCTGGCGGAGGGGAAATATAAGCTGAGCGCAAGAATGATGCTTGACGTGACCGTTTGCGCGGGCAGCGAAAAAAGGGAGTTTACCGCCCTTAACGACGTTGTGCTTTTCAAGGGAACGACCTCCAAGCTTCCCGAATACTTGGTTTTCAGCGGTGAAACGGAGGTGACCAGGGTCCGGGCGGACGGACTTATTATAAGCACCCCTACGGGCTCGACCGCCTATTCCTTATCGGCGGGAGGTCCGATAATCGATCCGAAAATATGCTGCTTCGAGCTTACCGCCCTGTCTCCCCACACGCTTTTCAACCGACCGACGCTTTTATCGGTGGAGGAACCGTTGAGAGCGGAATATATCGCTTACGAAAACAGCAGCGTGTTCGTGTCGGTAGACGGGAACGAGGCGATCGGAATACTCCCCGACGACAGCGTTAGGATAAAAAAATCGGAGCTTTGTCTCGAGCTTATAGATATTGACGGCGAAAGCTTTTACAGCTCGGTGCACAGCAAGCTTATGAAGCCGCTTAAATAGCGTCAAAAATAGCGTCAAAAATTTTATTCGCGAGGGGTCGGGCTATGAAAAAGAAAAGACAAGCGGAAATATTGTCTATAATAAGGGAAAATCGGATAGAAAACCAGGATATGCTTATAAAGGCGCTGTCCGAAAGGGGATATTACGTTACGCAGGCGACCGTTTCAAGGGATATAAACGAGCTCAATCTTGAAAAAAGCGTCAACGGCGACGGAGTAAGCTGCTATGTCAAGGTGTCGGACGGCAGCAGGTTCGGAAATATTTTTCAGCAGTCCGTCATAAGCGTTAATTATGCTATGAACATTGTTTGTCTGAAGTGTCATTCGGGGCTTGCCAATGCCGCCTGCGCCGCCTTTGACGGAATGAATCCGAATTACGTTATAGGGACCATTGCGGGAGACGATACCGTGTTTATCCTTATGAGAACGGAAAACGACGCGAAGGAGCTTTGCGAAAAGCTTAAAGCAGATTCTTAATGCGACGGGAAAGGAGTGAAATAGTTTGCTTAAGGAATTGGATATCGAAAATCTCGCCGTAATTGAAAGGGCGGCTATTTCATTTTGCGGTAATCTGAACGTTTTTTCGGGAGAAACGGGAGCGGGCAAGAGCATACTTATCGGCGGAATAAACGCGGTGCTCGGAGGCAGGATCGGCAGAGACATCGTAAGAACGGGAGAAAATAAGGCGGTCGTTACCGCGCTTTTTGACGATATTCCGAAGCATGTTATAGAAAAGCTGGAGGAAAACGGCTACTCTTACGACGGAGAGCTGCTTTTACAGCGGGAGATAACCTCGGACGGAAAGGGTACCGCAAGAATAAACGGGAAAATAGCCACCGCTTCGGTACTGAGGGAAATAGCCTCGCGTCTTATCGATATACACGGGCAGCACGATACCGCCATTTTAATGAGCACGGACAATCAAAGGCAGATATTGGACACCTACGGCGGCTTAGAGAACAAGCTTAGGGAATATAAGGAAATATTCAGAGAGTTTTCACATGTAAGCAAGGAGGTAAAAAGCTTACAGCTTAAGATAGAAGAACGCGAGAGCAGAATAAGCGAGCTTACCGAAAAGATCGAGGACGTGGAGGGCTACGAGCTTAAGCTCGGAGAGGAAGAAGAGGTTTCCGCGCAGCTTGACGCGGCGAGAAGCTTCGAGGAGGTCCAAAAGGCTTTGTCTTCGGCGTATATGTGTATCAGCGGCTGCGACGAGAGCGAAAGCGCCGTCGGTCTGCTGCAAAGCGCTTCCAATGAGCTGGAAAAAATTACCGAAAAGGTAAAGGGCTTGAGCGAGCTGTCTCAGAGGCTTTCGGGTATTCTTATAGACATGGAGGACATCGGGAGCGAGATATCCAAAAATATAAACGACGATTACAGCCCCGAAAACGTTACGCTGCTCGAAAACAGAAAAAGCGATCTGCTTTTGTTAAAGCGAAGGTACCGCATGGAAACGGACGAGCTTATCGAAGCGCTGTCCTCCTGGAAAACGGAGCTTGAACAGCTTAAAACGGGCGACAACGCTTTGGAGGAGCTGAACGAACGCCGTCGGGAGCTGGCGGACGAGGTAAAGAAAAGAGCGCAGGAGATAAGCGAGCTCAGAAAGGACGCGGCGGACAGGTTAGTAAAGGCAATAACGGAGGAGCTTGTATTTCTCGATATGCCGAACGTAAGGTTCGTTTTCGATTTTCAGCGGGATAAAATAACAAGCGCGGGAATGGATAAGATCGAGATGCTTATTTCCGTAAACAAGGGCGAGGAACCCAAGCCTATGAACAGGATAGCGTCGGGCGGCGAGCTTTCGCGCATAATGCTGGCGGTGAAAAACGTGCTTGCGTCGGCGGACGACGTTCCTACCATGATATTTGACGAAATAGATACGGGGATAAGCGGCAGAGCCGCGCATAAGGTAGGCGTAAAGCTGTACGAGATCGCAAGAAAAAGGCAGGTCCTTTGCGTTACGCATTTGGCGCAGATCGCGGCAATGGGCGACAGGCACCTTTTGATAGAAAAGCAGAGCGATGAGAGCAGGACCTACACAAAGGTCCACGCTCTTGAATTTGAGGAGCGAAAGCGGGAGATAGCAAGGATCATTTCGGGAGAATCGGACAGCGAGATCACGCTTAAAAGCGCGGAGGAGCTTTTAAAAAGAGGGAAATAAAACCCCGTCTTAACAGGCTTCGGAAAGGAAAAAACAAAATGCCATATTTTTGCGACAATTATTTTATCACGGAAAGAGAAGAGATAGCCAAGGATATTTATTCCTATGTGATGAGCTGCCCCGAGGCTGCCGCCGTTTCAAGGGCTGGGCAGTTCGTGCATATAAGGGCGGAGGGTCACACCCTGCGCAGACCTATTTCGATCTGCGAGACGGACAAGATAAAGGGTACCGTGCGCATTGTGTTCGAGGTAAGAGGCGGAGGCACCGAAAGGCTTTCACAGCTTCAAGTCGGCGATAAGGCGGATATGATACTGCCTCTCGGAAACGGCTTCACAATAAAGGATATCCCCGAAGGCAAAAATGTTGTTGCGGTAGGCGGCGGCATCGGCGTTCCGCCTATGTGCGGAGTGGCTGCCCTTTACAGGGACGTTAAGGCTATAATCGGCTTCAGAAGCAGAGACAAGGTAATTTTGGAGGAGGACCTAAGGCGTATCGGCGCGGAGGTCACCGTTTGCACCGACGACGGAAGCTGCGGCGAAAGCGGAGTTGTGACCGCGCCGCTTGAAAGAGAGCTGTCTAAGGGACGTACTGCCGTGATATACGCCTGCGGTCCCGTTCCGATGCTTAAAGCAGCGGCTGAATGTGCGAAAAAATACGGCGTGCCCTGCGAGGTGTCGTTAGAGCAGAGAATGGCGTGCGGCGTCGGCGCCTGCGTGGGCTGCGCCTGCAATATAAAGAGGGACGGAAAAGACCTTGTGCTTAGGGTATGCAAGGACGGACCCGTATTTAAAGCCGAGGAGGTGGTATTTTGAATAATGTGAATAACACAAAAAAGGACCTTTCCGTTACCGTTGCGGGAGTAAAATTCCCCAATCCCGTTATTGCCGCTTCGGGCACCTACGGCTTTGGACAGGATTACACCGATCTGTACCCCTTGAACAGATTGGGCGGCATTTCCTGCAAGGGCACCACGCTTCTGCCCAAGGACGGAAATCCCGCGCCGCGTATCGCTGAGGCTCCGGCGGGTATGTTAAACTCCGTGGGACTTCAAAATCCCGGCGTGGACGTTTTTATCTCGGAGCATCTTCCCAAAGCAAAAAAAGAAGGAAACGTTATCATCGCAAATATCGCGGGGGCAGTCCTCGACGATTACAGAGCGGTCGCCGAAAGGCTTGACAGCACCGACATCGATATGATCGAGCTTAATATTTCCTGTCCCAACGTAAAGCAGGGCGGGGCAAGCTGGGGCATCACCTGCGAGGGTGCGGCTTTGGTCACAAAAACCGTCCGCGCCGTTACAAAAAAACCGCTTATGGTAAAATTAACTCCCAATGTAACAAATATAGTCGAGATAGCCAAAGCGGCGGAATCGGAGGGCGCGGACTGTCTTTCTCTTATAAATACCCTGCTCGGTATGAGGATAGATATCAAAACAAGAAGACCTATTTTGAAAAATAACGTGGGCGGATTTTCGGGACCCGCAGTTTTCCCCGTTGCCGTAAGAATGGTGTGGCAGGTCGCCAACGCCGTAGGCATTGACGTAGTGGGTCTCGGCGGTATAACAACGGCGGAGGACGCGGTGGAAATGATGATGGCGGGAGCCAAGGCGATACAGGTCGGCACCGCGGTCTTTACCGATCCTTACGCTCCTGTTAAGATAATAGACGGCTTGGAAAGATATATGGAGAATAATAACATAAATTCTCTTGAGGAAATAGTGGGAACGGTTCAGCCATGGTAACAACGCTTTATTTGATACGGCACTGCGAGGCGCTCGGGAATATCCGCAACGTGTTTCAAGGCAGTATTGACGAGGATATAACCGAAAAGGGGCAGCTCCAGCTTGACAGGCTTTCCGAAAGATGCAGAGAGCTTAGGTTTGACGTTATATATTCCTCGCCTCTTATCCGCGCGGTAAAAACGGCTCGCGCAGCGAATAAATATCACGGTCTCGATATCGTCACCGACCCTGCCTTTACCGAGATAAACGGCGGCGAATATGAGGGCGTGAAATGGGAAGAGCTGCCGGTTTTGTTTCCCGATACATATAACAAATGGAAAAACGATTTCGCCAATTTCGCTACGGAGCAGGGCGAGGCAATGACGGAGGTTTACGACCGCGTAAAAGAGGGCGTGACAAGGGTCGTTGGCGAAAACAGGGGGAAAAATATTTTGATAGTGTCTCATGGCTGCGCCATAAGAAATATTTGCTGTTTTCTCCGAGGGCGCTCCTTGGAGGAAATAGGAGACTGCGAATGGGTCGATAACACGGGTATAAGCTGTTATACCTTCGACGAGGATATGAAGCCCGCCGAGGTGTTTGTCAACGATTGCAGACATATTTTGGAGGATAAGGCTACTGCGCCTCATCAGATGTTTTGGAGAAACAAAAATTCGGAATGAGAAAGGTATGTTATCTTTTCTATAGTGTCAAAACTCCCTTATCGGCATATGCTGATCAAGGGGGTTTTTACATTGATATTTGAAATATTTCTGTTGATCGCCGCTTTATCGGTTGATTCCTTGGCGGCGGCTGTCAGCTACGGACTGGCAAAAATCAGGATAGACTTTTTCAGGTCTATGCTGATAAGCGTTATTTGCAGCATTTTCTTGGTGTTTTCCGCCGCGTTTGCGGAAATAGTCGGAGGATACATACCAGAAAGGACGGCTAAGGTCATAAGCTTTATTATATTGCTTGTTATAGGAATAATCAAGCTTGCGGAAAAGGAGAAAAACGAGAAGCCCGAAAGCCTGTCCGCCGCCAAAACAGTGCTGTTTGCGGTGTCAATGTCGGTGGACGGATTGGCGGCGGGCTTCGGAGCGGGGATCACGGCGGAGGACGACCTGTGGGCTGTGGGAGCAATGGCTTGCGTCATAACCTTTGCTGCCGTTTACCTCGGGAACGCGGTGGGGCTCAGGGTCAATAAAAATGCTCCTGCGATCGTGCAGAAGCTTGGCGGTGCGGCTATTATCGTTGTGGGGTTTTGTAAGCTGGTCTGAAACGATGGGGGAGCGATAATTAAAGGGGCTGTAAGAAAAAGGGCTGTAAAAAAATATCCCAAAATTTCAAAAATTGATAATTGACAATTGATAATTGTGGAGCGGCTTCGCCGCATTATTTAAATTTACACTTGTGCATTATTTGGCTAAATTCATTATGATAATGTTATACTAGGTCTTGTTTGAAAAATAAATCCAATTGTGCTAAATCAACAAAACAGAAATAG
>JAMPHV010000027.1 GCA_023663265.1 Bacteroides sp.
ACGGCAAAAGGGCAAGTCAGACGGTGCTTCGTAAGTTTCCGAGGAGGTCTAATATGACCGAAAAATTTTATGTATGGATGGCGTAAAAATGCAATTCGAAAAATTAACAAAAATTTAATTAAAGCGCTCTGAATTTTGGTCATAATATATGAATTTTTTTAAAAAAAGGCTGAAAAAACAGGATAGGGGATTGAAAAAACATTATAATAGGTTTAAAATATGAAACTGAACGAAAAACGTTTAATAATGTTGAAATTCTTACTGAAAGGTCGGTGTCTTTATGCAGGAGTTGATTACCGGAACCTCTATTCGGTATATCGTTGAGCTGGACAAAAAAGCAAGGGAAAGAGTCGCGCAGGCAAGACAGCAGGCGGAGGAGATCGACTTTGAGGCTGAAAGCAAAAAAAAGCAGATCGTGTCCGATTACAGGGAGCGCGCCGAAAAAAGCCTTAAGGCAATGGAAGAAGCCTACCGAGCCGAGACCGACAAAAAGATCGCTCAGATAGAGGCGGAAAAGGAAGAAAAAAAAGAAAGCTTTGATCGGGCGCTGAAGGCTAACCGCGAAAAACTTGCGGATCAAGTCTTTGAAGCGGTAACGGGCAAAAAACGGAGGAAATAGGATGTCTGACGCGATCATAGCAAAAGCCAAATCCATCTATGGCAAGCAGCTCACGCGGTACGACTACAACAATCTTGTTCACAGAAACGGAATAAGCGGCGTTGTTGCTTATCTTAAGGACACGGAGCGGTATCGCGGGGTTTTTCGCAATACGAACGAAACGCAGATACACCGCGGACAGGTGGAACAAATGCTGTCCAAGGAAGTGTTTGAACTGTACTTTAGACTTTGCAGGTTTATGTCGGCGGATAAGAACAGCTTTTGCAGTTATTTGATAAAGGAAACGGAAGTAAAACAGATCATTTCCGCTTTGATGTATATCAAGGCAAGATCGGCTGACGGCTATCTGCTGGAGATGCCCGCTTATCTTATGGATTATCTTTCCTTTGATATGATGAAGCTGAGCAAGGCGGAAAATTACGATCAGCTTTTGGAGGTCCTGACAGATACTCCTTATTATAAGGTTTTAAAGCCTATACTGACAGACGGCGGCAGCCGCGATCTGGAGGAATGCGCGGTGGCGCTTTACGCGTGGTATATCCGCTGGGCGTTCAAGGCGATCGAACGCAGCTACAAGGATGAGGAGGCAAAGGAGCTTAAGGAAATATTTACGCGTCAGTCCGACTTGTCGAATATAATGCTTTGTTACCGTAAGCGAAGTCTTTTCAGCGAGGACACCGAAACAATAAAAAAGTCTCTTCGCAGCGCCTATTATCGGGTAACTCCCGCGATGTTGGACGAGATACTGTCGCGGCCCGACGCCGATAAGGAGCTTTTGGCGCTGCTTAAAAGGATATATTTTAAAGACAGGATCGATTGCGATCCCGAAAATCTCGAAATTTCAATTCGCAGATACAATTACAATTACTATAAAAAACAGCTTAGCTTTACAAGCAACGGCACAATGGCGCTGTACGCCTTAATGGGGCTGTGCGAGGTGGAGCGCTCCAATCTTCAAAAGATAATAGAGGGCGCAAGATACGGCCGCTCCCCTGCCGAAACAGAGCAGCTTTTAATATTTTAATATATTCATAGAATTGGACGGTTGATTATGGCAATTGAAAAAATGTCCCTTGTTCATATCGAGGGCGCTCTGAAAAGAGTAAACAAGACCCTTATGAAATGCTGTGAAAGCAACTGTTTTCACGCGATCACGGCTAAGGGCGGAGATAAGGACGGAAGCGGGGGCTTTCGTTCTCTTAAGTCAAAAAGCCCGTTTACATCGCTCGTAAACCGTGCCAAGGCGTTGGCTGACGAGCTGGAAATCGAAATTCGACGGGTGGACTACGATGACGTAAATATGAACGTCACCGTGGATTTCGATGGGTTTTTTAAAGGCATCGAAAGCAGGCTTAACGAGCTTTCCGAAAATAAGCGCGGTCTTGAGGAGGACCTAAAGGAGCACAGCATGTCGCTTATGCGCGTCGAGAAGCTTTCGGGCTTTGACACGGATTTTTCCGAGGTCTTCGCCTGCAAGTACGTCAAGCTGCGGTTCGGTATGCTTCCCCTCGACAGTGTTCCGAAGCTTGAATATTACAGCGACAGGAACTTTATGTACTACAGCTTTTCCGAAGAAAACGGCTACGCTCAGATACTTTACTTAACTCCGGCAGCCGACGCGGCCGAGGTGGATAATATTTTCAGCTCGCTGTTTTTTGAGCGAATACATTTACCCGATTATTTTCACGGAAATGCTGATGAGGCAAAAACCGAAATGATAAAGCTGGTTACCGAGGAAAACGAACGCTTGGAAGCGGTCAAGGCGGATATAAGGAGACTTAGCTCCGAGGTGGAGGAGGATTTCCTAAAAGCGGTAAGCAAGCTTATAGCGATAGATCAGAGCTACGACCTGCGGCAGAACGTTACCGCCGTGAACAATAAGTTTTATATGTCGGGATACGTTCCCAAGCGAAAATTAAAGGAGTTTATAGCCTCCATAGAAAGCGTTCCCGACGTACGTGCCGAGGAAAGACCGTTGGACAGCGAGCCCAACTCTGAGCCGCCCGTGTTGCTCAGAAACAATCGGCTTTTCCGTCCCTTCGAGATGTTTATAAAGATGTACGGACTGCCGAATTACAGCTGCTTCGACCCCACGCCGTATGTGGCGGTGACATATATGCTTATTTTCGGCATTATGTTCGGAGACGTAGGTCAAGGCTTGCTGATAACGGTTTTGGGCATTATTCTCGATAAATGGCGCAAGGTGAAGCTTGCCCCCATAATGCAAAGGATCGGTATTACCAGCGCCATATTCGGCGTGCTTTACGGGTCGGTATTCGGCAACGAGGAGATCATACAGCCGTTTTTTAAGATACCGACGGTATATAAGGCTTTAGGCTATACCTCCGCTCCCGAGGACATTTTCCGCATATCCTCGCTGCTGCTTATAGCAGCTATAGGTATTGGAGTCGTTTTGGTGCTTATATCCATGGCAATGAATATAGCCACCAACATACGAAAGCCCAACAGACTGGCGGATGCGATAATAAGCCCCAACGGAGTTATAGGAATGGTATTCTACGCCGCTGTGATGGCGGGCGTGGCGTTACAGATGGGGCTCGGGATAACCGTTTTTACGGCGCCGTATGTGATCTGTCTTATAATCCTGCCTTTAGCGCTGCTTTTCTTTAAAGAGCCTATTGTCAGCTTCAATGAAAGATTTTTGCGCCCAAGCTCCAAGAAAAATAACGAAAATATACTTCATGCCGCTAAGGCGTACAGCGATGCGGTGTCCGATCTCAGCGCGGTGAACGGCGGCGGCAAAATGACGGACGAGCTTGTTAATTCCCGCTTTATTAAGGAGCAGTACGGCGAGATCGGATTGGACGAATACGGGAAGATCAAAGAAAGCGTGAGCGGCAATTACGTATTTTACCCCTTTGAAAACGACGGCAAATATGTTACGGGAATGTTCATTACCTCAGCCGCCGAGTATGCCGCCGTTGAAAAAGCGTTTCTCAATCTCGGCTTTAAGAAGATGAAAACGCCCGAGCACATAAGCGATATAAGCAAGGCGCAGAATCTTCACCTTACCGATTATATTTCCGAGGTCCAAAAGGAGCATAAATCTGTGGGCAGCTTTATTGTCGAGGGTATAATCGAGCTTTTTGAAAGCTGTCTGACCTATATCACCAATACTATGTCGTTCCTGCGTATCGGCGGCTTTATTCTGAGCCATGCGGGTATGATGCTTGTGGTTTCCGTTCTTGCGGAAACAGCGGGCAGCGGGGCGATCGTGGTCCAAATTTTGGGAAATCTTTTTGTGATCGGCGTAGAGGGCTTCCTGGTAGGTATCCAGGTGCTCCGTCTCGAATTCTACGAGATATTCAGCCGTTTTTACAAGGGAGACGGAAAGCCTTTCAATCCCATTGCAGCCAATTACAGCACTGAGGATTGATCAAGCTGTATAAAAAATTTACAAATATCGGAGGAACTAAAAAATGGATAAAGCATATCTTTTTCTTATGCCCTTGTTGGCAGTCGCACTTATAATCATTCCCCTTGTTGTGGCTTTAAAGCGGAAGAAGTCGGGAAAGCCCGTAAGCATTAAGAGGTCCGTTATTGTTAACGCTTGCTCCTTTATAGGCTGTATGGCTCTTATGATTTGTGTAATGCCCGCTTTTGTGGGAGCTGAGGCTGCCGAAGCTGCCGAGGAGGCTGCCGACGGTTTGGCAAAGGGCTTGCAGTACATCGGCGCGGCTCTTTCAACGGGTCTTGCGACCATCGGTACGGGCATTGCGGTAGGAAGAGCGGCTCCCGCCGCTATCGGAGCCACCAGCGAGGACGACAAAAACTTTACCAAGTCGATAATCTTCGTTGCTTTGGGCGAGGGTGTTGCGATCTACGGCTTGCTTATATCGATACTTATTCTCTTCAGTTGATTTGAGGGAAGGGCTCATACAAATGAAATTTTATCTTATAAGCGACAACACGGATACACTTATGGGCATGAGATTGGCGGGTATTGAGGGAGCTTTGGTCCACGAAAAGGACGAGACCGTCGCTAAGCTTGAACAGGCTATGAGGGATAAGGACGTTGCTATAATACTTATGACCGAAAAGCTTATCAACCTTTGCAGAGAGCGGGTATACGAGCTTAAGCTGAACTGTCCCAAGCCGCTTATAGTGGAAATATCCGACCGACACGGCACCAGTGATGTCACCGATACCATCAACAGCTACGTCAACGAGGCTATCGGCATAAAAATATAAACGACACAGGAGTATAGAGCTATGCAGAATGTTGATAAAATAGCTCGCTTTGAGGAAGCGATCAACAGCGCGGCGGAGGCTGAAATAAACGCGCTGCTTGAAGCCGCGAGGACAAGAGCGGCAGAGGCTGTAGCCTGCGCCGATGAGGAATACCTGGACGAAAGCTATCAGATCGTTTCGAGTGAAGCCAAGAATATAAAGAGAAAGCTTGCCCGCGCGGTTTCTCAGAAGAGCTTTGAAGCCTCAAAGGAGGTTTTTGCCTACCGAAACAGCCGCGTTGAAGAGTTTTTCGACAATTTGGCAAGGGAAATAACCGAGTATTCAAAAACCGCGGAATACGAGCGGAGCTTGTCCGAGATATTATCCGAGATCAATAAGGAAAAAAGCTTCGGAGACAGCGCGGTCATATGCGTTCGCCCCGAGGATACGGAAAAGGCAAGAAAGCTGTATCCCTCGCTGCAGGTCCGCGCCGATAAAAACATAAAATTGGGCGGCGCAGCGGTTTTTTATCCCAAGGCGTCGATATATATCGACAAAACCTATGATAACGCTTTTGAACGGCAAAAAACCGAATTTGTAAACAACAGCTTTATGCAGCTATAACGTGTAATCGAATTATCGGTATAACCTATCCGAAAGGAATGATTTTTTGAACACAATTTATTCTATAAACGGCTCCGTAATAAAGGTCAAGGACACCAAGGACTTTTCCATGAGAGAAATGGTTTATGTTGGGGAAAAGAAGCTTATAGGAGAGGTTATCGGAGTTACCTCTCAGCTTACCGTTATACAGGTATACGAAAACACCGACGGGCTTAAGGTGGGAGAACAGGTCTTGAGCACGGGAACCCCCATGTGCGCTCAATTGGGTCCCGGAATAATTTCGAACATATATGACGGGATCGAGCGTCCCTTAGGGGATATGAAAAAGCTCTCGGGCGCGTTTGTTTCGGAGGGAAGCAATATTCCCGCCTTAGACGGAGAAAGAATATTTGACGTCACCGTGACCGTCAAGGTGGGCGATATCGTTACTGCGGGACAGATATACGCTACCTGTCCCGAAACTCCTCTTGTGCTTCATAAATGTATGATACCGCCCTCCATAAAGACCGCCAAGGTCACCTTTGCGGCGCAGAACGGACAGTACAGGGTAAACGATACGGTCGTCAAGCTGTCGATCGAGGGCGAGGAAGCCGAAACGGAGCTCACCTTGTGTCAGAAATGGCCCATAAGAGACCCGAGACCCTCAAAGCGCCGTCTTCCCATTACAATGCCCTTGATCACGGGGCAGCGTATAGTCGATTCAATACTGCCTATCGCAAAGGGAGGCGCGGCGGCTATCCCGGGAGGCTTCGGAACGGGCAAGACCATGACTCAGCATCAGCTCGCCAAGTGGTGCGACGCGGATATTATCGTCTATATCGGCTGCGGCGAACGCGGAAACGAGATGACTCAGGTACTGGAGGAATTCAGCGAGCTTATCGACCCTAAATCGGGGAGACCGCTCACAGACAGAACGGTGCTTATCGCAAATACGTCCAATATGCCCGTTGCGGCGCGGGAGGCTTCTATTTATACGGGTATAACTCTCGCGGAGTATTACCGCGATATGGGTTATCATATAGCTATAATGGCGGACAGCACCAGCCGTTGGGCGGAGGCGCTGCGCGAGATATCGGGGCGTTTGGAGGAAATGCCCGCCGAGGAAGGCTTTCCCGCATATTTGCCTTCAAGGCTTTCCGAATTCTACGAGCGTGCAGGTTATGTGAAAACCTTAAACGACAACGAGGGCAGCGTTACCATTATCGGAGCCGTCTCTCCCCAAGGCTCGGACTTTTCCGAGCCTGTAACTCAGAACACAAAGCGGTTTGTGCGCTGTTTTTGGGCGCTGGACAAATCTCTTGCATATGCAAGGCATTATCCCGCCATTAACTGGATGACAAGCTATTCGGAGTATACCGAGGATCTGTCGCCTTATTATTCCGAAAAAGTGGGAAAGGATTTTATGCCCTTAAGACAGGAAATATCCACACTGCTTGTTGAAGAAAACAATCTTATGGAAATAGTGAAGCTTATCGGCGCGGACGTTTTACCCGACGACCAAAAGCTTATTATAGAAACGGCGAGGGTAATACGCGTAGGATTTTTGCAGCAGAACGCTTTTCATAAGGATGATACCTATGTGCCGCTCGAAAAGCAGAGATTGATGATGAAGGTAATATTGAAGCTTCATCACGAAGCTTATGCCGCTCTCGGAAAGGGCGTTTTGTTTTCCGCCGTCGTTAAGACGGGCTTGTTCGATAAGCTGATAAAGATAAAGTACGATATCCCCAACGATAAGCTCCAAATGTTTGAGGATTATGAAAGAGAAATAGAGGAAACAATAGGAAGGCTTATTGAAGAAGCGGCATAATAAACGCATTGTTCATATTTTTTACAATATGCTCAAGCTTGCAGAAAAATCGAAAGGAGAAGCGTTAGGAGATCGGCTCGAAAACAGTCGGTCAAATGGCGCCGACTAAGTAATATGTCGATACAGTACGCAGGTCTTACGTCTATAAACGGTCCTCTGGTTTGTTTAGAGGGAGTAAGCGGCGTGGGATACGATGAAATAGCTTCCATTTATCTGAGCGACGGCTCCAAGCGTATGGGGCGCGTGGTCCAGATGGACGGAGACAGAGTTGTTTTGCAGGTGTTCGAGGGTACGGGCGGACTTTCTCTTGAAAACACAAAAACGGTTTTCGGCGGAAAGCCTTTGGAAATGCCCCTTGCCTCGGAGATGTTAGGCAGAGTTTTTAACGGGGTGGGGAAGCCGATTGACGGTCTCGGACCCGTTTTTCCCGAAAAATACGCCGATATAAACGGAAAGCCCTTGAATCCCGTTGCCCGTTCTTATCCGAGAAACTATATCCATACCGGTATAAGCTCGATAGACTGTCTTATGACCCTTATCAGAGGGCAGAAGCTTCCTATTTTTTCGGGATCGGGTCTTTCTCACAACAAGTTGGCGGTACAGATAGTGCGTCAAGCTAAAATAGCGGATTCCGAGGGGAAGGATTTCGCGGTGGTTTTCGCGGCTATGGGGGTTCAGAATGACGTTGCGGATTATTTTCGCCGCAGCTTTGAGGAATCGGGCGCTATCGAAAGAGTGGTTATGTTTTTGAATATGTCCAACGACCCTATTATAGAGCGTACCTTGACCCCTCGCTGCGCCTTGACGGTAGCGGAGTATTTGGCTTATGAAAAAAATATGCATATTTTGGTTATTATGACCGATATAGCTTCCTATGCCGAGGCGCTTCGCGAGTTTAGCTCCTCTAAGGGAGAGATTCCCGGAAGAAAGGGTTATCCCGGCTACCTGTACTCCGATCTCGCCTCGCTTTACGAACGCGCGGGGGTTATTGAGGGCAGCAGCGGCTCGGTAACTCAGATACCTATTCTGACCATGCCGAACGACGATATCACTCACCCGATCCCCGACCTTACGGCGTACATTACCGAGGGACAGATAGTTTTTGACCGAAACCTTGACCAGACAGGCGTTTACCCGGGACTTTCCGTTCTTTTGTCCTTGTCTCGTCTCATGAAGGACGGCATAGGCGAGGGCTATACGAGACCCGATCACCCCGACGTGTCCAACCAGCTTTTTTCCGCTTACGCAAAGGTACAGGACGCGCGTTCTCTGGCTTCTGTAATCGGCGAGGACGAGCTTTCCGAAACGGATAAGGCGTATATGGGATTTGGCGCGGCGTTTGAAAAATATTTCCTTAATCAAGGCTTTGACGAAAACCGTTCCATTGACGAAACTCTCGAGCTTGCATGGGATTTGCTGTGTATGCTTCCTGTAAACGAGCTTGACCGAATGAACGAAAAGCTGATTTCCGAAAATTACGATCCGAGCCGTGCGGAGAGGTTTTTGAAGTAGAAATTCTTAATGAAAGGCGGTGCGGTTTATGGCTTCCCAGCAGATATTTCCCACCAAGGGCAACCTAATGGCGTCAAAGCGTTCTTTGGCGCAGGCGCGTTTAGGCTATGAGCTTATGGACCGTAAGCATAACATTTTAATAAGAGAAATGGTGAGCCTTTCCGATAAAGCCAAGGAAATAAGAGGAAGCATCGACAAGGTCTTTGCGGACGCTTACAGATCTCTTGAAATGGCTAATATAATGTTGGGCGTGGTCATGCCTTTGACCAAGCAGATACCCGAGGAAACGGGCGTAAGAGTGTCCTATCGGAGCGTAATGGGAGTAGAGCTTCCTACTGTAACGATAGACGAAGCTCCCTCCGTTATGACATACAGTCCCATGCTTACCAACAGTCAGTTTGACAGGGCGTATATCTGCTTTAATAAGGCAAAGCATATGGCGGCTACCCTTGCGGAGATCGAAAACAGCATATACCGTTTATCGGTAGCTATAAAAAAGACTCAGAAAAGAGCCAACGCTTTAAAAAATATACTTATCCCGAGGTATACCGAGCAGGTCAAATTTATTACAAACGCTCTTGAGGAAAAGGAAAGAGAAGAATTTTCTCGGCAGAAAATTATTAAAGCCAACAAAGAAAAGCAGGGGTGAACTCAGCTTAACGAAAAAGCGCCGCAAAAACAGCTTTGCGGCGCTTTTGATTTATGGTTTTCAGTCCTCTGCGTTCTGCTTCTTCTTGTTCTGCTGATTCTGCTGATTCTGATTTTGCTGCTGGTTCTGCTGGTTTTGCTTGTTCTGACCCTGCTTGCTGTTTTGCTGATTCTTGTTATTCATGATATTCCTCCAAAATGAAGATGTTTTGAATAGCTTGACGCTATTTTCCTTAACGCGGTGCCGCACAAGAACCGTAACGGGCTCTTGTGCGGTGCCGCTCTATTATTTTTACCAAAAAAACCGCCGCTATGCAAAAAGAATATAGATCAGAGCAAAAATAAGACCTTTGTCCGAGTTTTCTTGAAGCAAAACCAGTAAAATAACCGCTATAAGTCTTTTGTCACTGTCGCCGAGCAGGCGCATCAGATCGTTCAATGCTGCTGCTCCGCTCTTTTTCTTCGGCAGTTGGGACAATTGCACTGATTTTTGTTGTGGTCGTTTATATAGCGGTTGAAATTTGGGGGATTCGTCTGTACCTGAGGCTGAACGGGATTTCGGCTTTGGACGCGATAATTCGCCTCCCGTTCTTTTTCCGAGAGGTTTTTTAATTCGCACATATCAATAATATCTTCCTCATCGTCCTTATGCTCCCTTTCCTCTTCTGCCGAGGGTATCTCGCAGCGATCTTTCTCTTCACAGCTCTCGGGACAGACGGCGGCGGGGCTGTCGGAGGCTTCCGCAGCTTCCTCGGTTTCTTCCGCATTGTGATATACGGTAAGCTCTTCTTTGAGCTTCTCTGCGGCTAATCTCTCCGCCTTGGCTTTCTCTGCGGCTAATCTCTCCGCCTCGGCTTTCTCTGCGGCTAATCTCTCCGCCTCGGCTTTCTCTGCGGCTAATCTTTCCGACTCGGCTTTCTGTGCGGCAATCCTTTCCGCTTCGGCTTTCTCTGCGGCGATTCTTTCCGCCTCCGCTTTTTCTGCTGCCAATCTTTCCCTTTCCGCTTTTTCGACCTCGTCTTTTTTTTCAAATTGTGATATCACTGATTTTTTTGCCATTTCAAGGGCTTCCTTTATGTAAGCCTGTTGTTGTTTTTCAAGCTCGCTCTGGCTTATGCTGCTTTTTTTCCATTCCATACCGTATCCTCCATAGTTAAAAAAGTCCGTCAATTATGCCGCTTTCTTTAAGCAGCGGCAAAAGATTTATAATTTTCATCAGTCTTAGGGCGCTGTCCACCTTTTTACGGTTCTCTTGACGCAGATGCGGCTTCAACGCTAAAAGCAGCTGCGTGTTTTTATCGTTGCCGCTGTTCATGCTTGACATTATTTCGCCCAATTTCATGATTGCTTCAATATCTATTCCGCCGAAAATATCGTCCTGTCCGTCATCATGGGATTTGTCGGGTTCCTTTTTGTCGTTTTTGTTGCCGTCTGCGTCAAGAAGCTGCTCAAACAGCTTAGCCAGCAAATCCTCCTGTGACAAGTTGATTCCTCCTTTTACTGTTTCATTTTTTTTATAATATTTGCGGCTTCGGGAGAATTTAAGAGCTTCTCTTTTACCGACGGGTCGTTCATAACGCTTTTAAGCTTGTCGGCGTCCTCCTTTCTCATATTGCCGAGCATATCCTCAACGCTGCCCGTTTCAAGAGAGTGCTTCAGCTTTTCTTCGGAAATGCCAAGCTTTTTGCTTGCCAGCTCGATCATTTTTTCCATGCTGCTGTTCATAAAATAAGTCATTCCTTTCTTTGCAAGGAGATACTTGTTCTCCTTTTAATGTATGATACGCCGTAAAAAAATATTCTTTAAATGCAAGAGTTTTTGATTGACAATTTACGTCATATTTGGTATAATGAATAAAATGCGATTTTATGCGATCACTTATTTGAGAGGTCATTTTAATGAAAATAATTGTAATTGCCGATACTCATAAGAGCTTTAAAAAATATAACGAGGTAGTCGAGACAAATCCTGCCGATTATTATATTCATTTGGGCGACGGAGTAAACGAATTTGCGGACGTTGCAAAATCTCATCCCGATAAAGAGTTTGTTTTTGTAAAGGGCGAGTGCGATTTTTGCACCGCCTCGTCAAAGCAGCTTCTAAAGGTGGGAAAATGCCGTATTTTCTGCGCTCACGGTCATGAGCAAAACGTCGCCTCTGGTCTTGACGAGATAATTGCCGAGGCTAAAGCAGCCGAGTGCAACATTTTGCTGTACGGTCACACTCATATTTACAAAACCGAAAAAATAGACGGCATATACGTTATGAACCCCGGAAGCTTAGGCACTCCCAGGGGGAAAAACGCGCCCTCCTTCGGTATTCTTGAAATAAGCGCGGACGGTCAAGTGGATATGAAAATCGTCGCTTATTGACAGTATATGCAAATCAATGCATGGTTGCTATTAAATTATTAAAATTACTGCCTGCCTTTAAAAAAGCGAATGCTTTTTTAAAGGCAGGCAGTAATTTTTGCTGCATTTTATTTAAGCCTTATGCTGTAAAGATTGGCATGCTCCGATAGTCTGACCTTTAAATTATGTACTCCCTTGATCTCCTTTTTTAACGGGATCTCATAGCTTTGAAAATCCTCTGGAAATACAAAGGGCTTTAGTTCAACTTCGCCCAAGGCTTCTCCGTCCGCTTCAAAGCTGATCTTTGTTCGGTTTCCGTCATTTGAGGCTTTTATTTTTATCGATTTGCAATTATCGAAGCCGCAGTCGAAGAATACGAGCTCTCCGCCGAAAAGCGCGGTGCCCGAAACATATTCCTTTAAGGAGCCTATGGCGGTTTTTACAGAAACGTCGTTTTTGTCGTCGTAATTTACGGCAAGCGTCTTTTTGCGCAGATTTCTCGGCATTATTTTATTTCCCGAAAGGAAAAGCTCCGCTTCGACCGCCTTGTCCTCGCTTGAACGTCCCGCATATATGCGGTAGATTCCTTCGTCAAAGCTGTAATCCTCTTTTTCAACGTCCCAGCGGGCAAATTCTCTTTTGTTGACGCTGAAATGAAATTCCGCCTTTTCTCCCGCCTCGATGCGTTTTCGCTTAAAGCCGCAAAGCTGTTTCAACGGGCGCGTAAATCTCGGGGCTTGTTCGGACAGATATATCTGAATCACCTCGTCTCCGCCTATATCCGAAACGTTTCGTACGGTAAGGGAAACCTCTATCGTATCTGTGCTGTCGGCGACCCGAAGATCGCCGTATTCAAATTCGGAATAGCTTAATCCATGACCGAAGGGGTACAGCGGTTGTCCGCCGTAATAAAGATAGGTTGACCTTGTTTTGATTATATCGTAATCGTTTATGGAGGGAAGCTCGTTAGTGGAGCCGTACCATGTCATCGGAGTTCTGCCTGCGGGGTTGTTTATTCCGAGAACGGTCTCGGCAACGGCGTTTCCCATTTCGGAGCCGCCGTGAGCGGTATAAATAATAGAGGGAATCGCTTTGGCAAGCTCTCCCAAAGCGTAGGGATAGCTTGATATGATACATAAAACGGTATTTGGATTGGCGTTATAGGCGGTTTTTGTCAATTCGCTCTGAAAATACGGCAGCTCGATGCTCTCTCTGTCATAGCATTCCCTTGCGGCGATCATCGGATTATTGCCCGCGAATACGACCGCAAAGTCGCATTTTTTCGCTATGGACGAAGCGGCGGCAATTCCGTCGCTTATTATTTCCTCGGCAAAAAGCTGCTCCGACCTTGTGCGGCTGACGGTCTCGCAGGTCAAAAAGCCTTTTTCGTTTACCGTCACCGATTTATCGTTCCAGCTTTTATAAGCAACTGCGCCGTTTATTATGTAAGGCTTAAGAACAGGCATAACAAACCAAGCGAAAAGGGAAGTGCAGTTAGCCTTGTATACTCCGTCGGAGCATACATACTTGCCGTTTTTTACCGATTTTAAAACTATCTCCCCTCCCCAGTCCTCTTTTATAAAGTGACAGGCTTCGTCGTTTACAGCACCGTCCGCGGTGACCGTCTCATCGTCGTTTACCCTAAGATACATACCCGTTGCAAGCGATTTTACCGAAATAACGTCGCGGCAGTCGTTGTAAATTATTTCGGTATCGGGCAAAAGAGCCTTAAAGGCTTCAAGCACAGTAACGCTGTAGGACGCGGTTCCCGTATACCAGTCGCGAAAGGTCTCGTTTGCATGAGCGCCCAAAAGAGCCAGCCGTTTGATCTTTTCTTTTCTCAAGGGCAGCAGTCCGTTGTTTTTTAGGAGCGTTACCGCTTCTCTTGCCGCCTGTAGATTAAGCGCTCTTGATTTGAGGCAGTTTACGCTGCTTTCGGGTATATTCAAATAAGGATTGTTTTCGGGAGGATCAAATTCTCCCAGCAAAAACCTTGGGTACAATGCGTTGTATACCGCCTTATCCAATTCCTTTTCCTTAAGTATACCGCTTTTTAAAGCGCAGCTTAAAGACTTGGTGATAAGCTCGGCGTCCTCGCACATTATATCGGTGCCGTTTTTTATGGCAAGAGCCAGTGTTTCGGCGTGATTTTCAGTGAAGCGGTGCTCGTTTACCGTCTGCGACACGTCGCCGCCGTCGGTAAGCGCGTATTTCATACCCCACTGTTTTTTGCATATCTTGTTTATATCGGGGTTTATCATAGCGGGCAAGCCGTTTACCGAGTTATATGAGGTCATTACTCCGAGAGCGTATCCCGCTTCGATGGCGGGACGAAAGGCGCGGTAGTAATATTCATGCTTTGTCCGCGGCTCTATGTTGGAGTTTGAGGAAACTCTGTCCTTTTCGTTATTGTTGGCATAAAAATGTTTGAGGGAGGGCGCCGCGCGGTAACAAGCGGGATCGCTTCCCACAATGCCCTTTGTGTAGGCTTTAACGGTCTGTCCCGCAAGAAAAGGGTCTTCGCCGTAGCATTCCTCGTTTCTTCCCCAGCGCGGGTCGCGGGCAAGGTCAACAGTGGGACCGAACAGGATAAGATGATCTCTGTTGGTATTATGCTCGTAGTATCTGAGCTCGTTTCCTGCGACCTCGCCTATTTTTTCCATAAGCTCCGTGTCAAACATGGAAGCCATTCCCGTTGGCTGCGGAAATACGGTCGCCGGCTCGTTTTCGTCATGGGAAACGTAGCCTCTCGCTATTTCGGTGCCCACGCTGTACGCCTTTATGTTGAGCCTCGGTACGGCAGCCTGTCTCGTGGGTATCAAGCCGATCTTTTCCTCCGCGGTAAGCAGTGAAACAAGAGATTTTATCCTTTTTTTCAAGGGAAGCAGCGTATCAAGATAATCATAATTATTCATAATAAACGTCCTTTAGCTTTTTACAGATCATTCTTGCGACCTTGTATACGTCCCCGCAGCCGAGAGTAATTATAAGATCGCCCTCTTTTGCGTTTTCGCAGACATAGTCGGCAACCTGTTCAAATTCGGGGAACCATACGCAGCCGTTTATTTTTTCACACAGGTCCTTGGCGCAGATGTTCAACGTATTTTTTTCACGGCTTCCCATAATTTCGGTAAGTACGGTTTTGTCGGCAATGGAAAGCGCCTCGGCGAATTTATCCAAAAAGGTATAGGTCCTGGAATAGGTAAAGGGCTGGTGCACCGCCCATACGCGTTTGAAATTCATTTTTTTTGCCGTGCCGAGCGTTGCGGCAATTTCCGTGGGATTGTGTCCGTAATCGTCCACAACCGTTATTCCGCCGTATTCGCCGTATTTTTCAAAGCGTCTTCCCGCTCCCTTAAATTCGTCGAGCCCTTTAACGATACTCTCTTTAGATACTCCCGAGTAATACGCGGCTGCGGCGGCGGCAAGGGCATTGGTTATATTGTGCTCGCCCGGTACGTGTATAACGGCTTCGCAGAAAGGCTTTTTGTCATGCATAACTGTGAAGCGGGTCTCAAGATTACCGAAATGGAGGATATTTTCCGCGTACCAGTCGTTTTTATCGGTTTTTCCGAAGGTGACGATATCCTTTTCGGTTACGTTCTCCAGCGCTTTTATTGAATTTGCGTCGTCGCCGTTGATTATTACCGCTTTTGTCGCGTTTTTACAGAATTTGTTAAAGGAAGCGATAATATTGTCAAGATTTTTAAAATAATCCAAATGATCCTCGTCGATATTGAGCACGACCGCAACGTCCACTGACAAGCAAAGAAAATGATCCAAAAACTCGCACGCCTCGCATACGAGAGTATCGCTTTTTCCCGCGATCCCGCTGCCCCCTATCGCCTTGAGCTTTCCGCCTATTACGGCTGAAATATCGGTATTTTCGGCGAGAAATATCTGCGTCAGCATCGAGGTGACGGTGGTTTTTCCGTGCGTGCCCGAGATACATATTGAATTGGGATATTTGGCTGTAATAAGTCCTAACAAAGTCGCGCGCTCGATAACAGCGGCTCCGCTTTTTCTTGCCGCCGCCAGCTCGGGGTTATCCTCCATAATGGCTGCGGTATACACTATCAGATCGGCGCCCTCTATGTTTTCGGCTTTTTGTCCCAGTTGTACGGGTATTCCCATTTTTTTTACCATATCCAAGGTCTCGGTGTCGTTGTTATCCGATCCTGTCAGATAATACCCTTTTGAATGAAGGATTTGCGCCAGCGGGTACATACCGCTGCCGCCGATGCCTATAAAATGTATATGTTTTTTGCCTGTAAGAAAATCTTCCATATAATCTCCCTTTCGATAAAATAAAATCATAAATATTATTATGCAAAAAAGCATGTGTTATTGCTCCCCCAAGGAGCGCTTGAAGAATTTATGAGCAGAAAGGCATACCGTTTATTTTTATGAATATTTCCGTCGGCTGCGTAAAAACTAACATTGATCCAACATTACAGGAAAGGAACGCGGAAGAATGAATATCAGCGATGTCAGGATAAGAAAAACAATGAATGAGGCAAGGCTTCGCGCCGTTGTATCTTTAACGGTGGAAAACGCCCTTGCCATTCATGATATCAAGATAATACAGGGTGACGAACGGCTTTTTGTGGCAATGCCCAGCAGGCGCGACGACGCGGGGAATTTCAGAGATATCGTTCACCCTATAAGCCCGGAGGCGCGGGAGAAGTTAGAGCAGGAAATTTTGTCGGTGTACAACAGCTTCGTCAGCTCTCACTCTCAAGAAGAAGCTTTGTCTTAAGCAGCGCAAGCTGAGTTTTCGCATCGGTTATTTCTCCGTTCATAACCATTTCAACGGCTTTGTCAAAGGGGACTTTCTTTACATCGAGAAATTCGTCGGCGTCAAGCTTTTGTTCAGCCTGGGAAAGCCCCCGGGCAAGATACATATGAATGATCTCCGTGTCGTAGGCGGGCGTCGGGAGCAGGAAGCCGAGATAATCGTATTTTTCCGCGGTGCAGCCTGTTTCCTCCTTTAGCTCGCGCTTGCCGCAGCTAAAGTGATCCTCTCCCCACTCCAATTTTCCCGCGGGGATCTCGGTAAGTACCTTATGATGAGGGTATCTAAGCTGAGTGACCATTATGACCTCGTTATTGTCGGTCAGAGGAACGACGCATACTCCGCCGGGGTGCTTTATCACCTCGCGGATAACCTCGCTGTTGTTTTCCAAAAGAGCCTTGTCTCTGTACAGCTTTACGATTTTTCCGTCATAGACCAATTCGCTTTCGAGTGTTTTTTCTTCAAGATGTGACATTGTTTTTGTCCTTTCTTTGCCGTATTTTAATATACCACTGCTCCGTACTTTTTGCATATCGTTTCAAGCTCGGCTTTCGGGATAAGAGTGGAGCTGTCAATAAGGGCGATGCCTTGGTACAGCAAAAGAGCCATTTTTAACGCGATAACGTTTTCCGACAGAAACATTACGGGAAGAGAAGCCATATGGGCGTTCCGAGCAAAATCTATAGCGTCGTCGGTGGAATTTATCTCGATCCGCAAAACGTCGCATGAGGTCTTGCAGGCTTCGGAAATGACCTCCTCCATATCGGGGCGGCAGCTTATCGGCTCCGAAATTTCCGTTGTATCCGCTTCAAGGAAAAATACGTTTTCATAGTGAGTAAAAACGAAAAAATCGTCGAGCGGCTGCTCGGCGGAATAAACGGCAAGACCGCAGCGTATTTTTTCGATCAGCAGAACGTTGTCCGCTTCCAGAGAAAAAATTTTTATGCCGAGGGAAAGAGCGGATTCCCAACAAGCCGTTCCCTGAGCCGACAAATCGGCAATAAGCGGTATTTTTGCGTAGCGGGCGAGTTCTCTTAGGGTATCCGCGTATTCGTCCTCATCTGCGCATATTATGCCAAAAGCGTCGGCTCCCATTTCCTGGGCTGTTATAAGTCCGCCCAAAGCCGATATACCGCCCGTTTCCTCCGAGCCGCAGGCGGAGGGACGTATCGTTACGTAAACGGGCTTTTCCGTTTTTTTGCAGGAAAGCAATGCGGCGCGCATATCGGACATTGACGAAGCTCCGTTTATTATATACAGCTCCGCATGATTGTTCAAGGCGCTTACCTGTGTATCGTAGGCGGATATCAGCTCGGTAAAGCTTATTTCCGAAAAGGGATCGGTAAAAATACCGCTCGGACCGATCACACCGGCAATTTTTTTGTTTTTTGAAGCTGCCGAGCTTTTTACGGCTTCGGCTATGGCTGAATTTATATTCGCACAGTCGGCGCTTTTCAGCATAAAAGAGTTTAAACGCTCCGTAGGAAGTCCCAAAATATCCACACAGTCAATATTGCCCAATTTTTTGTCAAAATATTCCTTATCATTTAAAGCCGAAAGACTTATATTTCCTTTGCCGTCATTGCCGAACAGGTCGGGAAACAGACCTTCGTCAAGCTTGACTATAAAACTTCGGTTATGGCTGTCATCGGTATTCATTTTAAAAAATCCTTTCAAATTACATCTTTTCGGGCGCTTCGACCTTAAGCAGATCAAGAAGATTTTTAATAACGGTTTTAACGGCGGTGCAGAGAGAGAGCCTCGACTGCAAGACCGCTTCCTCCGCTCCTTTTATGGGGCAGGCATCGTAAAACTTATGAAAATGCTGCGCCAATTCTATAAGGTATCTTGTTACAAGCGAAGGATTGTAGGTTTTTGCGCCCTCGCTTATAACGTCGGGCAGGGAAGCTAAGTGACGGATAAGCTCTATCTCGGCAGGGTCGTCAAACACAAGCCGGCTTTCGGAAACATACTTACATTCGTTGCCTTCCTCCTTTTGCTTTTCCAGTATGCGGCAAATTCTCGCGTGAGCGTACTGCACATAGTAAACGGGATTTTTGGAGCTTTCCTCTATCGCCAGGTCGAGATCAAATTCAAGATGAGTGTTGGGATCGCGAAGATTGAAGAAAAACCTTGCGGCGTCCATCGGTATCTCGTCTAAAAGGGTGGACAGGGTTATAGCCTTGCCCGATCTTTTTGAAAGCTTCACCGTTTCGCCGTTTCTCACGAGGCGGACCATCTGCATAATAACCACGTCAAGGCGCGACGCGTCCACCCCGAGAGCGGTAAGGGCCGCCCTCATGCGGGGAACGTATCCGTGGTGGTCGGCGCCTAAGACGTCTATAGCCGTATCGAATCCGCGTTTTACAAGCTTATTGTAATGATAGGCAATATCGGGGACGGAATAGGTGGGAACGCCGTTGGCTCTTATAAGGACCCTGTCCTTATCGTCGCCGAGCTCGGAGGATTTGAACCACAGAGCGCCGTCCTGCTCGTAGGTATAGCCGTTTTCCTTAAGCAGCTTTACGATCTCGTCCACCGATCCGTCATTGTGCAGAGCGCTTTCCTTAAACCATGTATCGTATTTTATTCTGTATTTCAGCAAATCGTCCTCGAGCCCCTTTATGTTAATGGGCAGAGCGTAATCCACAAGCGCCTGTCTGCGCTCCTCCTCATCGGCGCTCATATATTTGTCGCCGTATTTCTCGGCGAAGCTTTCCGCATGGTCGATTATGTCCTGCCCGTGATAAGAGTCCTCGGGCATTTCCACGCTGTCGCCGAAATGCTGACGGTAGCGAATGTCAAGGCTTAATGCGAACTTGTTTATTTGATTGCCCGCGTCGTTTATATAAAATTCGCGTTCAACGTAATATCCCGCGTATTGGAGCAGGGAAGCGAGACAGTCTCCGAGAGCGCCGCCTCTTGCGTTTCCTATATGCATGGGACCCGTGGGATTGGCGGAAACAAATTCCACGAGCACCCTTTTTCCTTTTCCGTCTTCGGTTTTTCCGTAATTTTCCTTTTCGGAAAGAACTGCGTTCACCGTTCCCGCAAACCAGGACTTGCCAACGAAAAAGTTAAGAAAGCCCGGACCCGCAAGCTCTGCTTTTTCAAAAGCGGTGCCCTCCAGCACTGCGTTTTCCACTATCATTGCCGCAATATTCCGAGGATTTTGCTTCAAGGTCTTGGCGGAGACCAGGGCGGCGTTGCAGGAGAAGTCGCCGTGAGCCTTATCGTTGGGTATTTCTACCGCGAATGGAGGCAGAGGCTCGGCGGGCAGCTTGCCCTCCGCTACAAGTCTTCCCATCGCGTTGAGTACGATCTCTTTTATTTCGTTTTTTGCGTCAGCTATGGTGTTAATCATTTTGCGATCCCTTTCCGATCCTTTTCTGATCCTATTGTATTTCTTTTCCGCATTCCTTAACGTTGACAAAAACCTCGTTTTCGGACAGAAAATCCGAATTGATATCGATGGTGTACTTCATATACAAGTCACCGCCCTTGTCGGTCATACCGTTTTTCAGCTCGTCGGTGTTTACTCCTATCATAAAATCACCGTAGGGCGTCCCGTAGTGACCGTGGTGCTTTTTGCCCTTTTCGATAAACAGCGTGGAGCTTGCCTTTCCCGTTCTTGACATTTTAACGGAGCTGTCGGTTATGTCAAGGGAGACCTTACACCCCTCAAAGCCCATTACCTCGCTTTCCTCGTAAACGATGTGAAAGCCCTTGCTTTCCTTAAGCCTTGAAAGCTTTCCGAAGGTGAAAAGCTCGGTAACGTCCTCGTCGCCGTCGGCGGACTGTACGGTTTTTATTTTTATGGAAACTTCCTTACTCATTTTTTTCCTTTCCTGTTCTTAATTTTAATCGTATGTACCGCAGGTTATGCCTTTGATTCCAAAGCGTTGTTGAGCATTATCTCAAGTATTTCCGAGTAGCTCAGACCCTCGGCGGAAAGCAGCGCGGACAAAATACTTTCCTCGTTAAAGCCGGGTACGGTGGATACCTTGGTGCAGTACAGCCGTTCGTCTCCCGCAAGCAGAAAATCGATCAATGCGAAGCCTTGGCAGTCCATGACTCTGAAAGCGCGCTTGGCGGTATTTTTTATTTTTTCCGATACCGTGTCGGATATGTCGGCGGGCATTTTGAACTTAGAGGTTTTTCCGATATAGTTGTTTAATCTGTCTATCGTGCTTTCGACGGGAGCGGTTTCGCCTATTTTAGATACGGCGACAAGCCCCTCGTTTTCATAAACGCAGCAGCACAGGCTTTTTCCCGTGACCGCATTTTCCACCACCGCTTTGTGGTGGTGCGAAAAGGCAATTTTAAGCGCGGTTTTAAGCTCGTTTTTGTCAAAAGCGATATTTGAGCCGATAGAGGAGCTGCAGCTTGACGCCTTGACGATAACGGGATAGCTTAAAAGCTTTTCCCGAGAGTTAATTATCTCATCGATAAACGGCATATCGCTTCGTTCCGCGCAAAAATATTTTACGGTTTCTATCCCCGCCTCGTCCAGCAGCAAATGGGTCATCGACCTGTCCACCGCCGTGCCCGAGGCTTCGGGGCTGCTGCCCAAAAAAGGTATGCCCGCAAGCTTGCAGAGGCTTTGTATGCGTCCGCATTCGCCGAATTTTCCGTAAATCACCGAAAAAATGACGTCAACGCGCTGTATGGCCATCTCCGAATTATCTATAAGCTTTATTATTCCGTGGTGCACCGCGTCGGGGCTTATCACGGCGGGACAGCAGTCCGAATCGTTTTCCCAGCTTCCGTCGGCGATGGATTCATAATTGCCGGGGTAATAAAGCCACCTTCCCACTCTTGTTATCCCTATGGGAATAACGTCGTATTTGTCGTCGGATAAAGCGTTTATTACCGAATATGCCGATTTCAGAGAAACCGAATAGTCCTTCGACTGACCGCCGAAAAGTACCGCAACCTTAGTTTTAGCCATTAACCTGCTACCTTGCTTTCATTCGTTATTTGCCTATTTGTCAATATGCTATTAAAAAATTATACCATATACGGAAAGATTTTTCAAGTGCCGAAAAAGCAAAAAGAAAAGGTTTTTTAGATTATTGACATAAATCGGGCTTAATGCTATAATTATAAAAAAAGAAAGGACTGAGCGTAACTATGATCTGCGGAGATATACAGCTTTTGATCGATTATTCGGTCAAAAACGGACTTGTTGAGAAAATCGATGAAATTGTGATAAGAAATCGGCTTATGAACATTCTCGGAGTTTCGGATTGGGAGCAGCCGCAAGCCGAGGAAGCGGACGGCGGTCTGTCGGTGGACGAAATTTTGGAACGGCTGATAAAATACGCCTGCGACAATTCGATCATCGAGGATACCGCAAATTCAAGAGACCTGTTCGACACCAAGCTTATGGGCGCGGTGACGCCCTTGCCGCACGAGATATATAACGAGTTTCGGCGCAGATACGATACAGTTTCCCCCGAAAACGCGGTCGAAAACTATTACGAGTACAATAAAAGGGTAAATTACGTAAGAGCCGGCAGGATCGCAAAGGACCTAAAGTGGAAATATTCCTCGGAGTACGGAGAGCTTGACATTACCATAAACTGCTCCAAGCCCGAAAAAGACCCGCGCGACAT
Source organism: Bacteroides sp. (assembly GCA_023663265.1). Lineage (GTDB taxonomy): Bacteria > Bacillota > Clostridia > Oscillospirales > Ruminococcaceae > Ruminiclostridium_E. Next base: position 22,169 of record JAMPHV010000027.1, read on the forward strand.
CGCAAAGCAGGGACAAAGCAAGTCCACCGCTTATCCGAAATGTCAGCTTTGCCCCGAAAATGCGGGCTTCAGCGGCACTCTTACTCACCCCGCAAGGCAAAATCTCCGTCCGATCCCGATCACCGTGTGCGGCGAAAGGTGGCAGTTCCAGTATTCACCCTACGGCTATTATAACGAGCACTGCATAGTGTTCAACGAAAAGCATATTCCCATGAAAATAGACGCGGCTGTGTTTGAGAAGCTTTTTGATTTTATCGAATACGTTCCCCATTACTTTGTGGGCTCAAACGCCGACCTGCCTATCGTGGGCGGCTCGATACTGAGTCACGAGCATTTTCAGGGCGGTCGCTATACCTTTGCTATGGAAACAGCCGAAATAGAAAAATATTTTTCTCTTTCGGATCATCCCGATGTTACCATGGGGATCGTAAAATGGCCCATGTCGGTCATAAGAGCGCAGAGCCGCAGCAGAGGCAGTCTTGTTAAGGTCTGCGATCATATTTTGAGAAGGTGGAGAGAATACAGCAACGAAAGCGTTTTTGTTTTAGCCGAAACCGACGGAACGCCCCACAACACCATAACCCCGATAGCAAGAATGAGAGGAGATATATACGAGTGCGATCTTGTGCTGCGCAACAACATAACCACAGAGGAAAGACCTCTCGGTGTTTATCACCCCAATCCCTCGCTTCATCATATCAAAAAGGAAAACATAGGCTTGATAGAGGTCATGGGCTTGGCTGTTCTGCCTTCCCGTTTGGCGGTAGAGCTTAAGATTTTGGAAAAGGCTATGCTTGACGGAAAGGACCTGACGGCGGAGCCTCAAACAGCTTCACATGCGGAATGGGCGGAGGTGATATTAAAGTCTCACCCCGAATTTTCGAGGGAAAACGCTGAGAATATCATTCGCTTGGAGGTCGGAAAGGTGTTTGAACAGGTTCTTTGTGACGCAGGAGTGTTCAAGCGCGATGAAGCGGGCAGAGCGGCGTTTGAAAGGTTTATAAAAAGCTTATAACGGGAAAGGGCGCATTTATTATGACGGGAATTTTAAAAAAAGCGGCGGCGCTGATGCTTTCCGCCGCGATAACGGTTATGTCTTTTTCCGCCTGCGGCGCGGAGAGCGAAAGCGCACGCGTCGGTATAGAGGACGGAAAATTTGTTGTAAACGGCAGCGAGCTGTGGCTCAGCGGCTGCAATACTCCGTGGTACTATTGGAACGAATTTAACGGTGGAATGAACGCCGAGGAATGGGAGAAAACCTTCGCCCTGCTTGCCGAGGACAATATAAACTGTACGCGTATTTGGCTGAACTGCGACGGTCAGTCGATCGTGCGGCTGAACAGTCAAGGGGAGGTATACAACATTGCCGAGGAGCACTGGACCGATCTCGACAAGCTTTTCGATCTGGCGGAAAAGTACGGCGTTTACGTAATGGCAACGCTTTTGTCCTTCGATCATTTTAAAAGCGCCAACTGGCAGACGATGCTCTCCTCAAAGGAAGCCTGCGACATTTACGCCGACAAATATGTATCCGAGTTTTGCGAGCGGTACGGCAGCAGAGAGTATTTGTTTTCGGTCGATATCGTAAACGAGCCCGATTGGATACACGAAAACGAGGAATGCGGACAGTTTGAATGGGATAATATTTCTTATTTGATAGGCAAATGCGCTGCCGTTATTCACGAAAAATGCGATACGCTCGTAACGGCGGGGATAGGGATAATAAAGTACAATTCGGACAAATACGAGGGAAACGTGGTTTCGGACGAGTATTTAAGAGAGCTGACGGGTCTGGACGGGGCGTATCTCGATTTTTACAGCACTCATTATTACGATTGGATGCGAGGCTCTTTCGGAACGCCCTTTGACAAAACTCCCGAGGAATTCGGGCTCGATACCGACAAGCCTTGCGTTATAGGAGAAACGAGCAACGATTCTCAAAGAGGAATGACCTTGCCCGAAAAATACCGCTCAATGTACGATAACGGCTGGAACGGTATGCTGGTATGGATGCAGTCGGATACGAGCAACGAGGAAATGGTGTGGTACAGGTACGATCTGACCTCCGAGGCGACCAACGATATGGCGGAATATATTTTTGACAAAATATACCCTATCGGAAAGAAGAGCGTGGGATAGAGCGAAAGGGGCATATGTATGAATAAGGGCAAAAACGAAAGGAACGGCAGCCTTATGAAGCAGGGAAAGGGACTTGCCGCTCTTTCGGTATGTCTTTTAATATTGGCGCTGCTGCTTATTGCCGTTTGGGTGGATCAAAGCTTTGTTCCTTGGGGAGACGAATGGACGGAAATAAAAGCCTACATTGAGAAGCACTCTCTGATAAACTATTCGGAGGATTGGTCAACAGAGCTTGGAGACGGGGAGATGTGGGAGACGATAAAGGAGGAAATGGTCAGTCAAAAAGCTTTTCCGATAAAATCGGGCTTTGTCTGCTGGGGCTTGCTTCGGTTCGGGCTGAACAGAGAAAAAGCGCATGAAGCCGAATGGGAGAAGCAAATGCTTTCGGCGCAGGAAGCAGCCGAGGCTATAAAGACGGTTTTCGACGAATTTCTTTTCGAAAAGGGCGTCTCGGTCGACCCTCCGCAAAATGTGAGAATGCTGTTTTGGGCAGGGTCGGTCATTATAGGAGATGGAGATGAGCTTTTCAGTGACGAGGACGAAAACGACCTTAGCGCAAGACTTCTTGAAGCCGTTCCAAGCCTCGGTAAGAATATCGACGATAAGGCGGCGGCGCAGGTGTTCCTGTTCGGCGATAAATGCACAGCCGCCGCTTACGCTCCCATGGTCAGCAATATTTACGAGGGGCTCGACTTTCCCAATATTGACGAAAACGGGTGCTTCGACAGCGAGGATATGTGGAGCATGGGCTGGTCGGAGGCGCGTTATGTGGGATATATCGATGAAAACGGCGTAAAAGCCGACACTGTGTACTAAAAGGGGCTGGAAAAAACGACCTGTCGTAAACGGGTCGTTTTTTCGTTATAATTTAAGTTTCGCCAAAATTCAAAGCAAAAAAAGGAGAAATCGTTATAACAAAAGTAAAAGCGCATATCTTAAAATGAAAACAAGCATTGAATAAAAAGCAGAATGAGTTTTAATTAAAGCTTAATAAATCATTATAAAACATTGGCAGTTATAATTCTAAGCGTCTGCATTTTTAAAAAACGGAATACCGACTTATATTTTAAAACAACTTTCAAAGCG